>JAQSWS010000136.1 GCA_029266495.1 Rariglobus sp. | reverse complement strand
ATTCGCGGGCAACGCTCCGGGGTCAGGTTTTTGATGGGGCGGCGCTAGGTGTCGTTATTGAGATCAGGCATTACAATTGGGACTCAAGGTGAACCGTGGAGGTTCCCGAGGATAAGTCAATTGGCCGGCCCTGACTTAATTCCGGAACGAGGTGGAAACTCGAAAGCCAGCACGCCCTTTCGAATCACGGCGAAACCGCTACCGCCAAGACTGAAGCGGGTGAAGCTCCCCTTCTCCACCGCCGCGAGCAGGGTCGCAAAGCCCTGGCGGGACAGGTCGCCGGTATCGGGCTGCACCGAGAGCCAGCGGTGCAGGGCCCGGCGCACCACCGCGCGCGGCTTGCCGTGAAGCACCTTCACGTCGAGGCGCCATCCATCGGCGGACAACGGCGCCAGAAGGTCCACCCATGCCTCCAGCGCGGCATCATCCTCTTCCAGCAACTCGCGGGTCAACGCGGCTCCGGCCAGCGCATCGCGGCCGCCGGCCGCCGCGGACCACGCAGGCAGCACCTCGTGCCGGATGCGATTACGGTAATAGTCTTCCGTTTCATTGCTCGCATCCTCGCGCCAACGGCCGCCCGCCTCGGTCAAAGCGGTGATAATTTCGTGCTTTTTCAACGTAAGCAGCGGACGCACATGAACACGTCCGGCCGGCATGCGTTGCAAAGGCCGCGGTGCGGCGAGTCCGGCGGAGCCACTGCCACGCGCCAGTCGCATCAGGAGTGTTTCGGCGATGTCGTCTTGCTGCTGGCCCAGCCACAGCACCCGGATGCGTCGCCGCGCCAGCGCCTGCTGAAAAAACCCGAAGCGTGCTGCGCGTGCCACCGCCTCACTGGCGCCTTTGCGCGCGCCCGCCCATGCACCGTTGACAAACCGCACACCGAGCGCGGCACACACCCGTTCGCAGAACCGCGCGTCCTCCATCGACGCGCGCCCGCGCAAGCGGTGGTCAAAGTGCAAGGCCACCAGCCGCGCCCGGCGCTCCGGCCAGTGCGCCCACATCAAAAGGAGCAGCGCGAGCGAATCCGCTCCACCTGAAAAGGCGATCGCCCAGGAACGTCGCGCGGCCTCACTCCCGCCGCCGGCCCACGCCACCACGGACGGATGCAGCGCCGCGAGTGGAATGCGCCCGGCCAGCGCGGCAGCGACTCGGGGCCAGTCAGGTTTTGGCGGACGCGGCATGGGTTTGAAAGTAACGCAGACCTTCAGCCTGCCATCCAAAATCGAGGGCCGGCCGGAACCCTGCGCTGCTTTTCGTTCAGGCGAAGGTCAGGTATTCCTTGCCGAAATACGGCACGAGCACGGCGGGGATCTTCACCCGTCCGTCCGGTTGAAGGTTGTTTTCGAGGAGAGCGGCGAGCACGCGCGGCACCGCGAGGCCCGAACCGTTGAGCGTATGCACGAGCTCGGGTTTGCCGTCGGCATTGCGGAAACGAATCTGCGCACGGCGGGCTTGGAACGTCTCGAAATTCGAGCAGCTCGAGACCTCCAGCCAGCGTTTCTGGCCGGCCGACCAGACCTCAAGGTCGTATTTTTTCGACTGCGAAAAACCAAGGTCGCCGCCGCACATCAGCAGCACGCGATAAGGCAGGCCCAGCTTGCGCAGCAGGTTCTCGGCGTCGCCGCGGAGCGCGTCGAGTTCGTCATAGCTCGACGAGGGATGCACCCACTTGAGCAACTCAACCTTGTCGAATTGGTGGAGGCGGTTGAGCCCGCGCACGTCCTTGCCGTAGCTGCCCGCCTCGCGGCGGAAACACGGCGTATAGGCGCAGCGTTTCACCGGCAGCGCGGCCTCGTCCAGAATCTCGTCGCGGAAAAAATTCGTGAGCGGCACCTCGGCGGTGGGCACGGCGTAGAAGCCGTCGGCGACCGCCTCATACATCTGGCCTTCCTTGTCGGGAAGCTGGCCGGTGGCGGTGGCGCTGGCGGCATTGACGAAGATCGGGGGATTCACCTCCACGTAGCCGGCCTTGCCGTTCTCATCCAAAAAGAAATGGAGCAACGCGCGCACGATCCGGGCGGCATCGCCGATATAAAACGGAAATCCCGCACCGGTGACCTTCGAGCCCCGCGCGAAATCGAACAGTTTTTCGAACCCGGCGATCTCCCAATGCGGCTTCGCATGCGGCGAGAGCGTGGCGACGTCACCCCACGTTGCGAACACGACGTTGTCCTCGGGCGTGCGCCCCTCGGGCACGCTGGCGTGAGGTAGATTGGGGAGCGTCATCATCGCCTGCTTGAGGCGCGCCTCGGTCTCGCCGAGGACGACATCGGCCTCTTTCACTTGAGTCGAAACGGCCTTCATCTCCTGAACCTTGGCGATGAATTCGGGCGATCCCTTGGGGAGCTTCGCCATCTCGGTGTTGGCGGCCTTCTGTGCGGCGCGGAGCGACTCCACCTGCTGGAGTTGCCCCCGCCAGGCGGCGTCGAGCGTCAGGAGGGCCTCGACATCGACATCGAGGTGTTTCTTGGCAATCGCAGCGCGGACGAGGTCGGGCGATTCACGGAGAAGCTTGGGATCGAGCATGACGGGAAAGCACAACCCAGCCTCAGGCCGGAATAAACACAAATCTTGCCGTTCGCTTATTCCCGGGTGCGGAGTTCCTGCAGCGCCTCCAGCACGGTCTCCGCCTTCAGATCGGCGAGAATGCCACCGGGGGCCACAACCGGCCGGGTGCGGGCTGAGCCGATCGGCCACGGACCAAAGCGCAGGGGCGACGTCGGGCCAAAGATGGCAAGCACCCGGTTGCCCGAGGCCGCCGAAAGATGCATCGGACCGCTGTCATTGCCGATGAAAACCGAAGGCTGACGCGCCAGTGCGAGCATCTCGTCGAACGGGCAGCCGGTAAGATTGAGAAAACGTCCGCCCGGGATCTCCCCGTCCGGCGAAGCCGGCTGACCCGCACACCACGCCACCCGGCTGCCGGGAATTTTCTCCCAGATCAGGCGGGTCAGGTCGGAAAATCCCTTCCACTCTTTTTCGACTCCGCGACTGTCCGTAAAAATCACGAAGTTCAATGTCGGGTCGCTGGCAAAAAACGATTGCCAGGGGAACGCCGGAGCCGGCTTAAGCACGAGGGGGAGCTCGATTTGCGGGGCAAAACCTGCCGCTTGCGGAAAGCCCTGCAGCACGGCGATCGCATGGTGCGGCCCTTCGCCCGGTGGCAGTGGAATGCGCTTATTATAGAACAGGCCCGCGCCTTCACGGCTGTCGGAACGCCCCCATTTTTTTGACGAACGCGCAGCGGCGGTCATGAGCCCCGAACGCAACAATCCCTGCATGTCCCACACCGCGTCGAAATGACGGGCGCGCAAGGCCTTCATGACGTTCCAGATCGCCCGGAAGCCTTCCTTGCGCTTGAACAGGATCACTTCGCTGACGAACGGAGCCGCCTCCACCAGACCGGCAAAACGATCCCGAACGACCCACGTGATGCGCAAATCAGGCTGTTGCCGCGCCACCGATTGCAAGACCTGCAATGCATGAACGATGTCGCCCAACGAAGAGGGCTTGATGATCAACAGGCTTTTAATTGCGGGCGAGGGTTTTGATGGCGTCACTCGCACCGCAGGCTTGAGTCCGCCCCCTATTCCTTCAACTAGATTCCCGCATGCCTGACCCTGTCCTCTTCAACGCCGGCGCCATCGCTGGTCAACAAGCCCTTCTTACCGAGCAATGGCACGTCCGCGAACCGGCCGTCTCCGATGGCTCCGGGTTTGCCGGACTGGTCGCACAAAACCACCTGCGCAACTTCCAGCTCTGGCACGAAGAGGATGTCGCCCGCCGCAACGATCTCGGCTTTGAACGCGTGTTTCAGGCCAAGCGCGCCATCGATAAATACAATCAGGAGCGCAACAACTTCATCGAGGAGATGGACAAGGCGCTTGTCGCCGCCCTTCAGCCCGTCGAGTCCGGCTGCCCGCGCAATTCCGAGACGCCAGGCATGATCATCGACCGCCTCTCCATTCTCGCGCTCAAGGAGTTTCATATGCGCGAAGAAGCCGGGCGCCCGGACGCCTCCGCCAGTCATCGCGAAGCCTGCGCCACCAAGCTCGCGCGCATCGTTCGTCAGCGCACCGACCTTACGCAAAGCCTGGCTGAACTGCTGGCCGATGTCGCCGAACACCGGCGCACATTTGCGGTCTACTACCAGTTCAAGATGTATAACGACCCGGCCCTCAATCCGCAGCTCTACCGCAACGCCGCACCCGCGAGCGGCGCATGAGCCGGGACTACTCAGCACCCTCGTTCCGCCACCTCCGACATTGGCCGGCGCTGTTCGGGGTAGGTATCTTTAAATTACTCACGCGCCTGCCGTGGCCGGTGCAAACCGCCCTCGGCCGGTCGATGGGTTGGTTGTTTTTCCACGTCGTGCGGATCCGCCGCCACGTCGTGGCAACCAACCTCCGCCTGGCCTTTCCCGGGAAAACACCCCGGGAGCAACATGCGCTGGCCGCGGCACATTACCAGTCGCTGGGGCTCGGCTTGTTCGAGACCTGCCTCGCCTGGTGGGCTCCGATGCACCGGCTGCCGCCTCATGAGATCGTCGGACGTGAACACCTCGAAGCCGCGCAGGCGCGCGGCCGGGGCGTCCTGCTGTTAACCGCTCATTTCACCACGCTGGAGATTTGTGCGCGCATGCTCGCCGGAATTCTTCCGTTTGGCTGCCTGTATCGCGAAGCGAACAATGCGGTGATCGCCAAGCAAATGCGCCTTGCCCGGGAGGCCCGCACTTTGATCGCCGTGCCGATGGACGACCTGCGAGGCCTGCTGCGTGCGCTCAAGCAAGGACACACCATCTGGTATGCGCCCGATCAGGGTAAACGCACCAAACTTTCCGCCATGCTGCCTTTTTTCGGCGTGCCTGCGATGACCAACACCGCCACCAGCCGTCTCGCCGAAATGACCGGCGCGTCCGTCGTCCCCTACTTCGGCCTGCGGCGGCCGGACGGCAGCTACCTGTTAACCATCCTGCCCGCCTTGGATAATTTCCCCACCGCAGATGCCGAGGCCGACTCCCTCCGGATCAACCGGTTGTTTGAAGAACATATTTCCAAAGCCCCCGAACAATATTTCTGGGTGCATCGCCGCTTCAAACTGAGCCGCCGCGAACCAAGCGTTTATACGCGATAAAAGCAGGTTCTTATTTGTCCACTCACGCCGCGCTCATCGGATAAAGCCCCAGTCTCGGAGCCTGCCCGGATAACGCGAAATACTTGTCGAGGACGTAGAGCGAAATCAGCGATTCCATGTCCTTGTCAAGGAACTGGCGGACGTGTTCGTTGGCATTCGCGACCATCTCGCGGCACCGGCCGGGTTCGGCCATGCACTCCCGCAACTTCTCCTCCAGATCGCTGAAATCATCCTTCACCTGCACATAGTGATGATCGGGTATCAGCCGCCCTTCCATGAACCACGTTTCCCGGGTCGGCCGGGGCATGACGCATAACGATTGGGATGACATGATCCACTTCAGGTTTGTCGCCACATCGTTTCCTTCAACCGACAGGATGAACTTGTTCCGCAACTGGTCCTCCATCGTAAGATAGGGTTTCCGGTATCGGGGATCGCCTTGATCATTAGTCTGCCCCACATCGCACAGCGGATGGTTGGCATAGCGTTCGACCAGCGCCTGACGCTGCACCTGCTTGCCGTTCCCGCGCCAGACCACGCGATCCCGTTTCGACTCATAACTCTGCTGATCCCTGACGAAACAAAAGTGCCGGACTTTGTTCAGCTTCAGGGTGATGGCGTTCGCGTTCGTTTCGCACAACTCCCGCGCTTTCAGAAATGTGGGCTTGTCCGGGATGAAAGATTTATCACCAAAGCGATAGTGGAATCTCAGCGACCGGTCGAAATGACGGAGGGGATGATAGAGATCCAAAAAGTAGCTGGTTTTGACGCGATGAACTTTTTTGTCGCGAAACTCCCTGCTGTTGATGCCCCCGCTCGCGTCAAAAAATTGATCCGAACGAAAATAATAGTCTCCGCGATCCCGCACCCTTTTCCGTTCCGTAGGTGAGAGCGACGCCAACCGTCTTTCCAGTCGCTGCAACTCCGGGGCGGACGGCAGAAACAACCGCGAAACCCCCATGATATAGTAAGCCGCGCGGAAGTTTTTTCGGGGATGCCTTTGGGTCGGGGTCATGGCGGAACAGTGTTCGCTCCGAACCATGAATGCCCCGGTATCCCCGACAAGCCGCGCCCGGTGACAAATGGGTTAAACTAAACCCCATCGGCACCAGCGGGCGCGTTTACGGATCACGCGACCGCTACCCGGAGATCACAGCCTGTTGGAGCGTTGCGGCGAATCGCGCGTTGTTTTGCTCAAACCAACGTCGCGCCGCGTTACCCATCACAGCCTTTTCGTCACACGGAGCGGCGATCAAACCGCCCACTGCTTTTTCCAGCGCATCCGGATCCACGTAGAAATTACGCCCCAACCGACGCGGTTCGCTACGGTTCGCCGCCACCAATACCCCTCGCTCCGGACGCACCAGTTCATTCATCGGCGGGCCATCCGTCGTCACGGTCACCGCGCGGCAGGACATGGCTTCGACAATGTAGTGCCCCCACCCCTCCGATAATGACGGGCACAGGTGCACGCCGCAGCTGTTCTGCAGCGATTGCAGTTCCGCATTGGAAATATGCCGGCTGATCAGGCGGACGTTTGCCGGCACGGATGCGGGGGCGTTGTCCGGATGCTGCACCAAGGTCAGCACCGGCCACTCCGGATGCCGCGCCCAAAGCGCCAGCAGTCCTTCCGTGCCCTTGAGCGTGCTGCGACCGGCCAGATGAAAAAAGCTCGTGTAATCGGGCTTCGTCTCAGGCAGCAACCGGTCCGATGACGTGAAGCCGACAAAACTCACCGCGGAATGCAGGCGGAAAAAAATCTCCTCGGCATGTCGCGATTTGCAGAGGATTTGATCCACTTTTTTCAGCCGTCCCACCTGACGCTCGGGAAACCGTTCTTGGTTGGGGATCAGATAATGCCGTGCACCGCGCCACTTCCACAGAGGGAAAAAGCGTTCGAGGTGAATCACCGCGTCCGCCCTGCCGCGGGACATTAACAGGGCGCGCCAGTCGTTGGGCGCATGGTGCCGCACCACCCAGTCATCGGTGCGCAAAGCCGCGGCCACCAGAGCTGCGTCCTGATCGAGCCCGACGCCATTTTTGCGTCCGATGATCAACAATTTTTTCATGGGCAACAGCCGGAAGCCGGAAACGCGGAGTCCTGAAAATCAGGCGGAGCGGATAAAACAGACCGGGAGCTTTTTTGTCGGAACCCCGTTTTCATCTCGGCATCGGCCCCGAGCACAACAAATTGGCGCATATTGCCGCGA
>JAQSWS010000046.1 GCA_029266495.1 Rariglobus sp. | reverse complement strand
GTCACTCCCGGAACAGCCGCCAGCGGTGCCAGCGCCTCGGTGGGAATGGAACGACGCTCATCCCAGTCCCCCGCCCGCCAGATCACCCCGACATTGAGCCGCCTCCTCGAAAGGGCCGGCGTCCTCGAGGGTGGCTTCAAATAAGGCACCTTCCGGGGCAGCGTATCCGGATTTACACGACAAATATGGGCGAGCTCCATCACCTCCACATCGTGGTCATAATCGACCGCTGGCACACCATCATGGAGCGGCAGCAACCGGTCTACCCCCGCCACCGTCTGCAATAATGGCAACAACGCCGGTTGCGCCCACACGATTACTTCCGCGGCGCGTTCCTTCAAGAGCGCTGCAAACCGGATGAACTGCACCGTGTCGCCCAGCCCATGATAACAGCGCACCAACACCCGTTTTCCGTCGAGTGAACTCCCGTCCCAGATATATTGCAGATGACGCGGCCAGTGCCAGCAGGGCCGGCCGGCGCGTTCGGCCAGGGTCTCGTCCGCCAACCGCCACGCCCGCTCGAAATCGCCCCGCTTCATTGCGTCGATCCACGACAGGTCCTTGAGCACTCCGCCTGGAGTGCCTATGTCACCGATCGGAACATTTATATCACCCCTCATCGGATTCCGTCGTGTCATCCGTCGTTTCGAATCGCTCCTCGAGTCCTTCGAGGTAGCCTAGGAGCGCCACCAAGTCGCGTTCGGCCCGACGGTCAGGCGCCTGGCTCTTCGCCGCCGCAGCGATCAACGCGTCCAAGAATTCCCGCGTGATGCGAATCGAAAGTTTTCCTCCGCGCACCGGCGCACGATGAAGCGCATGCGCCAGATCCCTCGGCACCTCAGACGCCTTGATAAACAGGTCGCGCTGATCGGTGGAAAGACGGACGGTGATGCGCCCGGTCGGCGCTACGCGCGGTTGTCGACGCGAGTAATGCATCGTCCAACAGACTCGTGTCCCCGCCCAAGGTTCGCCTCGGTTCGATAGACAAAAATGTCGCCACGAGCAGCGAGCCTGGCATCCTCCACGACTTCACTACTCCTTTATTATCATGATCAAATACCTCCTCGCGGCCCTCACGCTCCTTGCCTTCAGCGCCACCGGCTTTGCCGGCGAACGCAAGATGCTCACCAGTCTTCCCACCGCGATCGAAACTGCGTCCAAGGACAACAAACTCATCTTTATCACCTACGGACGCGAGGCCTGTGGAAACTGCCAGAGCCTCAAAAAGTTGATCAATGAGCGAAAGGTGAAGCTCTTCGACTCCGAGTTCGTGCTCGTCGATCTCGACTGCGATGACAAGGCGGTCGCACGCGAGTTTTACGGCAAATACCGTTCCCTGCTGACCGATGCGAAAACGCTGCCCTTTGTGATCGTCGCGAAGTCCGACGGCACCCCTGTTGCCGCGATCACCTCCTACAAGGACGCCGGCGCCTACAACAAGTTTATCATGGACGCGAAAAAGCAGGCGAACGCCGCGAAGTAAACGACAGCCTGAAACAGCTCCGCCCCATCACTCATGAACCCCCGTTTTTGTTCGTTCGTCCTCGCGCTCGCAGTCACTGCCCCCTTGTCGGCCGCACATCCGGCAAAGTCTCCGCACACCCCTCGCGCTCCGTTTGCCGGATGCACCGGCGCCCATTGCTCCGTTGCCTGCGAGCCGGCCCACCGCACCACGTTTTGGTCCAAGGACACCAATCTCGTGATCATCAACCGGGTCAAAGACGCCACGGGCACGCCACGCCTCATGACCGGCATCTATGCCTCGCCCGCGAGTTGCTGTGGAACCAATGCACGCACTGATCAGATCGACTGGGGCCGGAACCTGCTGGAAAAACCCGTGGCACCGGGCAACTACGCGGCCCTCTACATCGACACCGCAGTGCCCGCGGGATTTAATCTCCGGATCGATTTCGAAGGAACCGATGCCAGCGGAAAACCCCTCCAGTATTTTCACACGGGAGCGGTTCTCTATAAAAAGGGCGTCATCGTGCACCAGGCGATTCGCCAACTCAAAGACGGCTCCTCGCCGTGGACGATCGATCGCGTGATCGACAAGAATTTCGCGCGATAGACAGGCGAAAACACGATTACGCCGCTCCCGGTTCGGAGAACTCGACCGGTTGACATTGCCCCGCGGTTGCCGCGCCGCGCCCGATCGCACAACAGCCGCCAAACCCCGCGTCGGCGGGCCCGAGCATCTATGGCTTGAAACAAGCTAGGTGATTTATTACCTATCAATGGATCCGCTTGGGCCTAATGAACAACCGCTTGCACTTAATCCACCTCCTTCACCTGTGCGCCCGCATTGTGCCGGCCCTCGTGATCGTTGGAACGGGTGTGCAGGCGGCGACTTTCACTTGGGACGGCGGCGGCGCCGACAATAACTTTGGCACGACCGGGAACTGGGACACGTCCTCGCCTACCTCCGATGCCGATATCATTTTCGCCGGCTCGACCCGCCCGAATATCACGGGCTCCTGGAGCTGGTCGCTGAACTCGGTGACCTTTGCCTCCGGCGCAGGTGCGTTTACGATCAATGGCGGCGGTTACAACATCGGCGGAGGCGGGATCATCAACAACAGCGGCAACACTCAAACCATCAATGCCCAGCTGAGCCTCACCGCTAACCAAACATGGAATGCCGCCGGTGGGGCGATCGTCCTGGGCACCGCTTATCTCAACGCCGGAGGAAACAATCTCACCCTCACCGGCGCCTCCTCGATCACCTTGGGCGGTCAGGTCGGCAATGTCGCCAACCTCACCTTGTCGGGCGGGGGCAACCGCATTTTCAGCAGCACCCAGACGCTTTCCGCCACCACGCTCACGGCCTCCGGAACCGGCACCAACACCTTCAGCGGCCAGGTCAACACCACGACGATCAACCTGGGTTCCGGCACCACCCATTTCGCCAATACCGGGACCGCCGCCCAAGCCGGCAGCGGCGGCATCAACATCAGCGGGACGGCCTCGGCAACCTTCAGTGGCAACGTCGCCGGCGGCAGCGGCGGTATCAATATCACGAGCAGCGGCGACGTCACGTTTGCCGGCCGGATCACCGGAGGCTCCCTCACGTTGAACGGCACCGGCACCACCACCCTCTCGGGCAACGGGGACAACAACATCAGCAACACGGTCGTCAACAGCGGCACCCTCATCATGGCCCAGACGGGCGGCGGCGACTCGATCAACGGCCCGCTCACGATCAACAACGGAGGCACCGTTATTTTTTCCGGCGACAACCAGGTTCCCCAGTGGGAGACCGTCACCCTCAACGAGGGCAGCACGCTCCTTCTCGGCGACACCACGCAGACCATCCAGCATTTGGTCATCACCGGTGACTCGATCATCGACTTCGGCTCCAACGGCTCACAGCTCAACATCGGCTCCGGCGGCATCACCCTCACGGACAATATCACCGTCACTATCGTAAACTGGAACGCGGCGGCCGGGGATGTCTTCGCAGGAGCCAATCCAGGCGCCCCCGTCGTCAACGTCCAGTATGCCGACGACGAGGGTAACATCTACGCGACCGGCACCTGGGGCGGCGGCTACGTCACGCCCGGCACCCCGGTCCCGGAGCCCTCGACCCACGGATTTCTGATGCTGGGCGGCGCTATCGGATTGATTGCGTGGCGCCGTCGCCAAGTGCGCGGATAAACGAACTCGAAGGCATGCGCCCCGGGGCTTGCCCGCCCGGATCGAAACCTCACTTTCGATCCACATGCCCTCTGCCGCGACGCCCACCGGAAGTCTCACCAAGGAAGACTACGAACTCCTTGCGGAATTCCGCCATA
The DNA here is from genome assembly GCA_029266495.1 of Rariglobus sp. Classification (GTDB taxonomy): domain Bacteria; phylum Verrucomicrobiota; class Verrucomicrobiia; order Opitutales; family Opitutaceae; genus Rariglobus. The sequence goes on along the minus strand of JAQSWS010000046.1, from coordinate 30,446 downwards.
CCCTGCGCACATTTCTCGGATTCAGCGAAGCGGCCGCCATCAGCCATGGCGTGAGCGCCCAGCAATATCAGGCGCTCCTCGCGATCGAAGGCTTTCCCGGGCGCAACTGGGTGACCGTGGGCGAACTCGCCGCCCAACTCCGCACCGCCCATCACAGCGCCGTCGGCTTGGTGGATCGCATGGAGGCCCTGCGATTGGTCCGGCGCACCAGGTCGTCCGAAGACCGCCGCCAGGTGCGCGTTGCGCTGACCAGAAAAGGCCTGGGTATTCTGGAAAAACTTTACCGGGCTCATCGGGCCGAACTAAGGACGATCGGCCCCAAGTTGATCACCTTGTTGAGCAAGGCAGCCCAGGAGATTCCCGAAACGAATTCCCGACCCACGTTCTCAAGCCCCGCCTGCGCGATGCCCGAAATCGAGGACTAATTTCACGCCGCGTCCTGCGTGCTCTCGCCCTTGCCCGCCTTGCGGAGAATCGGGCGGCGTTTGCCGGCGACGACGCCGGAGTCGATCACCACCTCCACCACGTCTTCGCGCTGGGGCAGCTCATACATCACTTCAAGCATGATGTTTTCCATGATGGCCCGCAGCGCACGCGCACCGGTCTTCAACTCGACGGCCTTCATGGCGATGGCCTTGATCGCGTCGGACGTGAATTCGCGTTCTTCGTGCGGAGCAAAATCTTTTCGAGGTCGGCAACCTGAAGCGGTTCGAGCACCGACACGACCGGAAGACGGCCGATGAATTCAGGAATCATCCCGAAGCGCACCAGGTCGCCCGGCTCGATGGACTTCATGATGCTCTCCGCGCTCATCAAATCGGCCTTGGTCAGCTGTGCCTTGATCGAGGAAAACCCGAGCCCGCGCTGGCCGAGGCGCTTTTCGATGATGCCCTCCAGCCCGACAAACGCGCCGCCGCAAATAAAGAGGATGTTGGCCGTGTTGATCTGCACGTATTCCTGGTTCGGATGCTTGCGCCCGCCTTGGGGAGGGACATTGCACACGGTGCCTTCGAGGATCTTGAGCAGCGCCTGCTGCACGCCTTCGCCGGACACGTCGCGCGTGATCGAAACGTTGTCGGTCTTGCGTCCGATCTTGTCGATCTCGTCGATGTAGATGATCCCGCACTCGGCGCGTTTCACATCGAAATTGGCCGCCTGAAGGAGACGCAGGACGACGTTTTCAACGTCTTCACCCACGTAACCCGCCTCGGTCAGCGTGGTCGCGTCCGAAATCGCAAAGGGCACATCGAGAACCTTGGCGAGCGTGCGGGCGAGCAGCGTCTTGCCGGAGCCCGTGGGACCGGCGAGGAGAATATTGCTCTTCTCGATCTCGACGTCGTTGAACTCGGGCGCAAGCGCACCGTTGCCGGACGGAGTCTGGCCGGCGCCGAACATGAGGCGCTTGTAATGGTTGTAGACTGCGACGGAGAGAACCTTCTTGGCGTGGTCCTGGCCGATCACGAAATCATCCAGCGCGGCTTTGACTTCGGACGGTTTGACCAGACGGAACGCGGGCTTCGCATCAACCGCCGGCTGCTTCACTTCGCGGTCGATGATCGTCTTGCAGACGTTCACGCAGGCGTCGCAAATATGCACTCCCGGGCCGGCGATGATTTTTTTAACCTCCGCCTGGGATTTCCCGCAAAAGGAACAAAGGGTCATGCGCGACGATTTGGCCATGGTCTCAAGGTGTTCCCGGTCGGAGTGAGTGTCGAGTGCGCAAAAAAAACGGTGACCGGAGAGGCCACCGTTTCGATCAAAACATCGTCATGTAAATCAGGCGGCGCTGGGGACGACTTTCAGCACTTCCTTGGTGGACTCGACGACGTGGTCGACCAGTCCGTAAGCCTTGGCCTCGTGGGCGCTCAGGTAATAATCGCGATCCGAATCTTTTTCGATCTGCGCGGGGGTTTTCCCCGTGTGCTTGGCGATGACGCTGTTGAGCGTCTGGCGCCAGCGGAGGATCTCCTTGGAAGCGATCATGATGTCAGCCGTCTGACCACCGGCGCCACCACTGGGCTGGTGAATCATCACCCGGCTGTTCGGCAGGGCAAAACGCTTGCCCGGGGTGCCGGCGGCGAGAAGCACCGTCGCCATGCTGGCCGCCTGGCCAATGCAATAGGTGACGATGTCGCATTGAAGGAAATTCATCGTGTCGTAGATGGCCATGCCACCGGTCACGACGCCGCCGGGCGAGTTGATGTAGAAGTGGATGTCCTTCTTGGAGTCCTCCATCTGCAGGAACAACATCTGGGCGATCACCAGGTTGGCGACCATGTCGTCAATCGGCGAACCGATGAAGATGATGCGGTCCTTGAGCAGACGGCTGAAGACATCCCATTGCCGCTCGCCGCGGCCGGTGCTCTCCAGAATGGTGGGAACGTAATAACTCACGAAGTTTTCCTTGGTTTACGGTGACTGATCACGCCTTCGCTGAGGCGGTTGTCACGGTAGCCTTGGAAACCAGCAAATCAAGGGCCTTGTCGAAAATGATCGACTGCTGAACGGAGCGCAGCTTCTCGCGGTCCTTGGTCAGCTCTTTGACGAGCTTCTCGGGCTTCTGGTTGTTCATCACCGACTCACGATAGATGAAGGTGTCGATATCGCGTTCGGTGACGTTGATTTTTTCCTGCTCCGCGATCTTGGCGAGGAGCAACTGGGTCTTCACACGGGTGCGGGCGGCCTTGCTGGCGCTCTCGTGGAGGGCCGCCTTGTCCTTCTCAAACTGCTCGGCGGGAACGCCACGGCGCATGTTGTCCTCGATAAACTGACGGAGGACATTCTGGGTCTCGGACTCGACAAGGCTCTCGGGAACCGCGAAGTCGACCTTGGCGTTGAGCGCCTCGGTGACCTGCCGGCGCTGGGCCTGGCGGTTTTCGTATTCCTTGCGGTTCTTGAGGTTGTTGCGGGCGTTGACCTTGAGACCTTCGAGGTCATCAGCCTGGTTGGCCTTGAAGAAGGCTTCGTCCATCTCGGGGAGGACGCGTTCGCGGATTTCCAGCACTTCAACGGCATAAACGGCCGTCTTTCCGGCCAGCGCGGGCACGGCGGCGAAGTCGGCGGGGAACGTGATGGTGACGTCCTTCTTGTCACCCTTGGAGAGACCGATGAGCTGTTTGCCGAGGCCGGGGATGAGGCCTTCGTTTTCACCGTCCACCTCTTCCCACGTCTGGGGAACCTTGGCGTAGATTTGCTTTTCGGGCGCGAGATCGAGGATGGATTTTCCATCGACGGTGCCCTCGTAGGAAAGCTTCACATAATCGCCTTTGGCAGCGGGGCGCTCGGCGACCTTGAAATCGGCGCGCTCGGAGCGGAGGCCTTCGATGACCTTCTCGACCTCGGCATCGGTGATCTCCACCGACTGGATTTCAGTGGCAAGACCGGTGTAATCGGGAAGCGTGAACGTCGGACGAACATCTAGGGTGATCGTCACCGTGGCCGACTGGTCGGGAGCGATCGTGCCTTCCTGAACATCGGTGATGTTGAGGGCTTCGAGCTTGGATTGCTCAAGGCCGCCGCGGTAGGCCTTGGCGAGGACCTTCTGCTTGAACTCTTCGCCGATCTCCTTGCCGTAGCGCTTGATGATCATGGACGCGGGCGCCTTGCCCGGACGGAAGCCGGGGAGACGGGCCTGCTTGGAAATCTCACCGACCACAGCTTGGTGTTCGGCGGCGACTTCAGCCTGGTCGAGGGTCACGACGAGGCTTTTACGGGTTTCGGAGACGTCTTTGATTTCGATGTTCACAGTAGAAAAAGAGCAGAGGGTTTTATTGACAGAATTGGGAAAAATACGCGTCCGCCTTCGGTGCGGTCAATGCCCGATTCTGCGCGCTTGAAAGCCGGTGCACGGGCGAGCTTGATGCATCCCTTGATGTCCAGCCTCCGTCATCTGCTCGCCGAACACCCTGTCCTGCTGCTGATCGATTCCGCCTCGGCGCGCGTGCAGGCCGGCCTTTGGACGGCGGGCGAGACCGCGCCGCCACGCTGGCGCACCAGCGACACGGAAGCCGGCACTGGACTGTTCGAGTGCGTCGAGGCGCTGCTGATCGACGCCGGCCTTCGCATCGCAGACGTGGGCGCCTTTGTGTTCTGTGAAGGCCCCGGCTCGGTCCTCGGCATCCGCACCGCCGCGGTCGCCTTGCGAGCCTGGCGTGTGATCAACCCGGGCGCGACCACCTTTGCCTATCAAAGCCTCGATGTTGTCGCCCGCTCGATCAACCGTCCCGAGGTCAACGTGATCGCGGACGCACGTCGCGATACCTGGCACGTGGCCAAAGTGAACTCACCCCTGCAGCGGATTCCATCCTCGGAGTTGCACGGCGATCTCGTGATGCCGGAGCATTTCCGCCACTGGACTCCGCTCCCCGCCAACGTGACCACGACCAGCTACGATCTGGCCGCCTTGCTGCCGCGGCTGTGCGAGGCAGACCTGTTCCGCCCTGTGACCGGGCCCGATGCCTTCACGCATGAGGATCCGACTTACGTCACGTGGACGCCGCAGATCCACCAGGCCCCGCGCGGTCCCTGATTTCCATGTCCACCGCCTCACGTCTTCCGCTGCGCTGCTGGGCCGAGATCGATCTCGCCGTTCTCGAACGCAACCTGCACCTCATCCGCGCCTCGCTTCCCCCGCACATGCGTTACGTGGCCGTGGTCAAGGCCGACGCCTATGGTCACGGCCTGCACCAGACTGCCGCCCGCCTGATGCATGCGGGCGCCGACCTGTTCGCGGTGGCCAATCTGGCGGAGGCCGCCGCCCTGCGTGAAATCGGCCCGGGCTGGCCGGTCTTGCTGCTCAGCCCGCTTCTGCCCGAGGAAGATCGCCACGTGCTCGACTACGATGTCGCCGTGACCGTCTCCTCCGCGGATGAAGTCGCCCGGCTCGACGCCGCCGCGGGCGCCGCCGGCCGCTCGCTGACCATCCACCTTAAAATCGACACCGGCATGGGTCGCCTCGGCGTCTGGCACGAGGAGGCCCCGGCCCTGTATGAAAAAATACGTGCCGCCACCCACCTGCGCCTCGCGGGCGTATTCACGCATTTTTGCAGCCCCGACGACGATGCGGCCTTCACCGCGGAGCAGCGCCGGCGTTTCCTCGCAGCCCTGCACGCCTGCAAAGGCATCGATCTCGGTGCGCTGTTCGTCCATGCCGACAACAGCGCGGGCCTCGAAACAATCGAGGTCGCCGGTCCCTTCAACGCCGTCCGCGTGGGTCTCCTGCAGTTCGGCGTCCTCCCGCACGCCGGCTCGCTGCTCTCACAGGTCAAGGCGGAGCCTGTATTCAGTTTTCGGACACGGGTCGGTCTGGTAAAATCGCTCCCCGCCGGCACCGGGGTGAGCTATGGACGCACCCACACCTTGAAGCGCGCCACCACGGTGGCCATCCTCACCGCCGGCTACGGCGACGGCCTCCCCCGCGCGGCCAGCAACCGGGGCCACGTGCTCATCCGCGGCCGCCGCTGCCCGATCCTCGGGCGGGTCACCATGGACCAGACCATCGTCGACGTGACCGACGTTCCGGGGGTCGTCCCGGGTGACGAGGCCGTGCTGGTCGGCCGGCAGCAGGGCGCGCAAATCGACCTCGCGGAGTTCAGTCGCTGGGCCGATACGATTCCGTGGGAAACCCTGTGCTCGGTAACCAAGCGCGTGCCCCGGCTTTACCGGACTTCGCTCGGCCTTTGACCGTTTTTTTCCGCCCGCGGGAAACTTTCGTGCAGGAAAAAACGTCCTATTGCCGTAGCGCGCAAGAGGGCGCATAACTTATCACGCAGTTTGCTTCCACCCCCACCCGCATGAAGCTCGACCTTTCCCCCCAGGACGCCTGGCAGCCCCTTCCCCCATCCCAATGGAACGAAGACGCCGCCCGTCACCTTCTCCGGCGCGCCAGCTGGGCCGCCCAGCCGCCTGAAGTCGCCCGCCTGATGACCGAGGGACTGAAAGCCGGGCTCGAGCGCCTTTTCCCGGCCAAGGCCGGCCTCCTGCCCAAGCCGCGCCTGATCTCCAATCTCGAGGACGCGCTCCCCGCCTACGCCGCAAAAATCCGCGACGCCGAGACCCGTGAACAAAAACAGGTGCTGCAGCGCGAACAACGCGAACGCCAGCAGCAGGCCATTCAGGACCTCACCATCAAGTGGCTTCAGTTTGCCTCCCGCCCCGAGAATGCCGTCACCGAAAAATGGGCCCACTTCCTCGGCGATATCTATGTCGTCAGCTACGAGAAGGTGAACAACCCCGGTCACATTTATCAACATTACGACACTCTGCGGCAGGGCGGGCTCGGCCCGGCTCCCGCGCTCACCAAGGCCGTCTCCCGCTCCCCGGCGATGGTCCGCTATCTCGACTTGCAGGACAGCAAGAAGAACGCACCCAACGAAAACTTCGCCCGTGAACTCTTCGAACTCTTCGTGCTCGGCGAAGGCAACTACACGGAGCAGGACATCAAGGAGGCCGCCCGCGCCTTTACGGGTTACCGCCTTCGCCCGGACGGATTCCACTTCGCGGCCAACCAGCACGACGAACGCCCCAAGACCGTCTTCGGCAAGACCGGCAAATTCACCGGCGACGACGTCATCGACCTCGCCTACGCCCAGTCCGCCGCGGGCCGTTTCATCCCCGCAGAAATGGCCAAGTTCTACCTGAGCGAGGCCCCCCTGTCCCCGGCCTACCTCGCCACGCTGGGCGACTGGTGGCGCTCCACGGGCTACGACTTGCGCCAGCTCGCCCACCGCTTCTTTGCCAGCCGGCTTTTCCACCACCCCGCTTTCCGCGGCAACTACATCAAGCGCCCCACCCAGCTCTACCTGGGCCTGGTTCTCGACTTGAACATCAACGTGGCGCCCTATCCCCGCCATTCGCTCAATACGCTGCGCCTCATGGGCGAAGAGCCTTTCCGCGCACCGAATGTCAGCGGCTGGGACGGCGGCCGGCTCTGGATCAACTCCAGCACCTTGAACGCACGCCGCCAGCTGGTCGAAACGATCTTCAGCCCCGTCAACGAGGAGAACCTCAATGCCGACGAACAGGTCGAGGTCGTGGCCGCCCGGTCCCAAGGCGCCGGCACGTTCACCGTCACCGAAGAGCGCCTCGAAAAGATGCTCCAAAGCATGACCCCGGAGCAAATCACCGCCCGCTTCCTCGACTATTTCCTCCCCGTCAAGGTCGGCGAAAAATTCCGCGCCGACGTGCTCTCGTTTCTCACCGGCGAAACCGACGAAGCCAAGCGCCTCGCCCGTCTTCGCAGCACCGCCGTCACGCTCCTCCAATCGCCCGAATACCAACTTTGCTGAACCGACCGCGCCATGAATAATTCCTACCAGGCACTGCCCACCACGCGCCGCGAATTCCTCGCCTGGGGAGGCAAGGGCATCGGCCTCCTCGCCTTCAGCCAGTTCGCCCCCTCCTTCCTCGTCCAGTCCACCCTCGCCGCCACCCCCTCCCCGGAAAAGGACCGCTCGATCCTCGTTCTCGTCCAGCTCGCCGGCGGCAACGACGGGCTCAACACGGTCATCCCGTATGAGGATCCTGAATACTACCGCCTGCGGCCGACCATCGGCATCAAGAAGGAGGAGGCCATCCGGCTCGACGACACGCTCGGCCTGCACCCCTCCCTGGCCGCGCTCCACGCGCTCATCCAGGACGGTCGCGCCGGCATCGTCCAGAACGTCGGGTATCCAAATCCCAACCACAGCCATTTTCGCTCGAGCGAGATCTGGGAGACCGGCAGTGAAAGCAACGAATTCCTGCCCAGCGGCTGGATCGGCCGCTTCCTCGACAACGCGTGCGGCGGCGCGCCCGGCACCGCCGGAACCGGCGGCGACCCCGTGGCCGTCCACGTCACCAACGAATTGCCCCAGTCCTTCCAGTCCCGGAAGCCCCAGTCCACCTTCGGCATTCGCGGCGGCGGCAATGGCAAGAACCGCGAAAATCTCGCCTTCCTGGAAAAACTCGTGAAGCAGGACGACCACGAGGCCAATGCCAACGCCTCCTTCCTTCGCGCGACGATGATGGACGCGCTCGTCACCGAACAGCGCGTGCAAAAAGTCCTCGGCGGCTACCGCGCCGAATCCGCCTACCCCGGCAGCAACTTTGCGCAGTCCCTGCGCAACGTCGCCGCCCTGATTTCCGCCGGCATGTCCACCCGTGTCTACTTCGTGTCGCTGGGCGGCTTCGACACCCACAGCAACCAGGTGAACAACCATGCCAACCTCCTGCGCACCCTCTCCGAGGGACTCGCCGCCTTCCAAAAGGACCTCGTCGCCAAGAAGCTGGATTCGCAGGTGCTCACGATGACCTTTTCCGAGTTCGGCCGCCGCCCGAACGAAAACGAAAGCCGCGGCACCGACCACGGCACGGCCGCCCCGCTCTTCATCATGGGCAGCCACATCAAAAGCCCGCTTCATGGCACGCCGCCGTCGCTCAAGCTTCAAAAAAACAAGGACCTGGAGTTCAGCACCGATTTCCGGCAGGTCTACGCCACCGTCCTCGACAAATGGTTCGCCTGCCCCACCGACCAGGTGCTGGGAAAAACCTACACGCCCCTGCCGTTCATCTGATCCGGCTCCCTCCGGGTGGCCCTGAGCGTGAGCTCAGGGAACCGGCGGCAGGACAGCCTTCGCCCCTCAGCTCGCGCTCTAAGGAACGCCCTCGATTCCTCACGCGGCTTCGCCTGGCAGACGAGCAGCCTATATGTGAAACTGCTCCGAGATGATCTTGCCGTCCTTCACCTCGTAGACGCACAACTCGGTCATATTCATCCGGCCCTCGCCTTTCATTGTGGCGTCGAGCCGCATGGTGCACGCAAAGGATTGCCCGGCGACCACCGGCTCTGAAACGTCCAGCGCATGCATCGCCTCCACCATCTGCTGGAAGGTATGCCCTTTTTCAATAATCGCGGGCAGCCCCTTGGTTTCCTTGTCGAAACCCGGGGTTGCATGAGGCTCGATGCTGACGGCATCAGGGGAAAATAATTCCCGCTGCGCCGTCTCAAAGTCTCCCTTGCGGCATAACGCCACCAATCGCCCGGCAATTTCCTGGGTGCTCATGATTTCAACGGTGAATCCGGCAGACCGTGAAACAATGCGCCGGTTCAGCCGGCCGACGAAGAAACCCATCGCATCGGGGCGACTCCCGCATGGGGCTGGCACTTGCGCCATGCCCGCACGGGATCAGCAGACGTCCACTCCGCGGCTCAACGGCCGTTCTTCTTCTCGCGCTTGGCGGCTTTTTTTTCCGCGGGCGTCTTCAGCGGCTGCTTCTTCGTCTCTTTCTTGGAATTTTGTGTCTTGGCCATGGTGGTGATGTGTTGTGGTTGGTTGCTAGGACTGTCCGGGGCGTTGCGGGCGAAAACGTCCGCATGCCACGCAAGGGGTGGTTGTCATCGAACAGGCCGAAGCTGGCGAGCCTCATCAGCTCAACGACACATGAAGAGCCTCCTGACGGTCTCGGTCATCAAGGAGTCGTCGTCATGCCACTGGCCCTCTCGTAGGCGTCCTGCAAACGTTCCCACGCCGTCGCGACCCGCTCCTTGCGCTCCTCCCAATTGGCAGCCGTCGCCTTCGCCAGTTCGGCGGACGTCGATCTGAGATAAGCCTTCGCGTCATCCAGGCGTTTCATCTCGCTGTCCCATGCATTGGGATCGCCCGTGAATGTGGTGCGCTTTGTCTTCAGCCCGGTGATCGACTGCTCCAGTTGCACCTCCAGCCGCGCCAGGTTCGTGATGAACTCCTCCCGCTGCTCAAAAGTGTGACCTTGGATCTGTCTCCACCCCTGGTCTCCCGTGGTCCTGATCGCCGAGGCGCCCTGGGCGGGCGTGCCGGGCGTGACCGGACCACCTGATCCCGGCGGAGGCGTGTTGGGGGAAGGCGGAGGCGTGGTTGGAGTCCTCACCGGCGGAAGATCGGGGGAAACGGCGGTGTTGTCGCCTCCCGTGCCCGTTTTCCCGCCGGAGGTGCTTCCGCCCGACTTGGAGGTTTCGGCGCTTGCTCCCATCCCTGCAATCAGGGCGGCAAGGAGAGCAGAGAAAAGTCTTGGGAGTTTCATAAGTAAAAAGGTCGCGCGCGAGGGGATGCGATCTTTCAGCGGAAGGGTAACAGACCCCCGTGGACGCGCCATCGGGCGGAATGCCCCATGGCGGGTCGGGGCCGGGCTTGATTGTCCTCCCTCCAGGCCGGCCCCGGTTGCGTGCCCGGTGGAAAGCGTTGCTTCATCGTAATCACAGAAACTTTTCATCCTGCCTCTGCTCCCCATCCTCGCTTGTCCTCACGAGCCGGGGCTTCATAACCGTTTCTTCATCCCTATGTCCACCTGGTCCCGTTTCAAAAAATACTATTACCAGAACTCCGAGCTCGGACTCGCGCTCGATATCAGCCGCATCCCTTTCCCGGATGACTTCCTCGCCTCCAAGGAAGCCGCGCTTCAACAAGCCTACGCCGACATGGCTGCGCTGGAAAAAGGCGCCATCGCCAACCCCGATGAGAATCGCATGGTCGGCCATTATTGGCTGCGCGCCCCGCGGCTCGCCCCGACTCCCGACCTCGCGAAGGAAATCAGCGATACCCTCGCCGCGATCAAGGATTTCACCGCCGACGTGCATTCCGGCAAGATCACCGGCTCCACCGGCAAAAAATTCACCCAGCTCCTCGTAATCGGCATCGGCGGCTCCGCCCTCGGCCCTCAATTCGTCAATCATGCCCTCGGCCAGCCCGCCAGGGACAAGCTCGCCGTCTCCTTCTTCGACAACACCGACCCCGACGGCATCGACTACGTCCTCGCCTCGCTCGCCGGCAAGCTCCCCGAAACCCTCGCGGTCGTCATCTCCAAGTCCGGCGGCACCGCCGAAACGCGCAACGGGCAGCTCGAGGCTGCCGCCGCCTTCAAGGCCGCTGGTCTCGACTTCGCGAAGCACTATGTCGCCGTCACCGGCGCCGGCTCCAAACTTGAGAAAACCGCCATCGACCAAAAGTGGCTCGCCCGTTTCCCCATGTGGGACTGGGTCGGCGGTCGCACCAGCGAACTGTCCGCCGTGGGTCTCCTGCCCGCCGCACTTCAGGGCATCGACATCCAGGCGATTCTCGACGGAGCCGCCGCGATGGATGCCGTCACCCGCTCCACCAAGACGGCCGAGAACCCCGCCGCCTTGCTCGCGTTGATGTGGTATTACGCCACCGATGGCAAAGGCGCGAAAGACATGGTGGTCCTCCCTTACAAGGACCGCCTGCTGCTCTTCTCCCGCTACCTGCAGCAACTTGTCATGGAGTCCCTCGGCAAGGAATTCGACCTCAAGGGCAACGTCGTCAACCAGGGCATCGCCGTCTACGGCAACAAGGGCTCGACCGACCAGCACGCCTACGTGCAGCAGCTCCGTGAAGGCGTGAACAACTTCTTCGCCACCTTCATCGAGGTGCTCAAGGATCGCGACGGCGCCTCGTTCGATGTCGAGCCCGGCGTGACCACCGGCGACTTTCTGCAGGGCTTTTACCTGGGCACCCGGGACGCGCTCTCCGAAAAAGACCGCTCCTCGATCAGCATCACGGTCGCCGATGTCTCGCCGCGCTCGCTCGGCATCCTGATTGCCTTGTATGAACGCGTGGTCGGCTTCTACGCCTCGCTCGTCGGCATCAACGCCTACCACCAGCCCGGCGTCGAAGCGGGCAAGAAGGCCGCCGGCGGTGTCATTGCACTGAAACTGCAGATTACCGAAAAGCTCAAGTCCTCCGCCGGCCAGGCCTTCACCGCCGAAACGCTGGCCTCCGCGCTCGGCGCCGCCGCCAAGGCCGAGCTTGTATTCAAAGTCCTCGAACACCTCGCGTCGAACGGTGCCGTGAAAAAGACCGCGAAGACCCCGTGGTTTGAGTCCACCTACTCGGTCTAAACCCTGATCCCACGGCCCCGGCTGCCGCCCCCGCCCACCCGCCCGGCGCATGTATCCATGCCCGGGCGGTGTTTTTGGGAAACTTTTCCCTTTTCAACGGGGTCAGCGCTGCTGAGACTCACCTTTCTCATCCCCTTATGAAATCCCTTACCCTCGTCCTGTGTGTGATCGCAATTCTTGGATCCGCCGCCTCCACCTATTTCTACCTCGAGATCGGCAATACCAAGGAGACGCTTGAAGCTCGCGTTGCCTCCACCGAGACCCGTGCGAACGAACTGCAGGCGAAGCTGACCGAGGCCGGCGCACAAGGAGAAGCCCTCCAAAAGCGCCTCGCCGCCCTCGACAGCGACCTGGGTGAGGCCAAGCTGAAGGCCACCGCCACCGACACCCGCAATACCCAGCTCAGCCGCGATGTTTCAACGCTGCGCAACCAGCTCACCGCCAAAGACGACGCCGAGCAGGCCCTCAATCGCGAGATCAGCCAGCTCAAGCGTGAACTCGCCCAGGCCAAACTCGCCGCCTCCGCCGCCACTCCCGAGGAAATCGAAGGCTACAAGACGACCATCGCCACCCTGCAGGCCCGCGTAACCGAACTTGAGGCCGGCCGCGGCAGCACCACCGTCGCCACGATGGCCAACACCACCGCCGGCGGCACCACCGAGTCCTCCACGACCACGGTTGCCCCCTCCGGGCTCAAAGGTGAGGTCATGAGCATCGGCGCCCAAAACGCCTTCGTTGTGCTCAACATCGGCTCCGCCCAAGGCGTGAAGGCCGGCCAGAACTTTACCATCACCCGCGGCGCCAACACCCTCGCGACCGCCCAGGTCAGCAGCGTCCAGGAAAAGTATTCCATCGCTCAGGTTGCGGCCGATTCCCTCCGCGGCAGCTTGAACAAAGGCGACTCCGCTGCGCTCACCCAATAACATGGCCCGTCTGATTAAACCGCTCATCGCCACCCTCGCCCTCGCCGGCGGCACATTCCTGTTCTCCGGCTGCGCCACCAAGACCGAGGCGGACAGCTCCATCCCGTGGAGCCGCCCCGCCAGTTGGGAAGGCGGCATTCCCGGCATGGGCGGCATGGGTTCGCCCGGCAGCGGGTATCGGTGACCACTTAAAAAAATCCGGCCTCGCGAAGGCCGGATTTTTTTGTGCCTGTTGACCCCGCCATGGCCGAATTTCCCGTCAACGCCTCGCTCACTCCGCTGCCCGGCCATCTCTACGTCGTCGCAACCCCTATCGGCAATCTTGCCGACCTGACCGAGCGGGCCCGGGCCATCCTCGGCGCCGTTGATCTTGTCGCCTGTGAAGACACCCGCACCACCGGGTCCCTCCTCACGCGCCACGGACTCCGCCGCGATCTCGTCGCCTACCACGACCACAACGAAACCGAGGTGGCCGAAACCCTCGCCGACCAGATCGCCGCCGGCAAATCCGTCGCCGTCGTGTCCGATGCCGGCACCCCTGCGATCAGCGACCCCGGTTTCCGCATCGTGCGCGCCTGCCGCCGCCGCAACCTCCCGGTCGTTCCCGTGCCCGGCGCCTGCGCCGTCGCCGCTGTGATCAGCGCCAGCGGACTCCCCACCAACGGCTTTCTCTTCGCCGGCTTCCTCGTGGCCAAAACCTCGGCCCGCTGCGCGTTTCTCGAAAAATACCGCGATTTCGAATTCACCCTCGCGCTCTATGAAAGCTGCCATCGCATCGACAAATTCGCCGATGAAATCGTCGCAACCCTCGGCCCCGATCGCGTCGTCTGCATCGCCAAGGAAGTCACCAAGCTCCACGAAACCTTCTACGTCGGCCGCGCCGCCGACGTCCGGGACCGCCTCATGAAAGGCAGCCTCAAAGGCGAATTCGTCGTCCTGATCGCCCCCGCCGACTTCGTGCTCTGAATCACAAGCCAAGTTAACCACTGATAAACACTGAATGACACTGATTCCTGTCCATGATTCATCTTTTTCCGTTCAGGAATAAGTGCCCATCAGTGCTCATCAGTGGTTAAAATTCCGTTGTTATGTCCGCCTCTCCCGTCGTCGCCGTCATCGATATCGGCTCCAACTCGATCAAAGTTCTCGTCGCCACCAGGCGCGACGATGGACGCATCGAAGCGCTCAAGACCCACACCATCGACGCCCGCATCAGCGCCGGCATCAGCCAGGCCATTCCACGTCTGGGCGAGGACGGCATGACCCGCGGGCTCGCCGCAATCAGTGACCTGCTGGCGCTCGCCGCGCCGTTCTCCCCCTCCCGCACCGTGCTCGTCGCCACCAGCGCCGTGCGCGACGCCGCCAACGGTGACGAGTTTCGAGAGCGCGTGCGCGCCGCCACCGGTCATACGATCCGCATCCTCACCGGCGACGAGGAAGCCGACCTCATCGGGCGCGGGCTCACCTGCGATCCCGCTCTCGCCCACCTTCGTGATTTTTATGTGTTCGATCTCGGCGGCGGAAGCCTGGAGTGCCTCGCCTTCCGCGACCGCCGCATCGAACAGGAGATCAGCCTTAAACTCGGCTGCGTGCGCATGACGGAAAAATTCATCCGCGATCCGCAGGCACCGCTGCAGACCTCCGACTGCACCACGCTCGCATTGCACGTGCGCGACACGATCAAACAATCCGGATTCCGCTTCAACCTGCCCGGCGGCGAGGCCGTGTTCACGGGAGGCACCATGACCAGCGTCCGCGCGATCAAAGGAGCCTTGCATGGTCTGCGCATGGAGGAGACACCGCCTGTCGTCCCCCTCGCAACCCTCCACGACCTCCTCGACGAAGTCGGTCCGCTCACCCTCGACGAACGCAAACAAATCCCCGGCATGCCGGCGGCCCGCGCCGATGTGTTTCCCGCCGCGCTCGTCACCGTGGCCGCAGTGGCGGAGTTCGGCCTGTTCGACCGTTTCCACCACTCGCTCTATAACCTCCGCTGGGGCCTGGCGGCGAGAACGCTCGAAACCAATTGAGCGATGAAAGGTGAGTGTTGAGAGACCGGATTCAGAGCTCCGGAAAACCTTTCAACTCTCATCACTCAACTCTCAACTGCCCGCCTTCGGACTCCGCAGCCCGCGCTTGATCTTGGTCGCCGCCGGCTTCTCCAGCTTGCGCAGCGCCTTCATCATTGACTCGAAATCCTTCGGCAACGGCGCGCGCAGATCGAGAACCTTGCCCGTGATCGGATGGGTTACCACGAGGTGCTCGGCATGCAGCATCATCCGCGTGGGCTGGCTTGGCAGACGAGGGCTCGCCTTCCAGCCGTAGATCACATCGCCCAGCAGGATATGCCCGAGCGACTTCATGTGCACACGGATCTGATGCGTGCGCCCCGTATGGATCGTGCAGCGGATCAGCGACGCCAGATTGCCGCCAAACACCTCGACACGTTCCCAATCAGTATGGGCATCGCGGCCGCCCGGACCTTCGACCACGGCCATTTTGTGCCGTTGGGTTGGATTGCGTCCAATCGGTTTGCGCAGGCTGCCGCTCAGGAGCGACGGCACGCCATCCACCAGCGCGAGGTATTGTTTGTGGGAGGTGCGCGCGGCAAATTGCGCGGAAATCCCGCGATGCGCCGCATCGGTCTTCGCAACCAGCATGATGCCGGATGTGTCACGATCCAGGCGATGCACGATGCCTGGGCGCTCGACTCCGCCAATGCCGCTCAACTCGCCCTCGCAATGCGAAAGCAGCGCGTGGACCAGCGTGTCGTCGCCGGTGCCCGCTCCGGGGTGAACGACCATGCCCGCCGCCTTGTTGATCGCGAGGAGGTGTTTGTCCTCGAAGATGACGTCGATGGGGATGTCGACCGCCTTGAGCTCCGTCGCCTTGACCTCGGGGAACGTAAAAACGAGTTCGTCCCCGCTGACCACGTCTGCGCTGCGATCGATGACCTTCCCGTTGCGCGTGACCAGTCCGGCATCGAGCGACCGCTGGAACGCCACGCGACTGTGCTCGGGAAAAGCCGTCGCCAGCACTTTGTCGGCACGGGCACGGGAGGCGTCAGGAGGAACGATGTAGCTAATGGACATACGAGCGAACCACCGTCAGGCACTTTTCCCCGCAAGGCGATCTATCTCGGCAAGCATCGCTTCACGGGTCGCCACGGGGACGTCGGCCACCGCCCAGCCGTTCCGCGCAAGCTGGGCCAGCTCGGCACGCGAAAAACCCGCGTCGGCGGCAAGCGCGGCATATTCACCGTTGAGCGTGTTCGCAAACACCAGGGGATCGTCGGTGCTGATCGTGCAGCGCACGCCTGCCTGCATGAGCGCGCGGAGCGGATGCTCCGCCATCGACTTCACCACCTTCAATTTCACGTTGCTCAGCGGGCAGACGTCGAACGTGACGCCGCGCTCCGCCGCGAGCGCAACCACCGCCCGATCCTCGATCGCCCTCACGCCGTGCTGGATGCGCACCGCCCCGAGCTGCTCGATCGCCTCGCGCACGCGATGCGCTCCGTCGAACTCGCCCGCATGTGCCTTGGTGACTTTGCCCGCCGCGCGGAGGCGCGCCCAAACCGATGCGGTCCAAGGCTCCATCGGCAGGGTTTCGAGCCCGTGCACATCCACGCCGGCGAGGCCGTCCCAGTTTCCGAGATCGTCGATCACCGCCTGCATCGCGCCGGTGTAATCGGTGCGGGCCATGCCCGCAAAAATGCGGACTTCAAGCCCGGCCGGAACCGCGGCGCGAATCGCCGCGATGATCTCGCGCCCCGGCGTGTTGATGAAACCGACCACCGGCAGGTGAAAGGAGGTTTCGACGTAACGCACGTTTTGCGCGACGTGCTTGGCGAAAATCGCCTTGGCCGCCTCGTGATAACGATCCGCCGAAACAAACCACGGCAATGCGTGGCCGAGCAGGATTTCGTCAAACTTGACGAAGCTCGGATACCTGAAATCGTCGGCGTGGAAGTAAGGGTTTTCCGGATACAGCTCCGGTTTCCACGCATGCAAAAGCTCGTAAGGCAGCGCCCCCTCGACATGGAGATGCGTCTCGGTCTTCGGCAGGGACTGGATGAAGTCGCGCATGATCACTCCGATATTTAAACCACTTATTTGCACTGATCTTCACTGATGAGATTCAAATAAGTGATCATCAGTGCCAATCAGTGGTTAACCCTTCTTTCCGAGCAGATATTCCGGATTCAACTTGTGCAACGATTTCGGCACGAAGAGGCCGTCCTTGCGGATGAGTTTGCCGTCGAACCACACCTCGCCGCCGCCCCACTCCGGACGCTGGATGTTGACCATGTCCCAGTGCACCTGGCTTTTGTTGCCATTGCCCACGCCTTCATAGGCCTGTCCGGGGGTGAAGTGAAAGGAGCCGGCGATTTTCTCGTCGAAAAGGATGTCGCGCATCGGCTCGAGGATGTGCGGATTGAATCCCAACGCGAACTCGCCGATATAGCGCGCGCCGGGATCACTATCGAGAATCTCGTTCAACCGTTTCGTGTTGTTGGCCGTGGCCTCGACGATTTTGCCCTTTTTGAAGGTGAGACGGATATTATCGAAGGAGGTGCCGAGGTAGACCGTCGGTGCGTTGTAGGAGATGACGCCTTCGACGCTGTCCTTGACCGGGCAGGAAAACACTTCGCCGTCGGGGATGTTGCGCCTGCCGCCGCAGGTCTGCGAACCAATGCCCTTGATGGAAAAACGGAGGTCGGTGCCGGGTCCGGTGATCTGGACCTGATCGGTCTTGTCCATAAGCGCCTTGAGCGCGTTCATCCCGGGAATCAGCCGCGAGTAATCGAGCGTGCAGACCTTGAAATAAAAATCCTCGAAGGCTTCGGTGCTGAGCGCGGCCTGCTGGGCCATCGCCGAAGTCGGCCAGCGGAGCACGACCCACTTGGTTTTGTTCACGCGGTGGTCGAGCACCGGCTTCATGAGCTTCGAGACCAGTTGCACGCGAGAAGCCGGAATGTCCGAGTTCTCGAAGATATTCTCGGAGCCGCGCAGCGCGATGTAGGCGTCCATCTTCTGCATGCGCGCATACTCGACTTCGGCGTGGGGAGCGTATTGGGCTTCCTCGGCGCCGAGCATGAGTTCACGGGAAACGCGGGCGCGATGAAGGTTCACGTAGGGATGGGCGCCCAGGGCGCGCGTGGCGCGGATGAGCGCGATGACCATCGCCTCGGGAACGTCGAAGGCGTCGATGAGCACGCGCTCGCCCTTCTTAAGCTCGCAGGAAAATCCGGTGAGGCCTTCGGCCAGTTGAATGTAACGGGGATCAATGATCATGGCTGGGATGGTAAGAAATGGTCGGGTGCGGTTCCGTCAGGCTGCCGGGCGCTGCGGAGCGTCGTGGAAACAAATGCGCTCGACTGCCTCGTCGAAGTCGGAGGCGCCGCGGATGATGTCGATTTCAAGACGCAGATAATAGATCGGAACCGCGCAAGGCAGCCCGTCGGGCAGGCGCACGGCGTCTTTCTCGGTCGTCACGATGAACTCGACTCTCTGTTCGATGCCTTCGGTGAAAATCGAGACGAAGTCCTCGGACGTGAACCGGTAGTGGTCGAGGAAACGACGCGTAAACTGAATGTGCCCGCCGAGATCGCGCAGGAATTTCTCGAAGCTCTCCGGCACGGCGATCCCGCTGAACGCACCGACTTTTTTCCCGCGCAACCATTCGAGCGGCTGACGTTCGTCGGTGCCGAAGCGCTGAAGATACTGGGGACGGTGCGCGCACTCGATCACGTCCACGCCCGGGTTGTGTTTCTGGATGATCTCCTCGAGCTCGGCATCTCGCACACCGTCGGACTTCGTAAGGAAAACATAGCTCGCCCGGCTGAGGTGCTTGATCGGCTCGCGCAAAATCCCGCGCGGCAGCAGGTGGCCATTGCCGAAGGGATTGGTCTTGTCGACCAGCAGCAGATTGAGCCGGCCCTTGAGCGGAAGGTATTGAAATCCGTCGTCGAGGATGAGCGTGTCGCAACCGAATTTCTTGATGGCATAGGTGCCGGCCTTCACGCGGTTTTTGTCCACGATCACGAAAACGCCGGGGAGGTTGCGTGCGAGCATGTAGGGCTCGTCGCCGGCCTGCTCCGAGTCGAGCAAGACTCGCTGGCCGTCGCTCACGATGCGCGGCGGCGGCTCGGCGGTATGCGAAAGGCGATACCACCACTTTTTCCACATGGGCGCTGATTTGCTGCGATAGCCGCGCGAAAGGATCGCGACGCGGCGCCCGCGATCGCGAAGGGCCCGGGCGAATTTTTCGACGACCGGTGTCTTGCCCGTGCCGCCGACCGTTAAATTGCCCACCACAACCACGAGGCAGCCCAGTGGCTGGTCATGAAGGATGCGCTTCTTATAAAGCCAGAGCCGCGCCTGGGCGATGCCGCTGAAAAGATAGGACAACCCCTGCAAAAAACCCGCAAAGACCGTCGCCCGCATCCCTTCGCGCCGGCCGAAAATTACATCGATCGCGTAGTGCTCGAAGGTGTTGAGTTGGCGTTTGAGCCAGGACGACATTGCGGCGGATTAGGGTGTTGACGGTAGGCGGGCGGGAACGCTTGGCTGAACGTTCTACCACGTCGCAAGCTGGGTCACGCAACTTAATCCTCCGCAAGTTGTCGGCAAACTCCCCGCTCGCGCCCGCCGGTGGAAATCCAACACGCCCATGAGCTACAAACTGTTCATTCCCGGTCCTATTGCCGTCTCCGACAAGACGCTGCGCGCCATGGCGCAGCCGATGATCGGTCACCGCAGCACCGATTTTGTGGCGCTCTACAACTCCATTCAGCCGGACTTGCAGGCGCTCTTCTACACCAAGGATCCGGTGTATCTCTCCACCAGCTCCGCCTGGGGCGTGATGGAAGGCGCACTCCGCAACGTCTGCCAGAAGAAGGTGCTCAACTGCATGAACGGCGCGTTCTCCGACAAATGGAACGACGTCGCCCTCCGCATCGGCAAACAGGCCACCGCCCTGAAGTTCGACTGGGGCCAGCCCGTCGACCCCGAGGCCGTCCGCAAGGAACTCGCCACCGGTGCCTACGACTGCATCACGATCATTCACAACGAAACGTCGACCGGCACGATGAGCGATATCAACGCCCTCTCCGCCGTCCTCCGCGAGTTCCCCGACGTCGTCTCCATCATCGACACCGTCAGCTCGTTCACGGTTGTCCCCATCAAGAAAGACGAGCTCGGCCTCGATATCATCATCACCGGCTCGCAGAAGGCCCTCGCCATGCCCCCGGGCCTCGCGCTCATCACGGTCTCAAAAAAGGCCCTCGAACGCTCCGCCCTCGCCAAGGATCGCGGCTACTATTTCGATCTGATCGAGTTCCAAAAGAACCACGAAAACGGCATGACTCCGAGCACGCCGACGATCTCGCTGATCTACGCCCTCAAGTCCAAGCTCGAAGACATCAAGGCCGAGGGTATCGAGAACCGCTACGCCCGCCATGCCCGCCTGAACAAGACCGTGCAGGACTTCATCTTCTCGAAGGGTTTCAAACTCTTCCCGAAAGAAGGCTACGGCTCGGTCGCGCTCAACTGCTTTGCCAACACGCAAAACATCGACCTCGGCGTCCTCAACAAGGTCCTCAAGTCGAAGCACAAGCTCGTGATCGATGGCGGCTACGGAAAACTGAAGGGCAAAACCTTCCGCATTTCCAACATGGGCGACGAGACCGACCAAACCATCGCCGAACTCATCAAGGCCCTCGATTCCGCCCTCGCCGAGACGCCCAAGGCGACCGCCTAAAACCGGTTTCCCGTTCTGTTTTCAAGCCGGCCCGCAAGGCCGGCTTTTTGCATTTTTGCGGCAGTTGTTTCACGGTCTGTGTCCCCTGTGCTTCAAAACTAAACCTTGAAATCGCCCGCCGCGCCCCGTAACCGCTCGCAGCCAAATGAAGTCCCTCATCATCGCCGAGAAGCCCTCCGTGGCTGCAGATCTAGCCAAGGCCCTCGGTAAAATCCCCAAGAAAGAAGACCATTACGAGAACGACGAATACGTGATTTCGTCGGCCGTCGGTCACTTGGTGGAACTCGAAATGCCGGAGGACATCGACAAGAAAAAATACGGCTTCTGGCGCCTCGAAATGCTCCCGATCATCCCGGAGACCTTCGGCCTCAAGCCAATCGCAGACTCCAAGGACCGCTTTAACCACCTCAAAAAGCTCCTCGCCCGCAAAGACATCGACCAGGTCATCAATGCCTGCGACGCCGGGCGGGAGGGCGAACTCATCTTCGCCTACCTTTACCAGCTCGCCAAATCCAAGCTGCCCGTGAAACGCGCCTGGATGCAGACGATGACCACCGAAGGCATCCAGGAAGCCTTCAAAAAACTCCGCGATGGCGAACAGATGGCCGGCCTCGAAGCCGCCGCCCGCTGCCGCTCCGAAAGCGACTGGCTCATCGGCATCAACGGCACCCGCGCCCTCACCAAGCGCATGTTCGGCTCCCGCGCCGGCAACGTCGCCTCCGTCGGCCGCGTGCAAACCCCCACCCTCGCCATCGTCTTCAATCGCGAGCTGGAGATCCGCAATTTCAAACCCCGGCCCTTCTGGCGCGTCACCGCCGAGTTCAAGGTCGCCAAAGGCACCTACGAGGGCGTCTACCAACGCTCTAATTATAAGAAGGCCGAAAACGACGAACACGACCGCATCGACCGCGTCTGGGAGCAAGCCATGGCCGAGGCCGTCCTCGCCGCCTGCCAGGACCAGCCGCCCGCTTCCGTCCGCGAAGAGAAAAAAGCCTCCAACCAGGCCAGCCCGCGTCTCTACGATTTGACGACCCTCCAGCGCGAGGCGAACGGACGCTTTGGCCTCCCCGCCCGCCGCACCCTCCAGATCGCCCAAGCCCTCTACGAGCGCCACAAAGCCATCACCTATCCGAGAACGGATTCCCGCGCCCTGCCCGAGGATTACATTCCCACGGTTCGCCAGACGCTCACCAATCTCTCCGGCGATCTCGGCAAACACGCCGGCACCGTGCTCGCCCAAGGTTGGCTCAAGCCCAACAAGCGCATCTTTAACAACGCGCAGATCTCCGATCACTTCGCGATCATCCCCACCACCACCACCCCGTCGAACCTCGATGAGATGGAGGCCAAGGTCTACGACATGATCGCCCGCCGTTTCGTCGCGACCTTCTTCCCGTCCGCCGAATTCGACATCACCACACGCATCTCGACGGTCGCCCCCGGCCACGATTTCAAGACCGAGGGCAAGGTCCTCACCGCCCCCGGCTGGCTCGCCGTCTATAATAAGACCGTCGTCGACGACGACTCTCCCGATTCCAAGGCCCTTCCCGCGCTCACGCCCGAGGACAAGGCCCGCGCCATCACCGCCTCCGCCACCCTCCACACCGAGACCACCAAGCCGCCGCCCCGTTACACGGAAGCCACGCTCCTCTCCGCCATGGAAGGCGCCGGCAAGCTCGTCGACGACGAAGCCATGGCCGACGCCATGAAGGAACGCGGTCTCGGCACCCCCGCCACCCGCGCCGACACGATCGAGGGCCTGATCAACCAAAAATACCTTGAGCGCAACCAGCGCGAACTCGTGCCCACCACCAAGGCCGAATCCGTGATCGAGTTTCTCGCCGCCGTGAAGGCCGACGCTCTCACGCGCCCCGACATGACCGGCCAGTGGGAATACAAGCTCCGCCAGATGGAGCATAACAAATTCCCCCGCGAGCAGTTCATGCAGGAGATCATCGAGGTCACCAAGGGCATCGTCGAACGCACGAAAACCTTCGAGGAAAACGAGTCCAACTCCCGCGTCACCGACATCATCTCCCCCACCGACGGCCAGCCCATGCTGGAAACCCTCCGCGGCTTCCGCTCCCGTGACGGCGTCCTGACCATCTACAAGGTCATGAGCGGCCGTAAACTCGACGAGTCCGAGGTCCGCCAACTCGTCGCCACCGGCGAAATCGGCCCCCTCGACGGCTTCGTCTCCGCCAAGACCGGCAACCGTTTCCCCTCGAAAATCAAGATCGTCGACGACGAAAAAAAGCCCGGCCAGAAAAAGGCCGAACTCGATTTCGGCGCCAAGGTCGACGTCAACACCCTCGAACCGTTCTGGACCGATCCCGAAACCGGCGCCGAGCTGTGCGAAGGCCCCACCAGTTACATCCTCCGCGAAAAAGACGCCAA
Source organism: Rariglobus sp. (assembly GCA_029266495.1). Lineage (GTDB taxonomy): Bacteria > Verrucomicrobiota > Verrucomicrobiia > Opitutales > Opitutaceae > Rariglobus. Next base: position 7,493 of record JAQSWS010000046.1, on the reverse strand, counting down.
AACCGGCGAGTGGACGGAGTCCTTCAAAGTCGGCCGCCTGATGTGCCAGAAACCCATCACCCGCGAAATGGCCATCGACCTCGTCGGCCCGAATAAAAAAACCGGCCTCATCCAGGGTTTCACCTCGAAAAAGGGCCGTCCGTTCGATGCCTTCCTCGTCCGTCAGGGCGCGAAGATCGCCTGGGAATTCCCTCCGCGCGCCCCCCGCGCCGCCGGCAAAAACGCCGACGGCTCCCCCAAGGCTCCGCGCAAGGCCAAGGCCCCGCTCGACCTCGCCAAGGCCCAGAAACTCGGCGAGAGCAAAGTCCACGACGGTGAACTCTACCTCACCCCCGATGCCTTCGTGGTCGTCAAACCCCAGGCTGACGGCAGCCCGCGCACCGTGTTCGAGTTGAAACGCGTCCTCTGCGGAAAAGAGCTCCCCGTCGACGAAGTCGAACGCCTCGTCGAGATGGGCAAAACCGGCCTCATCGATGGTCTCCTCTCCAAGCGCGGCACGACTTTCAGCGCCTACCTGACGCTCTCGAAGGACAAGAAAAAAGCCGAGTTCGAGTTCCCTCCCCGGTAACCCGGCAAAGCGCATCGTCCTCAACGCGCCTGCCCGAGGGACGCTTTCTTTCCAGATAACACCTTCCTCTGAAACCCGCCGCCCGCCCCGGGCGTCCTCTCCCCATGCCCTCAAAGGTCAAAACCTACCTCATCGTCCTTCTTGCCGCCACCACGATCACCTCGAGCCTGATCGCATGGAACCAGGCCCGTCAATTGGCCGCCCTTCAGGCAAAACTCCTCGACGCCTCCTCCACGGCCGCGACCAAACCCAAATCCGCCCCCGTCGCCGCTTCGTTCACCGCACCCGCCGCCCCTTCGACCACGGCTCCGGCGGAAGTCGAGCCCGCACCCACCGAGGACGCCGCCAGCCAGCAGCGCCAGCGAGGCAACCGCCCGAATTTCGCCGCCCTCATGGCCAACCCCGAATTTGCCAAGGCCATGAGCATCCAGCAACGGGCCGCCCTCGACGCCCGCTACGCCGACCTCTTCAAAAAGCTCAATCTCTCCCCCGCCGAGCTTGAGAAATTCAAAGACCTCCTCGTCGAGCGCCAGACCGCCCGCATGGACGTGATGACGGCCGCGCGTGAGAGCGGTCTCAACCCGCGTGAAAACCGCGACGAGATCAACAAGCTCGTGACCGAGGCCCAGGCCGAGGTCGACACCAACATCAAGGCCGCGCTCGGAGACACCCGCTTCAATCAGTATCAGAACTACGAAACCACCCAGTCGCAGCGCAACCTCGTCGGCCAGCTCGACCAGCGCCTCAGTTACACCTCGACCCCGCTCAACAGCACCCAGTCCGACTTCCTGGTGAACGCCCTCGCCACCAGCAGCGCTCCGGCCACCGACCAGGCCCTCCCCGGTAATTGGGCGGTCCCCGGCACCGGTGGCGGCGGAGGCAATCGCACCGCCATCACCGACGAGGTCATCCAGCAGGCCCAAAGCATTCTCGCCCCCGATCAACTGGCCGCGCTCAAACAGCTCCAGTCCGAACAGCAGGCCCAGCAAAAGGTCCGCGAGCTGATGCGCCCTCCCGCCCGCTAGGGCTTTAAGAGGAACTCGTGTCGTTCTCTACGGCGCGAAGATAGCGCGGGACCACTGGGACCGCCTCGAATCCACAGGAGCAAAACGCCTCCCAATCCCGCGGGCCTACCACGCCGCCCCCGCCGCGATCCAGCGCTCCAGGGCGGCGATCTCCGCCGCACTCAGGCCGGGCCCCTCATCCGCCGGCATCGCCTCGTCGTGATCACGCGGCAACTTCACGCGCCGCAACAGTTCGCTCGTCTCCGGCTTCCCGGGCACGACCGCCGGCACGCCGCTCTTTCCGCCGAGCAGCGCCGCCGCACGGCTGTCGAGTCGCAGCCGTCCCCTTGCCTTCTCCGGGCCGTGACAATCGATGCAGGCACGCTCCAAAACCGGCTGTATTTCTTTCACGAATACAGGTGCCGCCGGTGCCTGCGCCACGCCGGCACCCGTCGCGCCGTCCGCCCACCACGCCGTCACTCCCGCTCCATGCGTAAGCGTCGCCCCGAAATGCCCCGCCGCCACCGTCGTCGCAAACAACACCCCCAGCGCTCCCCTGGCCAGAACCGGGCCGCCGCGGACGTGCGCCAGCCAGGCGGCGATCGCCAGCCCCGCACAGGCCACGCCCGTCCATCGGTGCAAGGCCAGTGCATCCGCCGCATAGGAACCGTTCGACGCCAGCACCAGTCCCGCCCCCGCCGCCAGCAACGACGCAACCGCATTGGCCGCCAGCAGACGTCCTTGCAGCCACGCACCTTCGGTCGAGGGACGCCTCCAGCGCCAGCACTCCAGCAACACCGCCGCCACCACAAACCCGATGGGCAGGTGCAAAAAAACCAGATGCAAGTTGCCGAGACGTTCCGGAATAATACCCTCCATTTTCCCCATCCAACGGACTTTTTCCTCCGCCGGAAAGCCTGAAGCTCCCCTCCTTCGTTCATGCGCCTCTTTGTCCTTACCCTGCTGCTCGCGTTTGTCGCGATTCTCGGCGGGGCCGCGCATCAAACCTGGCCGGACTGGTGGTGGCACGTTCGCAAGCCTTCGCCTCAAGTGGTGTTCGACCGCCGGATACAACCCTTCCTCCATCTCACCTGCTACGAGTGCCACGACAGCACGGCCCGCAAGGGTGACTTCGCCCTCGACCGGCTGTCCCTGCCCGTGCCGCAAGGCGACAGCCGGGAAGCCTGGGAACGCGTTCTCAAGCATGTCTCCAGCAGCCTCATGCCGCCCGTCGGAGCGACCCAACCCTCCCCCTCCGACCGGGCCGAATTCATCTCCTGGCTCGATCGCACCCTCCACCCGGTCGATCCACGCAACCCCGACCCCGGCCGTGTCGTCCTGCGCCGCCTCAACCGCGAGGAATACAAAAACACCGTGCAGGACCTCTTCGGTATCACCTTTAATCCCGCAGAGAGTTTCCCCGAAGACGACAGCGGCCATGGCTTCGACCACATCGCCAGCGTGCTCACTGTGTCACCGCTCCTCTTCGAGCGCTACCTCGCCGCCGCCGAACAGGTCGCCGCCACCGTCATTCCCGACCCGGCGCCCCCGCCTCGCATTTTCACCGCCCCGCCCGAGCACTGGAGCGGAGCCAACTCGACCGGCAACGAAGCCGCGCTCTTTTCCAATACCGCCCTGTCCTGGACGCTCACCGCGCCCGCCTCGGGCATTTACCACCTTCGCCTGCGCGTTTCGCAGGATGCCGCCGGTGACGAGCCGGCGCGTTTCGCCGTGCGTATCAATGGCAAAACCATCCGCGAACTCCCCGCCGACGGCTCCCGCCGGCGTCCCCGCGATCACACGATCGACCTGGATCTCCCCGCCGGCTCGGCTCGTATTCAAATCGCCTTTCTCAACGACTTCTACGCCGAGGCGACCGCTTCCACCAAGGCGCGGGATCGTAACTTTTATCTCCACGACGCCAGCGTGGAAGGCCCTTATCTGCCTCCCGGCCGGAAGCGTCCCGAGGGTCCCCTGCCGGCGTGGATCGTCCCGCCACGCCCGGAGGAAAACCGTCACGACTGGTATGTCCGTGTGCTCACGCCTCTGGTCCGCCGCGCCTGGCGACGCCCGCCCGCGCCAGACGAAATCGTGCGCCTCGCCGACCTCGCGCAACGCTCCGAATCCGCCGGTGACTCCCCCGCGGCCGCCCTCCAGGTCGCGCTTCAGGCCATCCTCACCTCCCCGGGTTTTCTCTTCATCGGCAACCCGCCGCCTGCGGACCACCCTGTCACAAAGAACCAAATACAACCGCTCTCCGACCACGCCCTCGCCACCCGCCTCGCCTATTTTTTGTGGAACGGTCCGCCCGACGAACACCTGCTCGACCTCGCCGACCACGACCGCCTTCGTCCCCGGCTCGCCGTCGAGACCGCCCGCCTTCTCGCCGACCCGCGCGCCCGGCGCTTCGTCCAAAATTTCGCCGGCCAGTGGCTCGAGGTTCGCAACCTTCCCCTGCGCACGCCGGACCCGAAGCTCTACCCCGGTTGGTCCCCCGATCTCGCCGCCTCAATGAAGGAGGAAACACTCCGGTTTTTCGCCGACTTCCTCACCAACGGGCGCCCGATCACCGAATTGCTCACCGCCGACTACACCTTTGTCGATGCACGGCTGGCTCGCTTTTACGGCCTGCCCGAGCCCGCCGGCGACGAAGGTTTTCAGCGCGTGCAGCGTCCCGCCGACCGCCGCGCCGGTCTGCTCGGCCAGGCCGGTGTGCTCACCGTCACCTCTTACCCCAACCGCACCTCGCCCGTGTTGCGCGGCAAATTCGTCCTCGAGAAAATCCTTGGCACCCCGCCTCCCCCGCCTCCCCCCAATATTCCTTCGCTCGCCGAACACGCGGGCGGCGGCCAGCCGCAGACCTTGCGCGGGCGGCTCGAACTTCACCGGAGCAACCCGAGTTGCGCCGCCTGCCATGCCTTGATCGATCCGATCGGTTTCGCCCTCGAACACTACGATGCCCTCGGCCGCCGTCGTGAAACCGATGGCGGACAACCCATCGACTCCTCCGGGCAACTTGTGACCGGCGAACGGGTCGATTCACCCGTCACCCTCTCCACCGTCCTCGCCACCGCCCGGCATGACGAATTCACCCGCAACTTCGCGCGCACGCTCCTCACCTACGCCCTCGGTCGCGGACTCGACTACTACGATCGCCCCACCATCGACCACATCGTCACCACCGCCGCCGCCCGCGGCCACACGCTCCCCGCCTACATCGACGCCGTGGTCGCCAGCATTGCCTTTCAAAACCAGCGCCCGGATGCTCCTTCCGCACCGTCCGAAACCAGCCCGGTCGCCTTCAACCTCGCCCCCTGAAGCCCCATGCCCTCCGCCCCTCTTTCACTTAACCGCCGCCAGTTCCTCACCGGCTTGGGCGCGATGGTTTCCCTGCCGGTTTTCGAGAGCCTGATCCCCGGCCCTGTCCTGCGCGCCGCCGAAGCCGGCGTCCCCGGCTCGGACTCGCCGATGGCTTCTCCCTTGCGCACCGCCTTCATCTACGTGCCCAACGGCGTCAACAATGCCCATTGGTGGCCGACCTCCGGCGCCGGATCTTCATTCCAGCTCGGTTCTTCGCTCTCCGCCCTCGAAACACACAAAGCGGACATCCAGGTGGTCAGTGGTCTCGGTCACAAAAAAGCCAATGGCAACGGGGACGGTCCGGGCGATCACGCCCGCGCCAGTGCCGCCTTCCTCACCGGTGAGCAGCCGCGCAAAACCACCGGCAGCGATCTTCGCGTCGGTCGCTCGATCGACCAGATGATCGCCGCGGGCGTGGGCGCCGGCCACCGCCTGCCTTCGCTCGAACTCAGTTGCGACCCTCCACGCCAGACCGGCAACTGCGACTCCGGTTACAGCTGCGCCTATCAATTCAACCTCTCCTGGCGCTCCGAGAGCCAGCCCCTGCCCGCCGAGCGCAACCCGCGCCTCGTCTTCGAACGCATGTTTGGCGGCGGCACGTTGCAGGAGACCGCCGAAAGCCGTGCCATCCGCGCCCGCCAGCGCCGCAGCATTCTCGACTTTGTGATGGACGACACCCGCCGCCTCCAACGCGACCTCGGCCGCGCCGACCATGCCAAGCTCGACGAATACCTCACCTCCGTCCGCGAAATCGAACGCCGCATCACTTCCTTTGAATCCTTCGCCGGCCGTCCCGAAGCGCCCCTCCCCGCCGGCATCCCGTCCGACTACGAAGAACACATGCGGCTCATGTGCGACCTCATGGTCCTCTCGTTCCAGACCCGCAGCACGCCTGTCGCCACCTTGATGTTCGCCTCCGAATCCAGCGGCCGCACCTTTCCGGCCCTCGGCATCACCGAAGGCCACCACAGCCTCTCGCATCACGAAAAACGCGCCGACAAACTCGCCCAGATCCGCAAGATCGACGAGTTCTACATCCGCCAGTTCGCCTACCTGATCGACCGGATGAAGAACATTCCGGAAGGTGACGGCACGCTTTTGGACAATTCCCTCCTCGTCTACGGCTCCGGCATCCGCGATGGCGACCGTCACGACCATGTGGATCTGCCCGTGATCCTCGCCGGCCGCGCCGGAGGCAGGGTCCGGACCGGTCGTTTCCTCCAACTCCCGTCCGGCCAGCCGATGACCAATCTCTACCTGTCCATGCTCGACCTCCATGGCGTAAAGGCGGACCGCATCGGCGACAGCACCGGCCGCCTGAAGCTCGCCTGAAAACTCCCCGCCCCCCCCCGGATTAATGGGGAAAGCGGAAAATCAGGAAAACTCCTCTGTTTCGGATCGTTCCTGATTTCCCGCTTTCCCCATTAAATTCCTCCTTCCGCAACTCCTGCGCACTCCTCGCCAATATCCGCACGGAGAAAACCCTTGCGGCGCGATTCCCGGGGTCGGTAACGTCCAGTTTCCTTAAACGCCTTTTTCTATGATCGTAACCACCGCGCAGCTCTTCAAACACGCCTACGGCAAATACGCCGTCGGCGCCTACAACATCAACAACGCCGAGCAGGCGATGGGCCTTTTCAAAGGCGCCATCGACTCCAAGGCTCCCTTCATCATCCAAATCTCCAAGGGCGCGCGCAATTACACCGACAAGCGCATGCTCGAGGCGATCATCCGTTCCGCCGGCGAGATTTTCCCGGAGGCCATTTTCGCGGTGCACCTTGACCACGGTGACGAGCAGACCTGCTACGACTGCATCGATTCCGGCTTCTTCAGCTCCGTCATGATCGACGCCTCCCACGATCCGTTCGAGAAGAACGTCGAGATCACCAAGCGTGTCGTCGAGAAAGCCCACGCCAAGGGCATCTCCGTCGAGGCCGAACTCGGCATGCTCGGCGGCGTCGAAGAGGACATCGTGGTCGAAGAAGGCCACTCCTGCCTCACCGATCCGGCCGAAGCCGAGGAATTCGTGAAGCAGACCGGCTGCGACTCCCTCGCCTGCGCCATCGGCACCTCCCACGGCGCCTTCAAGTTCAAGGGCAAGCAGTCCCTGCACTTCGACGTCCTTGAGAAGATCAAGGCCCGCATGAACGGCTTCCCGCTCGTCATGCACGGCTCCAGCTCCGTTCCCCAAGACGAAGTCGCCCGCATCAACGCCGCCGGCGGCACCATCGCCGGCTCCATGGGCGTCGACGTGAACGAATACCTCCCCGCCGCCAAGCTCGGCGTCACCAAGATCAACATCGATACCGACGGCCGCCTCGTCTGGACCCGCGTTCACCGCGAGTTCTTCCGCGACAAGCCCTCCGAGTTCGATTTCCGCCCCCCGGGCAAGATCTTCATCACCGAATACGCGAAGTTCATCGCCAGCCGCAACGTCCTCCTCGGTTCCGCCGGCCAGCTCGACGATCTCCGCAAGAGCCTCGGAAAGTAACCGTCGTTTCCAGTCATTTGCTACAAGACGCGGCTTTCTCACGAAAGCCGCGTCTTTTTTGGATCCTTCT
>JAQSWS010000045.1 GCA_029266495.1 Rariglobus sp. | reverse complement strand
GTGATCATGTTCTTAACGAAGTCGGCGTGGCCGGGGCAATCGACGTGCGCATAGTGGCGCTTTTCGGTCTGATATTCAACGTGAGCAACCGAGATCGTCACGATCTTGGAGGCGTCACGGACGGTGCCGCCCTTCGCGATGTCCGCGTAGGTCTTGACCTCGGCGAGCCCCTTGCGCGCCTGAACGGCAAGGATGGCGGTCGTCGTGGTGGTTTTGCCGTGGTCAACGTGGCCGATGGTGCCGACGTTAACGTGGGGTTTGGTGCGTTCGAATGTGCCTTTAGCCATGGTGAAATGTGATGAGTTTTAAGGAGCTTGCTGAAAATGACTTCTAACGTTTGAGACCTGGAGCCCAGAATCGGATTCGAACCGACGACCTCGTCCTTACCAAGGACGTGCTCTGCCAACTGAGCTATCTGGGCATAACTAGGAAATGGTCAAAAAACGAGAAAAGGAGCGGTGACCGTGACGAGCCGTTTTTGGGCCGTCAACTGCAATCTTGGCCTTTTTTCGCTGAAGTCTCAAGGGCCTACGCGGAACACGTAAAATCCCTCCGACAGACGCTCCCCAATGCGCATGGTTTTCCTCAAATGGGAACGAAAATAATCATCGATTTCATCGGAGCCCGAACTGGTCGTGATCACGAGCTCCCCCGCCAGCCCCGAGCGAGTAATCGCCCCCATCAATTCAAGCGGTTGCCAATCCCCCGCGGGCAGGTCGAGCGACCGGGGCAGGTCCAGTGTCAGCACCACGCCACCGTCGACGCTCACCGCCTCCACCCGGCCGAGGCGGCCCTCCAGCGGTTTTCCCGCCGTGTCACCCCGCGCGAGTGCCAGCGGCGCATTTGATCGTTCCGTGAGCCTCAACCCATCGACCGGGTTCCTGGGCACGGCCACCGGCGCCGGAAAGGCCAACAGCCCCGTCTTCGTCAGCTGCGGAGGCAGTGCGGCGAACGGCCCGCCCATCCCCGGCCTGGCTTCATCGGGAAGCGGAGGCTCATTATTGTTCATTGCCGATGGAAGAAACAGGGGCGTGGGGTCATAGGCCGCAAGCTGCTCCGCCAGTAACTCCTTCGTCAATGCAGGGTCGATCCGGGTCAAACCCAAGGCGGGTGATGGCGGGGCCGGCTCCGTGCGCAATTCGGCTTCCGGCAGCTGGAGCCACGCAACGATGGATACGACCCCGACGGCCGCGACCGCGCTGACTGCAATCCAAGGGAAGCGTGCTGTCGCGGCCATGTTGGTCAAAGCGGCCGCGGCGGCTCGGCGGCGATTTGCACCGAAACAAACCCGGCCGCTCGCGCCATGTCGTAAACCTCCGTCAGGTCTCGGGTCGTCAGGGCCGCGTCGGCCTGCACCAACAGTCGCAGCCCCGGTTTGCCTTGAGCACGCTCGATCAGATACTGGCGCAGCCCGATAAAATTGACCTTGGCTCCCTCCACGAAGGCCATGTCGGCACCCTTGATGGCGATCACCACATCCGTCGCGACCGCTGTATCCAAAGACCCGGGCATCACCGGCACCTGAAAATCAACCCCCACCCCGGGCGACAGCACGAAACGGGAGCCAAACAACACAAAAAACAACACGATCAACCCACCGTTCACATAAAACAGACTCTCGAAGCCGCGTGGAGGCGGCTTCAACCGGGACGAAAGGTCGAGAGGGCGCGTGATCATGATTCGGCAGAAGGCGCAGTCGCGGCATCACCGGCAGCCGTCTCGTTTTTACGATAATCGATCAGCAGGTAGCGCATGATCTCGTTGCCCGCCCATTCAATGTCCCGCACCAGCGAACGCACACGACCGTGCAGAAAATGATAGGCCAGGTGAGCGGGGATCGCCAGCACCAGGCTGCCCGCCATCGCGAGCAACGCCTCCCACATGCCTTGCGAGAGAGCCTGCGCGGTCGCGTATTGGCCGCCTTGCATAAACTTGTGGAACGTCGTCGCCATGCCGAGCACCGTGCCGAGCAATCCGACCATCGGGGCGATCTGTGCGATGGCCGCGATCGAGCCCAGCCGGCGCTCCAGTGCGGGCAATTCAACCACCGCGGCCTCCTGCACGGCATAACGCATCCGCGTCTCGTCGTCATGCGCATGGATGAGCGCAGCTTTCACGACCGCCGCGACCGGACCGGGCGTCTCCTCGCACAACGTGAGCGCCTCCACGATGCGACGCTTCGCGAGGGTGTTCTTGATGCCATCCACAAAGGTGGTGGATTTGATCTGTCCGCGATGCAGGTAAAAGGTGCGTTCGATGAACAACACCAGGGCGATCACCGCCATGAGCAACAATACCCACGTCATGGGGCCGCCGCGGGTCAAAATACTGGGATCGGATGGCATGGGCAAAAGGGTTGGAGGAAATCAATCAACGAACGCAAGTGGCGAAATTTGTCCGCCGGCATGGACGCGCGTGCTCATGGTTGCAGTTTGCCGCCGGCACGCGTGAAGAGCTCCCCCGCCAGCCTGGCGAAGGGCAGGTTTTTGAGAAGGACGAGTTCATAGGCATTGCGCGCCTCCTCCAAGTCACCGCGCTCCCTCCGCAGGTCTCCCAATCTCAACAATGCGCGCGCCAGCCAGTAACGGCCCTTTGGACCCAGCTTCGCCGCCTGCACGTCATCGAGCAGATAAGTCGTGACCAAGGTCCACCAGACCGCCTCCGCCCGGGCATAATCCGGCGATTTCCCATTGGTCGCCAGGAGGTCACCCAGTTGAAAACCCGCCTCGACGCGCATGTCCACGGAGGCGTTGGGGAAATCCTGCAGCCGCTCCAGAATCGTCAGCGCACTCTCGTAATGGGACACGTCCGTGGGGGTGATCTGGGCCCGGTGGCAGGCCGCCAGCGCCAGCTCCGCCGCAAGCACATCCGGCTGCTGCGCGTAGCTGTAGTTGTTAATCAAATACTCGTAGGTCAGTCGCGCACGCGGAAAATCGTTCAGGCGTCGCGCCAGGTCGCCCTGCTTGAGCCGGGCGTGGAACACGATCGGCGACCGCCCGTATTCGCGCGAGCTCACGATGCGCTCGAGAATCCGGTAGGCCTCCTCGTAATATTGATCCTGCCCGCGTTGCTCGGCGATCAGGGCGGCACGATACAGCGCATAGGGCGCGTAATCATGCTGCTTGAATTCATCCGCCAGCTTCGTGAGCCGGGCCTGCGCGTCACCCAGCCGATTGCTCTCCGCATAATAGTCCGCCTCGTCGATATAGGAGAAGACGGCCGCATCCGATTGGGGAAAATCAACCCGCAGGGAGGCCAGCATTTTCAACGCCTCTTCGGGCTTTCCCAGCCGGAACTGCGCCTTCGCCTGCAGCAGCCGCATGCTCGCCTCCACCTCGGCGCGCAGCCCCGGCTCCAACTCCCCCGGCAATGCCGGCAACGCCGCGGCCAGTTCCAGTGTCTTTTGAGGTTCATCCGCCTCCAGCGAAAGCCGCGCCTGCAGCCAGGCCATGCGGGCGCGCAAGGTTGGCGGCAACGTCGCGGCAACATCACCGGCCGGTGCCATCAACGCCTTCACCCGCACATAAGCCTCCGCATCACGACCCGCCGCTTGCAACGCGCGGGCCAGCGTCCACTCCGCCTGCCAGCGTTCGATCACACCGAGCCGCGCATCCCGCGCAAAGCCGTCGAGCAACCTCGCCGCCTCGTCGAGATGCTTGCCCAAAATCTTGGCCAGCACGCGTTGGGTCATTAATCCGCCCGCGGACACCCCCGCCGGAACTTCATTCAACGCCGCGGCATAAGCCTCGTCCGCCGCGGCATAATCTTTCGCGCGAAAATAGGCCTCCGCCACCATCACCCCCAACGAAGCCCGCACTTCGCCGCGAAGCAGTTCGGCCCGCGCCTGTGCCGCGTAATCCGCCGCCGAACGATACCGTTGCTGGATCCAGGCAAGGTCCGCCAGCAGGCCGAGGGCCGCCGCCTTCAGTTCGGACCCCGGAAATTTCGACAGCAATGCCTTCGCATCCAGGTCGGCTTGCGCCTGGTTTCCAAGGATCGGATCCTGCACGCCGGGCTTCTCCAGGATCAACACGCGTTTCTCGGTCAATCCAAGCTGGGCGCGCGTCAGCAGCAAGTCCGCCAGGATGGGATGCGCCGGCACCGCCGTGATCAACCCGTTGAGCCTCGCAAAAAAACCCGCGTCCGCCGCGTCCCGTGCGAGCAGTTGCAACGCCACGCGCTGCAGCGTGGTGTCACCGGCGGACGTCAGCAGCCCCTCAAGCGCATTACGCCCTTCGGCGCGCTGGGTGCCGGCGGTCAGCCCCATCAACAGTCGGAAATCATCCCGGGCCGCGCGCTCCCCCGCGGGCAATGCCTGGAGCTGTTTGCTAAGAAAATCCACCGCCTCCGAGGTGCGTCCCCGCATCGCCAGCAAGGCCGCATACTGGCGCGCATAGGCGTAGCCCACGCTTTTGCCCTGATAGCGTTCCGCGCTTTGACGCAGTGTGTTCAACTGCGACTCGGTGGCGTCGCCGAGGTTCAGCCGCGCCCGCTCCCGCGCCAGCGTGAAATGCGCGCGCTGCATCTCCGAAACCGCCACCTCGCCGGCGCTCTGGTAGGCATCGCGCGCCTTCGTGAAATCACCCGCCGCATCCGCCACCTGCCCTTGCAAAAAATACCACCACCCGCGATCCCCGGGCACGAGGTCCTCAGGCTTGGTCGCCGTCAACGCAGCCTTGGCTACATCGATGCGTTTGCGGCGCGCCGCGATCAACCCCGCGCGCAATTGGTAGGCCGGCGTCAGCCCGCCCCGATAGAGCTGCAAGGCCTCCGCGGCTTCGTCGGTGCGCCCTTCGTCCAGTCGCGCCGTCGCCAACTCCAGCACCAGCACATCCCGTTCGGCGCCCGGGGTGCGCAATGACCCGAGCAGTTGCGTGTAGATTTCCGCCGCCACCGAGGGGAAACCCAGCTCAAGCGCCCGCCGCGCCGCGACGAACGACCGCAATTCCCCCCCCGGCAGCACGAGCGCCTCCGCCTGCGAAATCAGCGGCGCGGTTCCCTCCGGCGAATTGCCGGCGGGCGCCGCCGGCATGGAGACGGCGGTGGCCAGCAGCAAAATAAACAGGGTTCGAAGCGACATGCGAAGACCTCACGTTGCTCGCCACGCTGGAAACAATCAATCGCGTTGTAAGTAGTTCCTCCTCGCGCCACCCCGCGCCCCGCGCACACACTCGCCGCCGTTTTCTCAACCCTCCTTCTTGCAACATGAACCTTCTCATCGTCCTTGGCGTGCTGCTTCTCCTCGCGGTTGTTTTCGGCCTCTGGGCCGTCGGGATTTACAACGGGCTCGTCACCCTTCGCAACCGCTTCAAAAACGCCTTCGCCCAGATCGACGTCCAGTTGAAACGCCGCTACGACCTGATCCCCAACCTGGTCGAAACTGCCAAAGGTTACCTGAAGCACGAACGCGAAACCCTCGAAGCCGTGATCAAGGCGCGCAACATCGCCGCCGCCGCCGCGCAAACCGCCGCCGCCAATCCCACCGACGGCAATGCCATGCGCGGGCTGATGTCCGCCGAAGCCGGTTTGGGCGGCGCGCTCTCCCGCCTCATGGTCGTCTCCGAACAATACCCCGATCTCAAGGCCAACCAAAACATGGCGCAACTCACCGAGGAACTCACCTCGACCGAGAATAAAATCAGCTTCGCCCGTCAGGCCTACAACGACAGTGTGATGACGTATAACACCCGGCGCGAAACCTTCCCCACCGTCATTCTCGCCGGCGCATTCGGCTTCCAGCCGGCCGAACTTTTCAAGATCGATGATCCCACCGAGCGCAACGCGCCGAAGGTGAGTTTCACCTGATCTAAAGTAGCGAGTAGCGGGTAGTGAGTAGCGAGCATTGCCACCCTACTCGCCCGCTTACTCACTACTCGCTACTTCATCCCCATGGACTTCTTTGAAGCCCAGGCTCGCGCAAAAAAAAGAACGACCCGCCTGGTCGTTCTTTTCGTGCTGGCCGTCCTCGGCATTATCGCCGCCGGCTATTTTGCGTTCATTTTTTTAACCGCGATGCACGGCTTGCGCGCCAACGCAAGCGGCACCGGACTCGAACGCGACAGCGGCGGCTTTGATCATATCCAACTCTGGCAACCCGGCGCGTTCATCGCCTTTTCGCTCCTCACCGTGGCCGTGGTCGGGATCTCCGCCTTGTTCAAATGGTTCCAGCTTCGCGCCGGCGGCCGGGCCATTGCCGAGATGGTCGGCGCCCGCCTCGTGCCGGCGCAAACCACCGATCTCCGCGAACGCCAGTTGCTCAACATCATCGAGGAGATGTCGATCGCCTCGGGCCTGCCGTTGCCCTCCGTTTATGTCCTGGACGACGAGGCCGGCATCAACGCCTTCGCCGCCGGGCTCACCACCAGCGACGCCGTCGTCACCGTCACCCGCGGCACCCTGGAAAAGCTCAACCGCGACGAGCTTCAGGGCGTCGTGGCTCACGAGTTCAGCCATATCCTCAACGGCGACATGCGCCTCAACGTGCGGCTCACCGCCGTGCTGCACGGAATCCTGGTGATCGGCCTGATCGGACGCGGCATCATCGAAAGCCTCCGTTTCAGCCGTCCGCGGCGAAACAGCAAGGAGGGCGGCGGCGTTCTCGTGGTCCTCTCCGTCGGGCTCGTGCTCCTCGTCCTCGGCTATGTCGGTTATTTTTTCGGCCGACTCATCCAGGCCGCCGTTTCGCGACAGCGCGAGTTCCTCGCCGACGCCTCCGCCGTGCAATTCACGCGCAACCCCTCCGGCATCACCGGCGCTCTCAAAAAAATCGGCGGCTACGCCCTCGGGTCGCGAATCCAGTCCACCAAGGCATCCGAACTCAGCCACTTCTTCTTCTCCCAGGGTTTCCTCTCCTCGTTTGGCGGCCTCTGGGCCACCCACCCGCCGCTCGATGAACGTATTCGCGCGGTGGATGCATCGTTCGACGGCAAATACTTTGAGCCTCCCCAGGTGGTTGATGTCGCCTCCGAATCGTGGTCGGGGCGTCGCAAGCCTGCGCAACCCGCCTCCAACCCGGCGCTCACCCCGCTCGCATTCATCGCGTCGATCGGCACCCTCGAATCCGGACATGCCGACCGCGCGCACCATCTCGCCGGCACCATCACCGCCTCCCTGCGCGAGGCGGTTCGCACTCCCGAGGGCGCCGCGGCCATCGCCTGCGGACTCCTGCTCGACATCGATGCCACCGCCCGGGCCCGCCAGCGCGCGCTCATCCGCCACCACGGTGGCGACCGGATTGCCTCCGCGCTTTTCCCGCTGGAAAACGATCTTCTCGCGCTCCCTCAGGAGGCCCGGCTGCCGCTGTTGCTCCTGACCCCGCCCGCCCTCCGCCAGCTCTCAGCGGTCGACCTTGCCCGCCTGCTCGCAGCGCTCGATGAACTCGTCCACGCCGACAATCACGTAAGCGTCTTCGAGTTCGCCCTGCAAAAAGTGCTCACCCACCACCTCGACCTCGGCGCCCGTCCCGCCGGCCGCCGCGAAATCTATTCCCCGGCCGACGTTTCCCCCGAAATATCCGTGGTGCTCTCCTTTGGCGCCCACCTCGGCGCGACGGACGAAGCCAGCGTCAAACTCGCTTTCAACGCCGGCGCGTCCGGCTTCGCCGGCCTTCACCCCGCGCTCGCGTTGCGGCCCGCCGGCTCCCGCGAACTCGATCATCTCGATGTCGCGCTCGACAAGCTCGCCCTCGCCTACGGTCCTGTGAAAAAACGTGTCCTCACCGCTCTCGCCGCAACCGTTTCCAGCGACGGCCGGATCGAACCGGACGAAGCCGAACTGGTGCGCGCCCTCGCCTCCGCGCTCGACTGTCCCATCCCGCCCGCCATTTAAAGCGGGACATGCACTGGGTTTTTCTCGGCGGATATTGCCTCGTTTTTCTCGCGCTCCTCGCCGGTGCGGCTCTCTGGCGTCATAAGAACCGCAAGGCCCGCGCCCCCTTTCCGGACAACGCCAGGCTGCTGCGCGGTCCCGGCGAAACGCTGCGCCGCAAACTGGCCGCGCTCGATGAACAGATCGCCTGCGAATTGCTCGCCGCCTTCCTCGTGCCCCTGGCCGTCGGCGGGGCACTCGCGTGGATCGCCACCCACGTCTCCGGCCCCGCCCAAGTCATCTGGCTGATCGCCGCAGTCGTCACCCTGTTGACCAGCCTCATCGTGCTTGTCCGCCACCTCGTCGGTGGCATCGAGCGCTGGCGCAACACCTGGCTCGGCTACTACGGCGAACGCGTGGTCGCAGAGTCGCTCGAACCACTCAAGGCCGCCGGTTTCCGCATCTTCCATGACGTCCCCGGCGGCGATTCCGAAAGTCCCTTTAATATCGACCATGTCATCGCCGGGCCGTCCGGCATCTTTGCAATCGAAACCAAAACCCGGCGCAAGGGCCGTGCCCGCGCCGGTTTCGCCGGCGACCAGATCATCTATGACGGTCATGCACTCGCCTATCCGTGGGGCGAAGATCAACACGGCCTTGAACAGGCGCAACGCCAGGCCGCCTGGCTCGGCACCTGGCTGGAACAAATCCTCGGGCACTCCGTCCCCGTGCAAGCCATTCTCACCTTCCCCGGCTGGAACGTCATCACCCGCGCCCGCGGCGACGTCACCGTGCTCAATCCCCGGCAGATCCCCGCCGCCGTCGCCCTGCCCGCCGAAAACGGCCCCGCCCTCGATGAACGCCAGCTCGACCTGATCGCCCGCCAGCTCGACACCCGTTGCCGCGACGTTGAATTTTAGCCGCCGTTCGCCGCGCGGAACCGTTCACGCCCGCGTAGTTCCATCCCACTACGCCGTTCTCGATAGTGAACGTTCACGTTTTGGCTTTTCTCCCGTGCGCGTATCGCTTCCCTCGTTCCCCCCTACCCTGTCTACCCGCCCATGAATAATGAAGTCCCCTGGATCGCTTCGCTTTGCGTGCAAGAACACGTCATTGACGCACCCCTCGCCGCGCAGTTGATCGCCTCCATGCCGCCTGAAGCCGATGCAATGGTCTTCGCCCAGGCAGTCATCAACCAGGCCCACATCACCGATCTCGAATTGATGACCCGCCTCGCAACCGAGGCCCAGCACCTCGCCGCCTCCGGGGCGACCGCGCCGGCGCTTGCCGGCAAAACCCCGCCGCCGCTCCCCACGGCCACTCCGCCCCCCGTTCCGCGCCCCGCAAAAGACTCCGACGAAGTCGATTTTTCCCGCGTCGCATCCCTTTCCGACACGGAGGCGAAGACCTTCATGCTCGACCTCCTTGAAGCCGCCCAATCCTTCGGCGCAAGCGACCTCCACCTCTCCGCCGGCTCCCCGCCCTACATCCGCAACATGCGCGTGATCGAATTCCTCGACACCACCCCCGTTTCGGCCGACGACGCGCGCAAGCTCAACCTCTCCCTGCTCACGCCGGCCCATTCGGAATCCTTCAAGGCGCACCAGGATCTCGACTACGCCCTCGATATGGAAGGCGGCCGCCGCATCCGCGTAAACCTGATGGAACACAAGGAGGGCATGAAAGGCACCTACCGCATCGTGCCCGAACACGTCCGCACCCCCGCCGAACTCGGCTTCAAAAACACCGCCGTCATCAAGAAGCTCCTCAGCTACCATAACGGGCTTATCCTCGTCACCGGTCCCGTCGGCGCCGGCAAGACCACCACGCTCAACTCCCTCATCGACGAACTCAACCGCACCCGCGAGGACCATATCATCACCGTCGAAGACCCCATCGAGTTCCTCCACACCAGCCAGGGCTGCAACGTCACCCAGCGCCAGGTCGGGCAACACACCGAAACATTCGGCGGCGCCCTCCGCAGCGCCCTTCGCGAAGATCCCGACGTGATCGTCATCGGCGAACTCCGTGACCTCGCCACCATCGAGATGGCCATCTCCGCCTCCGAAACCGGCCACCTGGTGATCGGCACCATGCACACCAGCGACGCCACCACCACGCTCAACCGCATCCTCGACGTCTTCCCCGCCAGCCAGCAGCCGCAGATCCGCGCGATGGTCGCCCAAAGCCTCCGCGGCATCCTCTGCCAGCGCCTCCTGCCCGGCCGCGCCGGCGGTCTCGTCCTCGCCTGCGAGGTCCTCATCAACACCACCGCCGTGTCCGCGATGATCCGCGACGCCAAGACCCAGGGCATCCCCAGCGCGATCGATACCGGCCGCCGCGAGGGCATGATCTCGATGGACAACGCCATCCTCGAACTCTGGAAGGAAAAACAAATCACCGACGACACCGCCCTCGCCAACATCGTCAACCGCGCCATCCGCCAGCAAATCCCCGGCGGCCAGTAACCCCCATCTCCACCCCCAATGCCTGCGATTGATCAACTCCTGCGCGTCATGCGCGACCACGACGGCTCCGATCTCCACCTCATGGTGGGACTTCCGCCCCGCGCCCGCGTCTCCGGCTCGCTCATCACGCTCACCGAATTTCCCGTCGTCACAACCGGGCAGATGGAGAAACTCCTCCACGAGATCTGCCCCGCCCATCGCTGGGACCACTACATCAAGCACCACGATCTCGACTTCGCCTACGAGATACCCGGACTCGCCCGCTTCCGCGTCAACTATCTCATGAACGCCTGGGGCCAGGGCGCCGTCTTCCGCCAGATCCCCTCGAAAATCCTCTCCTTCGACGATCTCAACCTTCCCATCGCCCTCAAAAAACTCTGCGTCCTCCGCGAAGGTCTCGTCCTCGTCACCGGCCCCACCGGCAGCGGCAAATCGACCACCCTCGCCGCGATGATCGACTTCATCAACGAGAACTTCCGCCGCAACATCGTCACCGTCGAGGAGCCCATCGAGTTCGTCCACCACAACAAAAAATCCATCATCGTCCACCGCGAGGTCGGCGAACACACCGAGAGCTTCGGCGACGCCCTCAAGGGCGCGATGCGAGCCGACCCCGACATCATCCTCGTCGGCGAAATGCGCCAGATCGAGACCATGCGCCTCGCCCTCCGCTGCGCCTCGATGGGCATGCTGGTCTTCGCCACGCTCCACACCAACAACGCCCCGAAGACCATCGACCGCATCATCGATTCCTTCCCGGCCGACGAACAAAATCAGATCCGCGTCCTTCTCGCCGGCTGCCTCCGCGGCATCGTCTCCCAGCTCCTCTGCAAGAAGATCACCGGCGGCCGTGTCGCGGTCCACGAGATCCTTCTCCCCCATGACGCGCTCGGCGGCACCATCCGCAGCGGCAACATCCCCGCCATCCGCAACATCATCGAGGGCGGACGCGCCGAAGGCATGACATCCATGGACGTCTCCCTGCGCGAACATCTCGAGTCCGGTGAGATCAGCGCCCGCGAGGCCTACATGAAGGCGACCGACAAGACCCTCTTCGAGAAACTCCTCGGCGCCGACACCACCGTCCACGGCTGAATCCGGTCGCGATGAATGTATCCGAAAGGCAAGCACAGCTCATCGAGGACCTCTCCCTGATCGAGGATCGCCACGAGCGTCTCGCCGCCGTGGTTGAACGCGCCCGCCGCCACCCTCCCCTGCCGGAGGCCTCCCGGACCGGCGCCAATCGCGTCCACGGCTGCATCTCCCAGGTCTGGGTCGGCGGCGAGCTGCGCGACGGCGCCCTCCATTTCAAGTTCGACGCCGACTCCCCGCTGGTGAAGGGACTCGTCGCCCTCCTCGTCGATCTCTACGAGGGCGGTGCTCCCGCCGATATCGTCGCGACCGAGCCCGTCCTGTTCGAGCAACTCGGCATCTCCCGCGATCTCACGCCCACGCGCCAGAACGGACTCGCCGCCGTCCGCGCGCGCATCCGCGAGATCGCCCTTCGCAGTCTGGGCTAGGACGGCGACTCCGCCCGCCGCCGGTTCGCCGCCCATGCTTCACGACGCTCACAACCACCTTCAAGACGAGTGGCTCACGCCGCACCTCGACCGCATCGCGCGTGTCGCCGCCGACGCACGCATCGCCGACATGGTGGTCAACGGCACCCACCCCGACGACTGGCCCCGGGTCGAAGCCCTCGCCACGCGCTTCTCGTTTGTCCGCCCCGCCTACGGCGTTCACCCGTGGGATGTCGGCCGGTTGCGTGACGATACCTGGCTCGGCCAGCTCGAATCCCGGCTCGCCACCCACCCGTCGGCCAGCATCGGAGAGATCGGCCTCGATCGCTGGATCCTGGATTCCGCCCGCCCCGACGACCCGCGCCTGACCGGCGTGCGGCGCGCCCCGCTCGATGAACAGGCCACCGTTTTCCTGCCGCAGCTTGCGCTGGGCGCAAAGCTCAACCTCCCCGTGACCATCCACTGCCTCCAGGCGTGGAGCGCGCTCGACGAACTCCTCCACGCCCATCCGGTGCCCGCGCGCGGCTTCCTCCTTCACGCCTATGGCGGCCCCGCCGAGCTCGTTCCCAAACTCGCCAAGCTCGGCGCGTATTTCTCCTTCAACGGTTACTTCCTCGACCCGCGGAAAACAAAGCAGCAGGACACCTTCACGCTCATCCCCGCCGACCGGCTCCTCGTTGAAACCGACGCCCCCGCAATGCCCCTCCCGCAGCCGTGGCGCACCCACAAGCTCCCGCCCGCGCCCGACGGCTCGGCGGTAAATCATCCGGGCAACCTCGATGCCGCCTACGCCGGCCTCGCCTCCTTGCGCGGCATGCCGGTCACCGAGCTTGCCGCCCAGGTCACCGCCAACTTCGTCCGACTCTTTGGTCGGAAAGACTGATTTCGCTCAGTCGCTTCCCTTGGGCGTCAGCACGCATCCCACCGCCTCCTGCGCGGCGATCAGGCCGAAGGTCGCCGTCACCCATACCGCCGTGCCAAAGCCGCTCGCACAATCCAGCTTCAGGTTGCTGCCCGGCTCCGGCTCCGTCGCACACGTGCCGTCCGCCCAGGGATACACCGGCTTCTCCGACGAATACACACTCCGCACGCCATACCGGTTGCCCTCGCCTCCCGCAAAACCGTGGTCACGTCGCAGCTTTTTGCGCACCATGCGCAGCAGGTCGTCACCGCCCGACTCGCCCAGGTCTCCCGTGCGAATCAACGTCCCGTCACGCTTGCCGCCCGCCCCGCCCACCGTCACGCAGGCAAAGCCGCGCTTCAGCGACTCGGCGATCAAAAGCGCCTTGTTGCTCATGCGATCAATCGCGTCGACCACGCAATCAAAGCGGGCCGCGTCCAGCATCGCCGCCGCCGTCGACGCCGTGAAAAAATCCGCAACCTCGGTCACCCGGCACGCCGGGTTGATCAGCCGTGCCCGTTCGGCCAGCACGGTGATCTTGGGGCGGCCAATCTGACCGTCGAGCGCGGGCAGCTGGCGATTGACATTCGTCACGCACACGTCGTCCAGGTCGATCAAGGTGAGCGCGCCGATTCCGCTGCGCGCAAGACCCTCGACCGTCCACGAGCCGACGCCACCCACGCCCACCACGCACACGTGCGCCGCGCGCAAACGATCGAGCGCCCCGCCCCCGAGCAGACGCCCCACTCCGCCAAAACGATCCGTGTAACCGTCGCTCATTTTGCGTTGGCCACAAACGCCTCCAGGGCCTCGCGCGTGATCGCATGCCGCGCCGCGCACCGCGGACAACGGATCTCGATCTTTTCTTCGCCCTCAAAAAGCCCGTCCGCATCCTGCCGGAACACCGGCGCAAGCACCTCCAGCATGCGCTGCTGGTTGCAGCCGCAATGCCACCGATACACGCGCTTCTCCAGCTCTCCGAGCTCCTCGTGCCCGGACATGTTTGCGACCTGCTCCGTCGTGAGCGCCTCAAACCATGCCTCGTCGTAATCGGGATGCGCCGCGACCAGCGCGAACTCCTCCTCGCCCGTCTGGAAAAACCGCGCCGGACGTTGCTCGCTCTTGCGATAGTAACTCTCGACCGCCGCCAGCGGATCGCTCCCCGTGAACTCCACCGAGCTGCGCCGCTTCGGCTGCTTGCCGCGGATCACATCGGCGAAAAATAAATTGGACGGCATCTCCTTCACGTTTTCGTCGAACACGCGGCCTGTCACCGAGCCGTCCGCGTTGTCGCCGGTGAGAAACAAATTCACGAGCGGCTCCTGAAAATTGATCGTCCACGCCGTGAGTTCGTTCCAGGGCCGGGACACCGCGTGCAAAACGTAGCCGGCGAGCGCGCGCTTGAACAACGCCACGTGCTCCGGCGACACCTTGATCGCCTGGTCGGACAGGTGCAGGTAATAGTCCACGTAGAGCTGGCCGAAATCCGCCTTCGTGAACAATGCGTTGCGGCTGCGAACAAACCAGGTGGTCACTTCCAGACCGGAATTTTCGGGATTAATGGGCGTCGACTCGGGCATGCCGACACCTTTGCGCGGAACCTGTCGTTGTAAAGCGGCCAGCGTGCATCTTCGCGTGGAATACCTTCACGGGGTCCCTTTCCGTCCGGGAAACAGGTTCGCGCTCAGTGCCCGTTCGTCTTCACCAAACGAGCAATCTCCTCGCGAAAAACCCGCTCCGCCTCCGCCCGGTCAGTCGCACCGTTCACGGCCAGGGCAAGCACCTGGATGCGCACGCGGATGCGCCGCCCGGCCACGTCGGCCCATTGCCGCGACAACCACGTTTGCAGTCCGGCATCACTCTCCATCGGCGCCGCCGCGCGACCTTCGTCGGGATCCCAAACCACGCGGAACACGTGCTTCAACCGTCCGTGCTGGCGGAATTCATAGACTTCGAACGGCAGCGTCAGCCCGTCGCCCGGCGAGACCTCCACCGGACCGCCCCGCCACGCCAGATCGTTGCCCACCGACGGAAGACAGACTTCGGGGCTGTGCAAAAAGGGGACGTTCCGCGCCCCCGACCCTCGCTCCCACGCAATGTAATAGCCGGCCCGGTCGCCCCCGTCCGCCGTTCGCCACGAGACCGACGTGAACACATCCGGACGCAGCATCTCTTTCGCCGCCGAAGTCAGCTCGTAGGTTTTAAATTGGTCCGCCCCGGCCGGCCACGCGACCGCCCACCGGGGCGCGGTGGCGAGGCGGACCTGTCCGCTGGCAAACCATGCGCGCACGCCGGCCTCCGCGCCCAACACAACCGTCAGCGCAACCAGCGCCCAGGCCGCCTGTGCCCACGACAGGACCGGTTTGCCCGCCGCGGCTGCATCGACAATCCCGGCCTTCCGTGTGCCCGTGCGGTCGCGCCAGCACCAGCCCAGCACCACCACGACAATCAACGTGCACCCGAGCGCAAGATATCCGGCCGGATCATGCCATGAGTTGAACAACTCGACACCACCCGCGTCTGTCAGCCACGTCAGCACCGCCGCGCGCAAAAAATTCCCCGCCACCGCCGCCAACGCCGCACAACCCAGCAGGAGCACGCGCCGGCCCGCCCGCATCCGCGCCAGCTCACCCGCAAACCACGCAATCATCAGGGAGGCCTGCAATGAACGCATCCCTCCGCACGCCTCGTCCACCCCGACCGGCCCGCCGGTGACACGGATGGTCGCGCCCTCGGCGAACGCCGGCACATTTACGAAGTTCAACACCTCCGCCACCCCATAGGCCAGCCCCTCGCGCAAGGGATGCAGCAATGCGTTTTCCACCACGGTCGGCCAGGGCACCGCGGTGAAGACAAGCGCGAGCGGCCCCGCCAGTGCGCGCACCCATGACCGCCCTCCGGCGAGTCCTGCGGCGGCGAGCGCAAAGCCATAAACCAACACCGCCTGCATCCACAACAGCGTCGGCCAAAGTGGAAACGGCTCCAGAAACAACCGTGTGCCGGCAAAAACCGCCACCCCGCCCGCGAGTCCCGCCCACGCCCGCCAGTCGGGCGCCGCCCTGGTTTTTTCCGGAGACGTGCCGTCCAGTCGCTCCCACAGAAGCCAGCCGAGGAGCCAGGGCAATGCCCACCCGTGCCCGAGGTCGGGCGCAAGGCTCCACGCCTGCGCCAGCCCGCGTCCGGCCACCACCACGACCAGCAGCACGCAGGTCGCAAACACGGCTGTCGCAAGCCGGGACTTCACGCGGTCCTCAACAGTTTCCATTTACGGTTTCGCGACGGATTTGGCAGGCGCCGGCACCAGCGCGGGGCCTCGCGTGAGCAACTCGATTTCCCGCGCCTTGGCCGCGAGCTCGTCGACCTTGCCGCGGGCTTGCACGACAAGCGCCGCCTCTTCCTTGAGCAGCGCAGGTTCGTGAACGAGGGCGAGTTGTTCACGCGCGAGCTTTTCGTCACCGGCCTTCGCGTAGATGAATGCGAGGTAATGCGCGCGCGCCGGATCGCGCCGGTCCGCGGGCTTGAGCTTGGAAACGACCGCCATCGCCTCCTTGGTCCGGCCAAACAGCGCGTAAGAAAACGCGCACGTCGTCGCATAGTTGGGATTGGCGGGCTCGTTGAGGTGCAGCGTCTCCGCCGCCTGGCGCGCACGCATCGAGGTGGCGGTGGAAAGCACCAGCAGGTCCATCAACGCCGAATCGTGCTTGAGCCGGTTGATGTTGCCCTGCTGCTGCTGCCAGATGCTGAAAATCTGCTGCAAGCCCGGCCCGTTTCGCTCCACGGTATACACCCGCACCAGGGCTTCGTGCGCCCACGTCTGCGACGTGAACCCCTGGGCGATGGCGAGCAGCACCGCCTCGACTTCGGCCGGCCATTTCCACGTGACCCCGAGCTGATAGAGCACCCTCAGGCCAAAAATATTCGTCCGCGTCGCCTCGATCGCGCGTTTCCAGTGCACCAGGCGCGCCTCCGGGCCCTGCAGATCACCGACATTGCGCGCCTCCATCGCCAGGCGCAGCGCGCCATCCGGCACCGGGCCGAGCGCGCCTTGATAAATCAATTCGCCCATGCCCGCCCAATCGCGCCGGGCGATCGCGAGATCGACGCGCACCGCCTTCATCACAAAGGCGTCCTTTTGCTCGGCGGGCAGCGCATCCACCAGCTCGCGTGCCTTTTCATGGTTCCGCTGCACCAGAAGCCACCGCATCAGGTCGGCGATGCGCGAGGGATTGTCGCCCGCGCGCTCCCGCAGGGAAGGCAGCACCTCGTCGAGCGGTTTTTTGTCCAGCAGCAGCAGCAACGTGCCAAGCGTCAGGTGGTCGTTGTATTCGGCCCCGGGCAACATCACGAGGCGATCCGCCCAGGCCCGCGCGGCGGTGAAGTCCTTGCGAAGGACGGCGTCGCCCAGCAATTCGCGCAACGCGGCGGGAGCGAGCTGGGCGTTCTCCATCATCCCGGCGATTTCCTGACGGGCGCTGGTGGCGACCACCGGGTCCGGATGCGAAAGCCGCACCGTCGCATAACTCAGGCGCAGGCGCTCGTCGGGGTTGCTCTTCATCAACGAGGCCAGCACCTGCTCTGCCGTGGAACCGTTGCCTTCGATCATGGCAAAAAGCGCCACAGCGCGGCGGTAGTCGGCGCTGCCGCGAAAGCTCTGGGGAACGGCCGCCAGCGCATCGCGCGCGGTAAAAATGTCGCCGAAACGCATCGCCGTAAGCGCGAGGGTGATCTGCTCGCGGTAGTCCCCGGGACTCAGCGCCACCACCTGCTGGCGCTGCTGGATGGCTTCGCGCGCGCCGATCGCCTCCGTCATGCCGGCGATGGTCTTCCAGACATCCGGGTTCCGTGGATCGGCGCGGATGGCCACCTGGAGCGCGGTCGCGGCCCGCGCCATGTCCTTCGCCTTGAAAAACTCCTCGGCTTGGGCGAGCGCACGGTCGCGCTTGTGCGCCTTGTAATGCGTTCTGGCGGTCTCAAGACCCGTCGGTCCAGCCAGCACCAAAATCACCAGCGTTCCGAGCACCAGGGCAATCCGGCCATAGCGCTTGCGCTTGCTGGCCCTGCGGGCGAACTGAATCAACATACCATGCCTTTCATCGCTGGAAGGGACCCCGGTTTACGGACATAAAAAAGCCGCGCGGCATCTGGAAGGCAGGTGCTCAACGCGGCGGAAAACGGTGCGGTGCCGGATCTGGCGGACAACGCCTGCTCAGGCCGCGGCCAGAGGCGTGCCGGCGTTTTTGTTTTTGGAGCGACGACGCCAGGCGGCGAGTCCCGCGACAAACACGGCTCCGAGAATGGCCCCGTTCACGGCAGGCTCCGGAACGGCGGTGAGCTGGTCCGGCGAAAGCGTGTTGGGATCAAAGCTCACCCAGAATGCGAAGTCCGTGCTTCCACCACCGAGCAATGAAAAGGTTGTGCCGTCAATGGACCGGTAGGCCATGCCGTCCTCATAGTTACCCACCGGATTTTCGCCCAAGTCATAGCCCACCTGCACGGTCCCGGTGGTTCCGGGATCGAGGCGATGAATCACCAGCGCATACATCCCTCCCGCGGTAAGCGCGGATGTGCCAAGCCCGGGATTCGTCACGACATTGGCCCCCGCCGGCTCAAAAATACGGTTGGCGACGTCAGTAAACGTGGCGTCGGAATTGGCGACCATCGCCCCGAGCGTGGTGCCCGTCCACTCATAGATCGCGGTGGTAAACGAAGGACGGCTCGCGCTCACCACATCGATGCCAAGCTGGAAATTGTAAGCGTAGACCTGAAGCCCCCCCACCGGGGCAATAAAGGTTTGCGCAGCCCACGTTCCCGGAGCGCCGCTGTTGATGCCTCGCCCGGATGAACCATCCCAAGAACCGCCGTAACTGGCATCCGGATAGGTGATGTCCCCGTAATTGGTCAAAATCTGTGCCGACGCGGTAACGCTGGTAAGAGCGGCAATAAGAACGGCGAAACTGGTAAATCGGTTCATATCGGTAAGAAGTTCTGAACCCGACCGTAAGACCCGCTTCATCGGCGTCAATGGAATTCTAGGGTAAATACCCTAGTCGCCGTAAGCCCGAACGTCCGCTACGCTTTTTTGCCGGAAAGCGCGTGGTGGAGCTTCTCGATCTTTGGCCTGATCACCGCCTGGCAATACCCGCCGTGCGGATTCCGGCGGAAGTAATCCTGATGATACGCCTCGGCTTCGAAGAACTTATCCAAGGGCGCGATCTGCGTGACGATCTTCCCGCCCCATCCCGGATTGGCGCGGGCCAGCGAGGCCTCGGCAGCGGCCTTTTGCTCCGCATCAGCATAAAAAATCACCGAACGATACTGCGTGCCTTCGTCGGCGCCCTGTCGATTGAGGGTCGTGGGATCGTGGAGCTTCCAAAAGTAGTCCAGCAGCGCCTCCAATGTAACCCGTTCCGGATCGTAATCGATGCGCACCACCTCGGCATGACCGGTGGCTCCGGAACAAACCTGTTCGTAGGTCGGGTTCGGCCGGGCTCCGCCGGCATAGCCGCTCACCACCGCTTCGACGCCCGGCAGCAGTTCATACGCCGCCTCGGTGCACCAGAAACAACCTCCGCCCAAGACCAATGATTTAAGTGATGCCATGGGAGCATCCTACGCGGGATCGGTTTCGGCGCCACCGTTTATGACGGATAAAAAAGGGTAAAAGCCGCCCGTCCGCGCCTCCCGGGGCGAACAAGGCCCGGGGTTAACCGGTCATAGGTTCAGCCCGACCATCGCCCCGGAACCGCCATGAAAAACTCCCGCCCGCTCCTCCTGTCCCGTCCGGCGGTGATATTCAGCCTCGTGGTGGGCTTCGTCCTGGCGGCCGGCACCGCGATCCTATCCACCGTCTCGACGCGCGAAATCGCCGAGGCCAGTATCCGCTATTCAACTACACAGGAGACGTTGCTCGAAATCAACCAGCTCCTCGCCTCTCTCGTCGATGCGGAGACCGGCCAGCGCGGCTACATCCTGACCGGCCTCGACGATTACCTGGAACCCTACACCCGGGCGGGCGCGCGCCTCGACGAGCAACTCGCCCGGCTTGGCCGGCGTTTCGAACACGCGCCCGCACAACGCGCCACCCTCGAGCGGATCACCCGCCTCGCCGCCGAAAAAAAAGCCGAGATGAGCCGCACCATTGAACTGCGGCGCACCAGCCAGTCCGGCCCCGCCCTCCATATCGTCGACTCGGGCGTGGGGCTGAACACCATGAATTCGCTGCGCGACGCCGTTCATGAACTGGAGTTGAACGAACTCGACGAACTGGCCCGGAATTCCGCCGCGGTCAGTCGCCGGGCCGGCTTCTTTCAACGCATCGGCCTGGGCATGCTGGCCACCGCCTGCGTGCTGGGCGGCGCCGGGGCCGTGCTGCTCCTGCGCCGCGTCAACGAACTTGAAACCATGATCACCGTCTGCGCCTGGACCAAGCGCGTGAAATTCAATGGCGCCTGGGTGAGCTTCGAGAACTACCTTCACACGCGTTTCAACCTGCAGTTCACCCACGGGATCTCCGAGGACGCCGCCGCGAAACTCCAGATGGAGGCGCTTGAACTCGTTGAGCTGGACTCCCTGAAGTTCAGGCCCCGCCCGGCACCCTCCGCGGGCGGCGCTCCGCCAAAAGCGAACGCCACTGTTCACCACCCCGCGGTCAAGCCCGCGTGAGCGGCCGATACTTGATGCGGTGCGGCTGATCCGCCTCCTTGCCCTTCCGACGCCGGTAGTCCTCGAGGTAGGCGGAGTAGTTGCCGTTGAACCAGTGCACCTGCGAGTCGCCTTCGAACGCCAGAATATGCGTGGCCACGCGATCGAGAAACCAGCGGTCGTGCGACACCACCACGGCGCAACCCGCAAAGGTTTCGAGTCCCTCCTCCAGCGCGCGAATGGCGTTCACGTCGAGGTCGTTGGTCGGTTCATCCAGGAGGATCAGATTGGCGCCGCTCTTGAGCAGACGTGCAAGGTGCACGCGATTGCGCTCACCGCCGGAGAGCACGCCGACTTTCTTCTGCTGATCCGCCCCGGTGAAACCAAACTGCGCGCAATAGGCGCGGGCGTTCATCTCCCGCGGCCCAAGCTTTAAAATTTCCTCCCCGCCACTGATCGCCTCATAGATCGTCTGCGTATCGGGCAGCGAGTCCCGGGATTGGTCGACGTGCGCGATCTGGACCGTCGGCCCCACCCGCAATGTTCCGTCCGCAGGCTGCTCAACACCCGTGACGAGGCGAAACAGCGTCGTCTTGCCCGCGCCGTTTGGACCGATCACGCCCACGATGCCACCGGGCGGTAGCGAGAAGTTGACGTTCTCAAAAAGCACTTTGTCACCGTAGCTCATGGCGAGCTTCTGGGCCTCGACGACGAGCGAACCAAGACGCGGGCCGGCGGGAATGAGGATTTCGAACTCACGCTCCTTCTCCGCGACGTTTTCCTTGAGCATCGACTCGTAGGCGCTGATGCGCGCCTGGCCCTTGGCCTGTCGCGCCTTGGCACCGGAACGGATCCACTCCAGCTCGCGAGCCATCGCCTTCTGTCGGCGGTCCTCGGTGCGCTGGGTGACCGAGGCGCGCGCCTGCTTCTGCTCCAGCCACTCGGAATAATTGCCCTTCCACGGAATGCCGTGCCCGTGATCGAGCTCGAGGATCCACTTGGCCACATTGTCCAGAAAGTAGCGGTCGTGCGTCACCGCGATGATCGTGCCCTCATAGCGCGAGAGGTGTTGCTCAAGCCAGTTGACGCTTTCGGCGTCGAGGTGGTTGGTCGGCTCGTCGAGGAGAAGAATGTCCGGCTTTTGCAGAAGGAGCCGCGCGAGCGCGATGCGCCGGCGTTCGCCACCGGACAGGTGGTCGACCACCTGGTCGGAGGGCGGGCACCGCAGGGCCTCCATCGCCATCTCGACCTGCGGGGCGACATCCCAGGCGCCGAGACGGTCAATCTCCTCCTGGAGCTTCGTCTGTTTGTCGGTGATCGCGTCGCGCTCGGCATCATCGGCGGCGGTGGCGATCTCATCCCACGATGCGTCGTAGGCGGCCGTGAGGTCGGTAAGATGTTTCACCCCCTCCTCGACGCACTCGCGCACGGTCCTGCCGGCGGTGAGTTGCGGTTCCTGCTCGAGCATGCCGATGGTGTAGCCGGGCTCGAAATGAACATGCCCGTCGAACTCCTTGTCGCGCCCCGCGAGCAGACGCATGAGGGAGGATTTGCCGGAGCCGTTGGCCCCCAGAACGCCGATCTTCGCGCCGTAATAGAACGACAGGGAGATGTCGCGGAGGATTTCCTTGCGCTCGATTTTCTTCGAGACGCGCATCATCGAAAAAATGATCTTGGGTTCGTCGGGCTTGGCCATGCGTGGATGGAACCGGCATGGCGCGCCGGGTCAAGGGGACGAAGCAACCGATTTGTGGCGTGTGACTACGTGGCGTCGAACGAGAAGTTCCTCCTACGGGCGCGTGGCGAGTTCGAGCGCGGCCAGATGCGCCATCGCTTCGGCCGCGCTCGCACCGCACATCTCCTGTGTCGGTCGCAGGCTCGCGCAGAAGGACGGGCGTTCGGGCCTCCCGAAAATCGCGCAACGCATGTCGGGCAGAAGCTGCACGCAACGCTCCCCGGCTTTCTTGCCGTGCGGCATGCCCGGGATCGGCGAAGTGATCGAGGGCGCGATGCAACACGCGCCACACTGCGGACGGCAGTTCATGCAGCAGGCGACGGCATGAACGTCGACAGCGATGCGCGCTGGCGGCCGTTCGCATCAAAGTTTTCCGGCGCCAGCCAGCGCTCGAATGCCATCCGGCGCGCCGGCCACTCCGTATCGATGATCGAATACCACGCCGTGTCTCGATTGCGCCCCTTTACGACCGCGGCCTGCCTGAAAATACCCTCGAGGGTGAATCCGAGCCGCTCCGCCGCCGCGCGCGAGGGGGCATTGAGCACGTTGCATTTCCACTCGCACCGCCGCCAGCCCGCCTCGAAGACGCGCTTTAGCATCAGATAAATCGCCTCGGTGGCCGCCGCGGTGCGTTGCAACACCGGCGAATAAGCCAGATGACCGATCTCAATCACGCCGTTGGGCGGGTCGATGCGCAGAAACGCCGCAACCCCGGTCGCCCGATCCGACCGGTTGTCCACGATCGCAAAAAAAAGCGGATCGCCTCCCCGGCTGTTGAGTTCGATCCACGCGCGATAATTCTCCCGCGATTCGAAGGGCCCGTAGCCAAGGTAGGTCCACATTCGGCCGGCGTCGTCGGTCGAATTCGCATCGAACAACGCGCCGGCATGCGTTGCGGCATCAAGCGGTTCGAGCCGGCACAGCCGCCCGCGCAACACGTCCCGTGCGGGGTGCGCGGGCGGCGTCCATCCGTCCAAGGCGGCACCCACGGGTTGATCCGTTGTATGCATCCGCTGACTCAGCGCAGTTGCAGGAAAACCTTCGCACCTTTCCCCTCCGGTGCGGGCGGACTGAGAAAGAGACGGCCGGCATCGATCTCACCGCCCTCGAGAAGCGCATCGCGCACGCGTTGGGCACGGTCGGCGGCGAGCTGGCGCAGTTCGTCGTCGGAAACCGGAATGCCGGCGGCGAGTGCGCTGCGCGCATCCGCCAGCGTAAGCGGCGCGGCTCCATCCGGTGCCGGTGCGACCGCTCCATCCACGGGGGCGAACACGACGGGCTTGGCTGGCTCCGGCTTCGGCACGGTCTTGGACTTCGACGGCGGCAGGCCGGCGAACACGCGCTGGTTGCGGCGGATGATCGGCCCCGTGGATCTGGGCTGGGGCTGGGTCTGCGGGAAAGGTTTGATCAGAGGTGGCGGCGGCTCCACGCCGCCGTCGGCTCCCACGACAGGCGCGCCGCCGGGGTAACGCTCGGCGACAAACAATCCGACGATACGCGCCTCATCCTCCGGCGAGACCGTGAGCTCGGTGGGCGGTGGCGTATCCGGATTCTTGGCGCGCAACTCCTCCCAAAGGCGGAAACGCACCTGCTTCATCAATGTGCGATCGCGCACGGCGGCAAGATCGGCCCCGGCGTCATAGCTGCCCGTGATGTCGAGATTGAGCGCCGGACGGCCTTTGAGCGCCTTGCGCAGGGTGTCGATTTTTTTGAGCTCGGCCTCGAGCGGGGTCACTGCACCCGCGGCGAAATCCTGATAGGCAAGCTCATCACCTCCTCCGCCAAACGCCGCGCCAATGAGCGAGAACGGCGACGTCGCGGCTTTCACGAGCAGGTTGGTGATGACGCGCAGGACCACGCGACCGATCTTGAAGCTCGGGTCGTCGAGATCACCCTTTACCGGCAGGTCGATGACGATGTTGCCGTCCATGTCCTTCAACAATGCGATGCCCAGGCGCACGGGCAGTTTCGTGGCCTCGGGGCTGTTGGTCGCGGCGCCAAGCGTAAATTGCTGGAGCGTGAGCACGTTCGCTGTGTCGAGTTTGCGTTGCGCGAGGCGGGCCTTCACATCCACCGCGAGGCCGCTCCGTGCGAGTTCGTAGCCGGCGTAGGTGCCGATGTAGGGGGAAATTGGAGACAGATCGACGCCCTTCACATCAATGACCAGTTCGGTGAGCGCTCCGGGCGCGGGCGTGGCGGCCTTGGCGTCGAGCTTTCCGGTGAGCGCGACCGTGCCCGTGCCGTTGACCTTGCCGCGGATCTCGACATCGGCGCGCTGCAAGTCGGCCGAGGACAGGCCGGTGACCGTGCCCGAAAAATGATCCAGGGACAGGCGTGCCGCCGGTTTGACCGAGCGATCGGAAAGCGTCGCCGCGCCGTTGGTGAGCGTGAATTTGCCCAGTGACCAGACCGGGGCGGCCGCCGCGGAAGCCGGAGAGGCACCGGGTGCCGGGAAGGCCACGGTGGCCGGCGCAGGGGCGGCCTCCGCCGCCGGACGATCGCTGCGCAGGATCACGGCCAGATTGGTGGATTTGTCGGCATGGATGGCAACGCGCGCCAACGGGTCGGCGAGGCTGATCTCGGAGATCTTTGCGGTCAGCGGCTCCGAGGTGGCGTCAATGCCACGGATCGCCAGCTGGGTAAACTTCACGAAGTCCTCGCCCTTGGCGCCGTCGATCGTGGCAAACTTGTCGACGCTCACGTTGCCTTGGAAACCCGCAACCGTGCCGGCCATGCGCGCAAAGCCGTCCACGGACACCGCGCCGTCGACAACCCGGATGTTGAGCATCGGCTCGATGTAAGGCGTCGCCCCGGCCAGCGGGAGCGCGGTGATTTTGACCGCGAGGTCGGCGGCGAGCGGTTCACGCACCGCCGTGCCTTCAACCTCTAAGGTGCCGGAGGGAAGCGTGGCGGCGCTGAGTTTGATGATCACCGGCGCGGCGGCCTCCGCCAGCACCAGATTCTTCACTGACACATCGAGCCTCCCGATGTTGTTCGTGGCGGGCGTCGGCGTGGTCCGGTCCTCGAAATCAATCGCAAGCCCGGAGAGGGCAAACTCGGTGAGTCTCACATCGGGCAATGCAGCCGGAACCGGCGAGGCGCCGGGGGCGGTGCCAGCCGGTGCGATCGAAACCGCCGGCGTCGCCGCCGGAGAGGTCCCGGAGGTTGCCGCGGTGGCCAGAAGATTGAGCAGATTGATCGAGCCATCGCGTTCGCGCACAACCGTCAGGCGGCCGCCGTCGAGCGCGATGCGGTTGATGGTCGCGGAAGGCTTCAGTCCGTCGGCGGATAACCCCTCGATCGTGAACGACGGCAGGTCGATCAACGGCGTGGTGGAACCGCGCGCGGCAACTTGAAGCCGGGAGAGCTTGATCGAGGCATCGGTGAGTGCGAGCTGGCGCGAACCTTCGGCGAGATCGATCGCATAACGCGCACTGACATCAAGCAAGCCGTCGAGCAGGTCGGCGTTGATACGGTCCGCATAGTAGGGCGCGTATTTTTTGAGCGTGATCTTGCCAATGCTGAACTCGCCTGCGGACCGCACCGGATCGATGGACACCGTGCCTTTCCATGCAAAGGTTTCGCCCGCTTCGGTGATCGCGGAAAACTCGTAGGGCGCCTTGGGATCTCCGGCCGTCAGGAAATTCTGGAGCGTGAAACTGAGAGGTCCCATCTCGGTCGCGAACGGCTGGCCCCGGCTGGCGTCGGCAAAGGCAAACGCCGCCGAGGTCACCGAAAGGCTGGCGATGCGAATGGGCCGCGGAGGCTTGGCGTCCGCGGGCTCGGGCGCGGCGGGTGTTTGCGTGGACGGCGGAATCAGGTCGGCGAAATTAAAGACGCCTTCCTTCGAGACGGTCACGCGTTGTGAAAACCCGTCGAGCGCGATCTCCTGGAACCGCCACTCGCCGGTGAAAAGCGAGAACGAGTCGAAATTCACATAGAGCCGCCGCCAGCCCGTAAAGGGACCGCCGTCGCGATCCTTGATCGCGAGGCCTTCGATCGTGATCGAGAGCGTGAGCGGATTCAGGCGGATTTTCTCAATGGCCACCTCGCGATGCAGTTCAGCGGAGAGATGCTTGATCGCCTGGGCCTTGATGATCGGTGGCAACCCGAAGAAGCAAAACAAGAGAAACCCGGCGACTGCGCCGAGGGCGAGCAGCCGGCGGCGGCGAAGGCGGCGCCGGCGTTTATCACGGGCGACGATGGAGGCGGCGGAGGGTTGTGGCGTCAGGGACATGGGAAGACGTGGAAAGAGAACAAAAGTGCGGAAAGTAAAAAGCCCCGCGAGAAGCGGGGCCGCGATAAATCAAAGGGCGGCCAGCACCTCTCTTATTTGCGCCGAATGATCCTTCGTGTCCACCTTCCCGATCACCGCCAGCACCGTGCCCTCCGTATCGATCACGTAGGCTGCGCGCGCGGGACCGTGAAAAGTGCGGCCATACATCGACTTCTCAACGACCGATCCCGTCGCCCGGGCAAAGGCGTCGGCGGGGTCACTCGCCAGGACGTAGGGGATGTTTTTCTTCGCCGCGTAATTAAGGTGCGAGCCGCAGGTGTCGCGGCTCAAGGCGATCAGCTGATAACCGAGCCGGTCAAATTCGCCGGCATGCGCGGCCAGTGAGCCATTCTGCCGGTCACAGGACGGCGTGTTGTTCTTCATGTAGACGGACACAATCACGGGTCGTGCGAGAAGATCCCCAAAGGCGACCTCCTCCACTTTCCCGTTCCGGACGATCTTGAGCGTGAAGCCGGTGTCGAGCTTCTGGCCGGTGGCAATCACGCTCAGATGTGCTTCGAATCGTCCGCGTCCTTCTTGATGTAGCCGGTTTCCTGACGCTGATGATTGACAGCATTCTTCTTCAGATAGGCCTGATAAACGTCCTCGGACGTCATCCCGAGCGTCTGCGCGAGCGACACGAGAAAGTGAAACAAGTCCACCACCTCAACCTTGGCGTTTTGCTCGTCGAACTTCTGGTATTTGGCCCACCATTTCCACGGCACGCTGTCGATCAGCTCCGCAGTTTCCTGCTGCATCGCGCGGGTGTAGTTGAGAATCCACTTGGTTTTCTCCTCTTCGCTCGCGGGCGGGAGGATGACACCAATGCGCGCGTTGAGCGCCGCTTGCATGCGGAAAATTTCTTCGAGCTTGTCCATGCGCGGAGGCTTGGCGGGCGCACGCCGCGGATCAAGTGGCAAGTGGCCGCGGCGGCTTCACCGCTTCTTCACGTGCGCGCCACCTCGGCCCACGACCATTCGTCCATGTTATGGAAATCCGGCGCGCTCAACGCGGCCGTCGCAGAGGTGACCGGACGTTTGCGACCGGATTGATAATCGTAACGGCTGAACGAAAACTTGAACCGCCGTGAACCGTCGTCTCGCGGCGCGTCGAGCACGAGGGCGAGCTTGATGCGCATGAACGCCTCCCACCGGTTGCGGGCATCATTGATGCGCGTGGCGCTCTCAAACCGGCTCTCGGCGATTGCCCAGTGCCGGTGTCCCCGCTTTTCGCGGAACGACTCCCGGCTGGGGAAGAACAGCTGCAACCGGCAATTTTCCGGCGTCACGTGAAACTCATGATAACCGGGCCGTCCCTCCGCTTGAAAAAAAAGCTCCAGGACATCCCCCGTCATCCAGGTGGGATCGTTCCACTGCGTCGCACGGTTGGCCGGTGCATCATCGTCGAGCACACTGTAAACCAGAAGGTCGTCGCCTTGCACCCCCAGCCACACCCGCCCCGGCTTGAAGTCGGCCTCGGCATGAGAAAACCAAGGCTGGGTAAAATCGAGCCGCACCCCCGCCTCCATCGCCCGCGCAGTCGCCTCCCAATCGCCAAGGACAACCCCTCGGACGGGAGGGATCATCACACACGCAGACACACCGGTTTGGACGTCACACATGGAAAATAAAAACGGGTTACAACCGCCTTGTTCGTCCCCTAAACCCACTTCAATCGCAAGCCGCCGCCCACATCTTCCCGCTAAGTCTGGTTCAACCAATCGGATCCAACGTAAATCGCCGTGCCTTCCCCCTCCGCCGCCCTGCACCCGGGCCGGCGTAAATTAGCAGTTGCTCCAAAGGCGCAAACACGCGACTTTTGGGCCTTGTTGCCTGCGTCGAGCGCTCCCGCGCCCCGCGGCAACGCCTCCTCGCAGTTCCCGCCCTCCGCGGTGAGCGCGAGTTTAACCCACAGATAACCAAAGACATGTCAGATACATCCACGTCCGGCGAAACGCCCTCCGGGGCTCCCGCCGCGACCGCCGGTGCGCCCACCGCGCCCGCCGCCGATTGGGGCACCGCTTCCGGTGCCACTCGCGGTTCGGGCCTCGCGCGCGGCAAACGCGTCAGCCCCCCGGCCTCGCCGGCCCCCGCCAGCAACACCGCCGTCACTGGCGCCTACCAACCCTCCGCCGTTCAGGTCCTGAAGGCGGAGACGGAATACCAGAACCCGTTCGCCCCGGCGAACGAAGCTCCGTCCGTTCCCGCCCCCGAGGTCACCCCGGCGCCTGCCGCCGTGGCCCCGATTGCTCCGGTTGTTGCCAAACCCGCGGAGGCCCCGGCCCCCGCTCCGGTCGCGCCCGTCGCGGCCGTCGTCGAACCCACCGCTCCCGCCCCCAAGGCAGAGCTCAACATCCTCCCTCCCGCCGAGGTGAAGCGCCCCGCCCAAAGCTGGGAAACGCCCGCCTTCCCCTACGAGGGTAACCACACGCCGGCTCCCGCCAGCGCCAAGCCACAGACCTCTGCCGCTCCTCGCGCCGACTCACCGCTGCGCTCGGAACGCCCGGTGTTCCGTCCGGAGCGCCGTAGCGAAGTGCCCATGCTCGAGCGTGCCCCCGACGCCAGCGGCAACGCCCCCCGCGCCGACAGCCGCGGCGGCCAACGCCCCGGTCGTGGTGGTCGCGATGGCAACCGCCAGCAGCCGCGCGATGGTCGCTCCCAGCAGCAGCCTCGTGATCGCGGCAACCGCCCGGCAGGCAACGCCCCGGCCGGTCCCGGCGCTCCGATCGCTCCTGGCGCCCCGGTCTCCGGCGGTCGTCCCTCCAAAAAGCCGGCCGGCCTCTTCGGTTGGGTCAAAGGTCTCTTCGGCACCACGGCCCCCGAGATCGGCAAGCCCTCCCTCCCCGGCGCTCCGTCGCAACCCGCGGCGGGCGGTGGTGAACGCGGTCCCGATGGCAATCGCCGTCGTCGTCGTCGCGGCGGTCGCGGTCGCTCCGGCGGCGGCGGTCCCCAAGGCGGCCCCAGCGGTCCCCAAGGTGTCAATCCCACCCAAAGCCATGGCCAGGGCCATCCGTCCCACGGCCACGGCGGCGGCGAACATCGCCCCCAAGGTCAGGGCGGCGGTCGTCGTCGTCGCGGCGGTCGCGGTCGTTCCGGCGGCGGCGGTGGCCAGGGCGGCGCCCCGGGCGGCGGTCACCGCCATGAGGGCGGCGGCTCCGGCATCCCTCCTTCCGCTTAATGTGGGGCCTGACCTTGAGTCAGGCCGTTTTAACCTGAGTTAAACCTTGCCAAGGGCGCACGCGCCCCGCGCATTTCAAAGGCGTCCGCACCCAGTGCCGACGCCTTTTTTTTGCCTCAATTCCGAGCTCTAGACTCCCAGCTCTCAGCTATCGACTCTCCTTTCATGTCCGACCTCATCGTCCACGGCGGCAAGCCCCTCACCGGCACCATCACCCCCTCGGGTAACAAAAACTCCGTCCTGCCCATCTTCTGCGCCACGCTCCTCACCAATGAGCCCGTGACGTTGAGGAACGTCCCCGACATCACCGACCTCAACAAACTGGTCGCCTTCT
>JAQSWS010000044.1 GCA_029266495.1 Rariglobus sp. | reverse complement strand
ACGGGGGATGGCCGACGAGACGTGGACGCGTCGCCCAATTGGCCATTCGTATTCTGTCCCCACGTCCACACCGTTCCGTCTGCCTTTAAGCTGACGGTAAAATCATTGCCTAAAGCGACTGCCCCGGAAGTGGGCGTGGTTTGGGCCTGAACGTTAAACACCAAGCAGTTAAGGCAGAGAGAGACGCATAAAATGATCTGCGCGATAGGGAGTGAAAAGGATTTCATTTAACGTTCAGTGCCGCTTATTGGAAATGACCGAGGTATAAGCGCATGTCGCAGCCCCGAGTAGGCCGTCAACTCGTTATGCTAAACGCCAAGAAAAATGACTATTAGTCACTAGATACGCCGTGGGTATTTGTCGCGTGAAACCACCCAGGATCCGCGATCCAAACGAGCTCAATTCCATTGCAATAATGGCTTATGCAGAAAAACTTATGCAAGCCAATAAACACTGAGCATGTCAACTTCGGAGGCGTTGTTCTATCAAGCCATTGGTTACTCAAAAGTGGGAGTAACGCCCGATGCGCGAGTCGCGCTTTTGCACATCTTTGAACCTTCTTATGACTGCACTTCCTTCACATGCCCATGGGGTGCATGGACATTAAGACGCGGGTGAGGGCGTCGATGGCGGAGCCGACTTCGCGGCCGACTTGGTCCATGCGGGCGAGTGTCGCCAGGCGCGCGGCACGGGCTGTATAAGGAGGGCCGGCGAAGATGTGCTGGGCGAGATGGCAGGCCGTCAAAAGGCTGATCAACACCGCGTCACGGGGATCGGGGAGGTCGTCGCCGAGGATCAACGCGGAGAGGCGGGTTTTCACCTCCGTGCGCTCCTGGTTGTCCACCGTGGGGTAACGGCGGGTGCCGAAGACCCAGAGAATCTTTTTATCCTCCCGGCGCAGGATGCCGCGGGCAACAAGGCGCTTGAGGGCTTCGTCTTCCATCTCGGCGCGCTGGCCGGACAACACGCCGAGCCAATGGGACACCGACTTGGGCTGGGGGGAGGTCGCAATGGTGACGAGCGCGTTGTCCAGGAGCGCATCCCCGGTGGCGTCGGGGCGAAGAACGGTGAGTTGCTCAAGATCCGTGTCGATGCGGCCGGCAAGCGCGAGGTCGGCAATCACGGCACCGGCGAGGGCATAATTGAAGCCCATCACGGGCGTGGGCAACAGGGCGCCGGTGCGGTCGTCGAGACCGAGGAGCACGAGTTCTTCGACGAAAGTGAGTTGGTGCATGGGTGGATTGAAGTAGTGACTAGCGAGTAGCGGGTCGTGAGTAGGGCCGGAACGGAGGTGGGCGCGAGGTGCGGTGGCGGAGAAAGAAAGCAGCGGGTAGCTGGACTGAAGCAGTGGGTAGCGAGTAGCGGGTCGTGAGTAGGTCGGAACCGGAGTTTGGAGGGTTCCGAATGCTCGCTACTCGCCACCCACTCCTCGCTACGCCCGGTCAACCATTCGCGGCGGCTGCGGCGGTCGGATAAATCGCGAGGACGGTGAGGAAGCCGGAGAGCTCGAACACCTCGTGAACCGCGGGGGTGAGCGCGGCGAAGGAGGAGCGGCCACCGGCGGCCTTGAGCTTCTTGGCGGCGGTCAGGAAGGAGCGCAGGCCGGCGCTGCTGACGTAGCCCAGGCTGGAGCAATCGAAGACCACCGAGCGGACGCCGGAGGCGAGGAGGACGTCGACTTTTTGGTCCAAGACGGGACTGGCGAGGCCGTCGAGACGGCCGGAGAGGGCGAGCACGGTGCTCGTGTTGAGCTGGGATTCGGTGATGTCCATGTGTGTGAAAGCGATCGAGGGAGAACGAGAAAGAGTAAGAGAACGAGAACGAGTTTAATCAAACCGGACGGTCAGGGGCGTTGAGGCGGCGTTCGATGGTGAGGATGTTTTTGCCGTCCCGGCGTTCGTAATGCGAGACATCCATGAGTTTTTTCACCAGATGGACCCCGAGCCCGCCGATGGCGCGTTCTTCGAGGGGCAGCGTGGTGTCCACTTCGGGGCGGGCCAGCGGGTCGTAGGCAGGGGCGTCATCGGTAATGACCGCGCGGATACTGCCGGCCCCGCCGGAGAGGGTCACCAGGAAGTCGTGGGGGTGGCCGTCGGCATAGCCGTGGTTGATGACATTGGTGACGAGTTCCTCGAGGGCGAGCTGAAGGGAAAGGATGTCCTTCATCGAGGGCTCGAAGGGCTCGCAATAGGTTTCGACGGCCTGGGCCAGACGGGGGATCTCGGCGAGGTCGTTGGCAAGCGTGAGCTGGAGCGGAGGGGACATGGCGCGCGGTTAAAGGCGTGGTTTATGAGATTCAGAATTCCGGAAGGATTGGCCACAAAAAGCACAAAGGGCCGTCCAACTTTCGAGACGTTGCGTCGCGCCCATAGGCGCACGGGGGGCGTTCATTGGCAGAGGGATTTTTGTGCTTTTGTGGCAATAACTCCGAGGCTTGGCCCAAACAACTCGTTTTCTAGACGTAAAGTGACTGGAGCATGGTGGCGGCGGACTCGTCGAGCAATTCGCGACGGCGGATCTCGTCGAACAAGTCGATGAGATCCTCGGGGCGGAGGCGCTTTTTTGCCGAACCGCTGAAATCGTGGATCACCCGGCCGCGGTGCATCATCAGGAGGCGGTCGCCGAGGCTGACGGCCTGCTGCATGGAATGCGTGACCATGAGGGTCGTGAGTTTGTCGCGCCCGATCACTTCTTCGCTGAGCGTGATGACCTGGTCGCCGCTCTTGGGGTCGAGGGCGGCGGTGTGTTCATCCAAAAGGAGGAGCTCGGGCTTGAGCCAGGTGGCCATGAGGAGCGTAAGCGCCTGGCGTTGTCCGCCGGAGAGGGAGCCGATGGCGTTGTCGAGGCGGTCTTCGAGGCCCATTTTCAAGGAGGCAACGCGGTCGCGCAACGGGGCCATGAGGTCCTTGGACAGCGCGAAGCCGAGTCCGCGGGACTGGCCGCGGCGGGCGGCGAGCGCGAAGTTTTCGGCGATGGACATGTTGGGCGCGGTGCCGCTGAAGGGGTTTTGGAAGACGCGTCCGATGAGCTTGGCACGGCGGTGCTCCGGCCAGCGGGTGACGTCGTGGCCGGCGAGTTCGATGCGGCCGGTGTCGACGATGAAGGTGCCGGCAACGGCGTTGAGCAGGGTGGATTTGCCGGAGCCGTTCATGCCAAGAACGATCACGAACGAGCCGTCCTCGATCGTCAGGTCGACGCCCTGGAGGGCGCGGACTTCGTTGACGGTGCCGGGATTGAAGGTTTTGCGAAGGCCGGTGAGGGTGAGCATTTCGGAGGAAGCTGAGAGCTGAGAGTCTAGAGCTGAGAGCCGGCGACGGCGGCGGATTGGACGGGAGCGCGGCGGAATTTTTTCAGCAGGCCGGGGAGAATGAGGGCGAGGAAAACGAAGAGCGCGGTGATGAGTTTGAGGTCGTTTGGATTGAGTCCCCAGCGGAGGGCGACGGCGACGAGCAGGCGGAAGAGGACCGACCCCATGATCGCGCCGACGAGCGTGAGACCGAGGCTGCGGCCTCCGGTGAGCGCTTCGCCAATGATCACGCTGGCGAGGCCCCAGACGATCATGCCGATGCCCATCTGGGCATCGGCGAAGCCCTGGTATTGGGCGAGGAGCGAACCGCCGAGAGCGATGAGTCCGTTGGAGAGGGCAAGGCCGAGGATGATGTGGGTTTCGACGTTGGCGCCGAGGGCACGGATCATTTGCGGGTTGTCACCGGTGGCGCGCATCGCGGTGCCGAGGTGGGTGCGGAAAAACGCGAAGAGTGCCAGTGCCATGAGCACGGCGATGGCGCACGAGCCGAGGAGCAAGGCGACTTCGCCGGCGCCAACGCGCCAGCCGAAAACCATCAGGCCGCCCTCGCCGAGGAGCGTGTGGCCAAAGTTTTCGCCCCACGTGCCCAGGGTGGTGTGCTGCATGAGCGGGATGTTGCTGCGACCCATCACCCGGAGGTTGACCGAGTAGAGGGCGGTCATCACGAGGATGCCGGCGAGCAGGGCGTTGATCTTGAACTTGGTGTGGAGAATGCCCGTGAAGGCGCCGGCCAGGGCACCGGAGAGCATGCCGGCGGCGGTGGCGAGGATCGGATTGATGCCTTGGGCGCAGAGGGTGGCGGTGACCGCCGCGCCCAGGGTGATGGAGCCGTCCGCGGTGATGTCGGGCAGGCCGAAGATGCGGAACGACACGAGCACCCCGAGCGAGAGAAGCGCGAGGATGAGTCCGATGGTGAAGGCGCCGACGAGAAGAGTCATGAGGAAATGACCAATGCCCAATGTCCAATGACCATGGGCGGAGGTGGTCGTGATGAGGAGGTGGTCGGTGAGAGAACGAGAACGATTAGGGAGTGAACGGGGCGAGCCAGACGGCGCCGCGGTTGAAATCACTTTCGCCCGCGCCGGAAAGTCCGCGCGGGTCGCCGAGAAGGTGGAGAAGCGCCTGGGGCGGCGCGCCGTCGAACAGGGCCGAGACCATGGGTGCGAGTTCCATGTAGCCTTTTTGCAGCGGACGGTAAGGCACGATCAACGCGTGAACATGGCCGACCGGTGCATCGGCCGCCGGGGAGAGCGGACGAAGTTGCGGGGCGAGGGCCCCGGCGGCGCCGGGGCGGGCGACCACGCCGACGAGGAGCGTGGTGGTGTCGCGGAAGGAGCGCTCACCGGTGAAGGAGAGCCAGTCACGGATTTCGGGAAAAGCGAAACGTCCGCCGGCGCCGCCGGTGTCCGGGAGCGTGGGATCACGGCGCAGGGCCGCGCCGACGAGGCCGGCGGTTTCGGTCACCGCCACGAACGCGGCGGATCCGGTTCCGGCAATGTGGAGGACGGCGGCGGCGAGCGCGGTGAGCGAGACGGTGCGGGCTTCGGGCGGAGCATCAAAACGCAGGAGCCGGGTGAAGTCGCCGGTGCCGGTGAGGCCGGAGAGAAGGCGGGCCTGGGGAATGAGCGCGCCTTCGGAAACGGTGAAGTCAGGACGGTTGGCGCCATCGGTCGGTTGATAGGCGGCGCAACCGCCCGCGGCGATGAACTCACCGCGGCGTCCTTCGCAATCATCGACCGTCACGCCGAGTGCGCCCACGCCGAGGCCGAAGGTGCCGGCAGGAAACGCGAGCGAACCGGCGGTGGGCACGGGCTCAACCAGGCGCACCGCGAGCGCGGGACCGGCCGGCAGGGTGAAGAGTTCGCCGCGCAACCCGGAAGTTGAAAAGGGCTGGCCGACGGGTGCGGCGGGCGCCAGGGCGGGCGCGCCGGCCGAAGCGTTTACCGGTGAGATGGACGGTGCGGCGACGGGTGCGGGGGCGAGCAGCATGTCCATGCCGGCAAGGCTCAGGGTGTCGGTCACCGCGGGGGACGCCGGGGAGATGGAGAAGCGACCGTTGACGGCCTTGAGTTGCTTGAAGGTGGCGAGCAGGACGCGGAGGCCGGTGGAGCTGATGTAATCGACCGCGCCCATGTCGAGTTGGATGCGGTGTTCGCCGGCTTTGACGTAGCCGGCAAGAGCGTCGCGCACGGCGGGGCACCAGGTGGAGTCGAGGCGTCCGCGAAGGCGGGCGATGAGCAGGTCGGCGGTTTTCTCGGTGGTGATTTCCATCGGTGGGATCGGAAGCGGAGGGAGAGCGAGTAAGAGAAGGAGAACGAGAACGGTCAGGAGCGAATCAATCGTTGATGACTTTTTCGGCTTCCTTGAGGAGGGCGTCGGGAAGCGGGAGCCCGGTGGCACGCGCGTTGGCGGTGTGGACAGTGAAGTGAATGCGGGTGGGTTGCTCGAAGGGGATGGTCGCGGGGTCTTCGCCGGCGAGGACGCGCTGGACGCGGTCGGCGGTGGCGACGCCGACGTCGTGGTAATCGAGACCGATGGCGATGCCGGCGCCTTGCCGGACCATGAGGCTGTTCATGCTGATGAGGGGCTTGCGGCTGGCGCGGGCGGCGCGGGTGAGCGCGGAGAAACCGGAACTGGAGATGTTGTCGGAGATCTGGACGATGGCGTCGATCCGGCTGGAGGCCAGGGTGAGCGCGGCGTCGGCAATCTCGGTCGGGGAGTTGACCGCGATGGCCTCGACCGTGATGCCCTGGGCGGCGGCGGCACTGGTGAAATAGTCCCGGAGATCGACGGAGTTTACCTCGGAGGGGCAGAAGAGCGTGCCGACGCGTTTGAACTGCGGGTAGTGGCGTTTGAGGATGGCCACCACATGGGGCGCGGGGGCGCGCACGCTGATCCCGGTGACATGCGGAAGGTGATCCTCATAGGTGCGTCCGGCGCCGGCGGCGACGGGGTTGGCCACCATGCCGAAGACGACATTGGGCGTGCCACGACGCGAGGTCTTGCCAAGGGCGACCTGGAGCGAAGGCGTGGAGAGAGGCACGAGCAACGCGGGCGAGTTGGTGAGGGCGGCGTCGGTGATGCCGCTGAGGG
This sequence comes from Rariglobus sp., assembly GCA_029266495.1. Classification (GTDB taxonomy): domain Bacteria; phylum Verrucomicrobiota; class Verrucomicrobiia; order Opitutales; family Opitutaceae; genus Rariglobus. Next base: position 23,485 of record JAQSWS010000044.1, on the reverse strand, counting down.
TGGGCATGTCGCCTTGGGCGTTGTGATATTTGATGTCGAGGTCGCGGCCGGGCAGGAGCGGACCGCGGGCCATCGCTTCTTTGAAACCGGCAAGGGTTTCTTCGGACGGCGGGGTTTCGTTGTAGATGATGACGTCGAGACGCGCCGGAAGTTTGGCGGGAGGCTTGGTGAGCTTGCGCGGAGCGGCGGCAACGGACAGGGGGACCGTTGCCGGAGGGACGGAGGACGGGGTCACGGACGAGGCAGGTTCTTCGGATGCGGACTCGGATTCGCGGATGAGGGAATCGGCGACGCCGTAGCGGGCGGCGACCTTGCGGTTGAATTTCACGAGCTGGACGGAGACGTTGGCCATGGGGATCGTCGCGGGACTTTCGCCGGCGGCGATGCGGGCAATGAGCGGAGCCGCGGCTTTTCCGGCGTGATAATGGCCCGGGCCGATCGCGACGAGCGCGCCCTGCTCGAGGAACTCGACGTCGTCGATGTAGAGCGGGAGCGCGGCGCGGTTGAGAACGCCGACGATCGCATCATAGGCGAGATAGGCGGTGTTGTCGCTTGGCAGATAAACCGCGTCGACGCCGCGGGCGACAAGGGCCTGGGCGGCTTGAAACACCTCACCGGTGGCGGCGGCCGTCACTTCTTCGAGTTCGATGTTCTGTGCGCGGCAGACCTCGCGGAGTTTTTCCACGATGCTCACGGAGTTGGCCTCGCCGCCGTTGTAGAGTGTGCCGAGGCGTTTGATGCCCGGTTGCGTGCGGCGGATGAGGTCGATGGTATCCTCGATCGGGGGGAAGGATCCGATGCCGGTGATGTGGGGTGTGTGATCGGTCCAGGACTTGCCCACGCCGGCCGCGATCGGGTCGGTGCAGTAGGTGAAGACCACGGGTTTGTTTTTCACCTGGGTGCACGCGCTTTGGATGATCGCGGTGGAAAACGCCACGATGATGTCCGCATCGCTGTGATCGAAATTCTGGAGCATCGTGGTGATGTAACCGACCTCGCCCTGGGCATGGGTGCGGCGGATATCCAGATTGCGGCCTTCCACGTAGCCAGCCTCGCGAAGTCCGGCGAGAAGGCCGCGCATGCAGGCCTCGACACCCGGCTCGGGAGAGAAATAGGCGAAGGCGACTTTCAGGGGAGCGGGCGTGGAAGGGCGGGCAACCTGAGGGCTGAGGCCTGAAACCGGAGGGGTGGAGGTTGCGGGTGCGGCGGAGGTCGCGGGCGTTTCGAGAGATTTAAGAAGAGCTTCGTCGAAGGTGAGACCGAGCTTGCGGGCGACGGCGCGGTCGAAGCCGATGCGGTTGACGGAAACATTTTCCATCGGGATCGCGGCGGGCTTTTCACCGGCGAGGACACGGGCGAGCTTGTGGGCGCCGGCCTGGCCGGCGGCGTAGTAGCCGGGGCCGACGGAGGCAAAGATGCCCTTGCCGAGGTAGGCAGGGTCGCCGTTGAAGACGGGCAGGCGGGCGCGGTCGGCGACCTGCATGACCACGGGGAAGGCCTGGTAAACGAGGTTGTCGTTGGGCAGGTAAAGCGCCTCGACCTCACGGGCGGCGAGCGCCTGCGCGGCTTGCGGGACATCACCGGTGGCGGCGACGGAAAGGGCGACCAGTTCGATGCCGGCGTCACGGCAGGCGGGGCGGAGGAGGTCGATGACGCGCGTGGAGTTGACCTCACCGGCGTTGTAGAGCGTGCCGAGGCGCTTGAGCTTTGGGAAGAGGGCGCGGATCACACGGACGCCTTCGGCGACGGGGACCATCGTGCCGACGCCGGTCACGCGCGGATCGTGGTCGGTCCAGGTTTTGCCGGCGCCGGCGGCGATTGGATCGGTAACGTAAGTGAAGACGATCGGTTTGTTGCGGATGGTCGCGAGCGCACCCTGAAGCATCGGCGTGGAGAACGTCACGAGCACCTCGGCATCGGAGGAATCGTAATTCTGCAGGATGGGCAGGATGTGGGAGGAATCGCCTTGGGTGTTGGCGCTGCGGATGACGAGGTTTTTGCCCTGCTCGTAGCCGAGCGTGCGGAGTTCGTCGACGAGACCCCGGTAACAATCCTCCCAACTCGGCTCGGGTGCATAATAGGCGACGGCGATGTGGCGGACGGGGCCGCTGGCCGGGGCGCGCGGGGTGGTCGCGACGGCCGGAGCAGCGAGCGGTTGGTCGCGGTTTTCGGATTTGCCGTCCGCGTTCACATAGAGACCGGCGCGTTCGCGCAAGGACGCGGGGAACCGCCAGCGGTCCGCGTCGCGGAGCTGGGCGCGCACCTGGTCGTTGAGCGCGAGGCGCTCGGGGACGAAGTTCTCAACCGGGATGGTGGCGATGGAGCGACCGTGCAGCACCTCGGCGGCAAGGAGGCCGGTCTTGTGGCCCACCGCGCGGTAGTCGGCACCCACGTTGAAGAGTTCGCCCTTGGGTTGGGCAGAGGGAAAAAGACTGAAGACGGGAATGCCCGCACGCTGGGCGGTTTGCAGGACGTTGTTGACGGCGCCGAGCACGGTGATGTCACCCGGAATAAAAACCGCCTCGACCTCGCGTCCCAGGAGGACGGCGGTGGCCTCGGTCACGGCGTTGGTGGAGTCGACGTTGACCTCGACCAGGGTGATGCCGAGCTCCTTGCAGATCTGGCGGGCGTCGCGGAGCTGGACCTCGGAGTTGACCTCGGAGGTGTTCCAGAGGGTGCCCACGGTTTTGAGGGCGGGGTTGATCTCACGGGCGATGCGGAAGGCGGAGATCACGGGCAGGCGCGTGCCGTATCCAGAAAGATGCGACGGATGGGCAAGCGGGTCGGTGGCGGAAACGCCCACGCCCGTGGCGGAGGGATCGGCGACGAGCGCAAACAGGTGCGGTGTGCGCCGGGTGCGGTTGGCGTTGGCGACAGTCTGGAGCGACGGCGTCGTGGCGGTGAGGATGAGATCGTAACCACCCTGGGCGACCTCGACGGCGACGGCGTTGGCGAGATTGGTGTCACCGAGCGGGTTGAATTTGCGCAGGGCCATGGTCTCGCCGTCGCGGAAACCACCCGCGGCGAGGCCATCGAGGAATCCTTGAACGCCCGCGTCAAAAACGGCCTGGGTGTTGTGCTGGACAATGGCCACGCGGGGAAGGCGGACGGGAGTGGCTTTGGCGGAAGATGCCGCGGCAGGGCCGGCGGAGGGAGATGCGACAGGCACAGTTGCGGAGGCCGTCGTGTGCTCGACGCCCTGTGCATCAATATAGGTGGCGGCGCGCTTTACGATCGACGGGGACACGACCCAACGATCCTTGAGGCCGGCGGGCACCTGGAGGTTGAGCGTAAGGTTTTCCGGCATGCGGTTCTCGATCGGCACGCCGGCCGGTTTGCGGCCGTTGAGGACCTCACCTGCGAGCACACCCACGATGCGACCCACTTCAGAATAGTCGGCGCCTATATCAAAGAGCACGCCGCGCTTGATGTTCGAGGGCACCACCGTGAACACCGGGACGCGTCCCTTCCGGGCGGCGGCGATCAGCGAGTCGATCGCGGTCAGCACCGTGGTATCGCCGGCCACCCAGATGGCGTCCACTCCGCGTGCGACAAGCGCGGCGGTGGATTCCCCCACCCCGGAAGCGTTCTCGATGCCTCCTTCAAGCAGGGTGATGCCGAGATCCGCACAGACCTTGCGGGCCAGTTTGACCTGCACCTCGGAGTTGGCCTCGCCGGTGTTCCAAACCACGCCCACGGAGTCGAGGGCCGGGTTCATCTCGCGGGCGGTTTGAAACGCCAGCGCAACCGGCTGCATGGTGCCGAAGCCGGCGAGATACGGAGGATGATCGAGGTGATTGTTGCGGTTGATGCCGACACCCGCGCTATAGGGATCCGTGACCATGCCGAACACATGAGGGGTTTGCCCGGCTTTGTTCGCGTTGGCCACCGCCTGCAAGGATGGCGTGCTCAGCGTCAGCAACAAATCGTAGCCGCCCCCGACCATTTCCTTCGCGATCGCCTGCCCCACCGCCATGTCGGCCTCGGCGTTGTAACGCTTGAGGTCGAGATTCACGCCCTCACGCCAGCCCTGTTCCGCGAGGCCCGCGAGCAAGCCGTCGCGTCCCTGGTCGAGCAGCGACTGCGAAGCATGTTGCAACAACGCCACCCGCATCGTGCGCGCCGGCGCGGCGGCGGGGGGCACATCCGCCACCTCCGGCTTTATGCGCGAGCGCAAATCGGAAAGCAGCAGCAACGCGGAGGTCGCCGCGATTAATAACAGACCAAGACCGAGCCGCCGGAGTATGCCCAACATCTGCGCGAACCTGCGCACCCCGGCAGCCGTTTCAATGCCTTTTACTGGCAAAATGCTCATTTCCATCCGGATGACGCCCCTCGGACGATGCCCCCTCCGGCTCCACCTGCGTTCAGCCTCCTAATTCGCCCGCAGACCTTCCATGGCAAAGGGCGTGCTTGCGCCTGTCGCCCGCCCGCCTGTTTTATTCACCCTTCGTTCATGTCGTCCGCCCGGTCGCATACTCCCACGCTCCATCCCGCGCAACTTCGCCCGTTGCGCGGACGCCTGCGTGCCGCCATCCGCGACGCCGGTCTTACCGACTTCGGCGGTATCTCGGGCTCCGCCGGCCTGCCGTTTTGGGAACTCGAGCCCACCCCGCTGGTCCTCGCCGCCCCCGAGTGGGCCACCCTCGAAGCCGCGCTCCGCCAGCGCGCCCACTTCGTCAACGCCCTCCTCGTCGACCTCTACGGCGGCCAGCAGGCACTCCACCAGCAAATCCTCCCGCCAGAGCTTGTCCTGTCCGATCCGTATTATCGCCGGCCCTGCCTGGGTCTCGAACCCGGACGCGCCAGCCCAGCCACCCTACTGCGCTTCGATCTCGTCAAGACCACCGACGGTTGGCTCTTCGACGACACCCGCGCCAACACCCCCATCGGCCTCAGCTATGCGGTGCAAAACCGCCGCTTCATGACCCAGGAGGCCACCGACCTTTACCGCGCCCTGCCCGACTACCACAGTGTAATCAACTTCCCCCTGCAGCTGCTCGACCACCTCCGCGCCCTCGCCCCTGACAACGACCGCGCCCCGTCGATCATCGTTCTCACCGCCGGCCCGCACGACCCCTTCTACTCCGAGCACAGCTTCCTCGCGCGCAAGATGGGCCTGCCCCTCGCCCGCGGCGACGACCTTCTCGTCCTCGACAACCGCGTCTACTTCAAAACCATCGCGGGCCTCGAACGCGTCGATGTCATCTACCGCCGCCTCAACGACGCCCACATCGACCCCGTCGTTTTCTCCACGGATCGTGAAACCGCCGGCATCCCCGGCCTCCTTCAGTGCATCCGCACCGGCAACGTCGTCATCGCCAATGCCATCGGCACCGGCATCGCCGAAAGCCGCGCGCTCAACGCCTACATTCCCCGCCTCCTTCGTTTCTATCTCGGCGAAAAACCGCTCCTCGGCTCCGTCCCCACCTACACCTGCGGCGACACCGACCACCTCGACTACATCCTCGAAAACCACGATCGCCTCGTGATCCGCCCCGCGCACGACGCCCGTGACGGCGAAGGCCATTCCCACGAGTTTGAGGCCAACCTCGTCGGCCCCGGGGGGCTCTCCGCCGGCATCCGCCGCAACCCCAACGCCTACGTCGCCCAGCCGCGCCTCGACATCCTCCCCCTCGGCAACGGTCCGCGCAACGCCCCGCCCGCCTGCCTCAGCGCCTTCGTCCTCTGCCACGGCAAGCGCCTGTCCGTCTTCCCCGGCGGACTCGTCCGCCTGGGCGCCTTCACCCGTGACATCGAGCGCATTGGCTCCACCGCCGACACCGTCGTCCTCATCGACCGGCAGGACAACTCCGGCGACATTGCGGATCACGAGCAACCCGTCGGCGGCGTGCAAACCCACACCCTCGGCTCCCGCGCCGCCGAGAGTCTCTTCTGGCTCGGACGCTACCTCGAGCGGGCCGAAGCCACCGCGCGCATGCTTTCCATCCTCGACGACGTCGCCCTCGAGGAAATTTCCGCGCGCGACCGCCGGCGCTGGCTTCCCCTCTGGCGCGGGCTCCTCGAAGCCACCGGCCACACCGACCACAAGATCACCGCGCGCGCCAACCCCCAGGCCTCCCTTTCCACCGATCTCATGTGGCGCATGTCCCTCGACACCGCCAACTCCAGCTCGATCTACTCCTCCGTCCGCTGGGCCGTCGAAAACGCCCGCCAGCTCCGCGACTATGTGAGCCCCGAGGTGTGGACGACCCTGGGCCGCCTCCTCCGCCGGCTCGACGACCTCCACAAACTCCGCCCCGCCGCCGGCCGCCGCCCCGCCCTTCGGCCCGACCGCGATCCCCCGCTCCCGTCGCAGGCGGTCCAGGCCGTGCTCACGGAGGTCAATGCCATCATCGGCCTGGCCGAACGCACCATGATCCAGGACGCCGGCTGGCATTTCCTGCACATGGGCATGCACCTCGAACGCGCCACCATGACGTGCAGCGCGCTCCGCCACATCCTGGGCGCCCTCGATGCCACCGCCCGGGAAACCACCGCCGCCTCCAATATCCCCTACCGTGACAACCCCGAGCTCTCCGCCCTCCTCCGCATGCTCGGTTCCCAGGATGCCTACCGGCGTCTCTACCAGATGCGCAGCCAGCCGCGTTTCGTCGCCGAACTCTTCCTCCAGCAGCCCGACGCGCCGCGAAGCATTTTTCATAATCTTCACCAGATAAAGACCAGCCTCCGCGCCATCCGGCATGACGTGAATGAACTGGAGGACGATCCGACCACCGCGGCCGTGGCCGATACGCTCCACTTCATCGCCTCGGTTCCCCTGACCCGCCACTTCCACGAGGATCCGGGCTTCGCCGGCGCCGAGGCCGCCAAGCTCAGCGACACCCTCGCCGACCTGCTCGACCGCCTCTACTCGCTGCACCCGGTGTTGAGCGACCACTACTTCAGCCACCAGGCCCACATCGCCCCTTCGGTGACGCAGGTCGAGCTGAAGCTGTAAGAAGTCGTCCCGCCGCCGATGCCGGCCCGCGACCAGCCACTCCACGCCCTCCCTCCTCCGTTCGCCGGGGGGAACTATTCACCACCCGCGGCTATCTCCGGTGTTTCGCCCGCGTGTAAGGCCCGATAGGCAACAACGCTATACGCACTTCCGGCATTTCCCTGGAAAAACCAGGCGCGCCTCACCACCCCTGCCTCATGGCCACGAAACTGGCTCGGTGTCGTGATCAACCATCCGTCAGGGAAACGCGCCACCGCCTGCTCTGCCGAAAGTCCGGCGAGCGACTTCAGCTCGACCAGCTGGGTCCGGACGTGCCCCCTGCGATAAAACGGGGCTAACTCGCTGTTGAATGGCAAGGCAACATAGAGTGTCTGCCCATGCGGATCCAATTGATCCAGCCAGCCTCTCCAACCCCGATGCACATACGAGTAAATTGAATTATCCGGACGCACCGCCGCCGGCCAGCCCGCGTTGTGCGTCCGCGCCAAGGTTTGTCCGCCCACACATGCCGCGGACAGCAACGCCACACTCCATCCGATCTTCCGCCTCCATCCATCCAGGTCCTCCAGCCACCACGCCCCCACCACTCCCATCCAGGGGGCCGCCAGAATAAAATACCGGAATCCATACGGATGCCATTGCTGCATCGCGTGGAAAAAAACGAAGAACAGTGCCAGACCGAAGCAAAGGACCCTCACCTCGCCCGTCCCCGGCCGGCGAAAACCCGGACCGCAGGCGCTCAAGCATCCGGCAAGAACCAGACCTGCCGCAATCAAACCAAATGTCGTCGCATCGGCATCAGGCGTCCGTCGCGCAATGAGTGACGTGAGAACCGTGCGTCGACTTGCGTTCTCAAAGGCAAACGGATCGGCCTCGGGTTGACGCGTCGCCAATCGCAAGGCCACCGCTTTCGCGACACAATCAACTCCGGGCATTTGTGAATGCGGCTCCAGCAACTGGATGAAGCTGCTCTGGAGATTCATTGCTGTTTTTGCCAACCAGTGCCCCCCGCCACCCTGGTGGTGCATCGTGACAAACTCGGACGGTCCGAAAATCCCGCCATAATGCCGCCAATTTTGGACCAGACCCGGTGCGGCGAAAATCAATGTCCCGGCCACTCCGGCGAGCACCGTCCGGCCCCACGCCGACACCGGCAGGCGATACTGCCAGCCATACCACAAAGCCCACACCGCCAGCGCGGGCAGAAAATAAAAAACAGTCCCTTTTGCACCCAAGGCAAGCCCACCCGCCAAACCTGCGATAATCGAACCTCGTCGCCGCTGTGCCGCCTCCCGCCATAAGAAAAAAGCCGATGCCACCAGGCCGGACGTAAGCAAATCCGTATGGGCCGTCGTGAATTGCGGCGCCACGTTGGCAAACCCGGCGACCAGCAAGGCCGCTCCCAGTGCAGGCGCGCGCCCCACTCCGGCCCGCCGGGCCAGTCCGACCGTGGCCGCCAGCAGGAGAACCCCGCCGGCCCACTGCGCCAGCGCGACCAAGCCATAACCGTCGGTCGCGCTCCCCAGCAACCACGCCATCGCCACATCCGGCACGACCGGCATGTAGTTTTGACGCGGATCGTTTGTAACCATGAACCCAATACGCTCTTCCTGCAGCCAGTGACCGATCCGCGACAATCGATAGGTGAGCGCATCGTAAATACCCGGCTCGCCCGTCGCCGCGAGAAACAGCGTGATCACTAGAAAAATCGTCAGGGCAAGGGCTGCATGGCGAGTGGCCTGGTCCTTTTTAAGGCACAGCATCACCCCCGCTCCCATCGCACGGAACTCGCGCCCGTCATCACGCAAATTACGCCATCGCAAGGCCGCCATCACGACCAGGATCCCGACATGCAGTCCCAGAAATCCCTCGGGTGAGAACCAGCCGGCGGTTCCTGAAAACACCCCCGTTCCGACGACCACCAAACACGCGCAGATCCCCCAGGTGATCAATACCTCGATCAGGCCGCCAGACTCCTGGCGCACCGTCCGCCCCACCAGCCATGCGCTTACCGCCACAACCCATGCATCAATAAAAAACCAGAGTGGGTGCATGATTAAAGGACGCGCTAAAATCGTCAGCAGACATTCCTCCATCCCCGCTGACAACCCATAACTCCCGCGCTTGCCCTCGTGTCGCCCGGGCTTCGCCGGAGGAGGCCGCCAAGCTCAATGACACCCTCGCCAACCTGCTTGCCCGCCTTAACGGCCCACCGGCGCCGGTCCCCATTTTTCCAAGGCCAGCACCAGGTCCTCGATCCGCACCGGCTTGGAAATGTAGTCGTCCATGCCCGCCCCGAGACACTTCTCGCGATCTCCCTGCATGGCATTGCCCGTCATCGCGACCATCCGGGGACGCGTCCAATCCGTGCCGGCGGCCCGCACGCGAATCGCCCGCGCCGCCTCGTAACCGTCCATCTCCGGCATCTGCACATCGAGAAACACCAGGTCGTAATCCGTCCGTTCGATCGCCTCCAGCACCTCGCGCCCGTTGGCTACCACGTCGGCCGTGTAGCCAAGCTTTTTCAACAGCGACGCACCCACCTTCCGGTTGACCGCATTGTCGTCGGCCAGCAACAGCCGCAGCGGCAGGCGCGCGGCCATCTTCACGTCAAAGCGGGTGCCGGACACCGGGCGCGACTGCAGGGCGCCGCCGCCGAGCAGCGCCTGGCCCAACGCGTCAAACAGCGCGCTGCGCCGCACGGGTTTTTGCAACGGGAACACGCCCGCCTGCAATTCCTCCGGCAGGTGTCCCGCCCGTCCCCGCAGATTGGAATAAAGGAGCACGGGCAGCGTCCGCATGGACGGCTGCGTGCGCAGCGCCCCGATCCACGCCAGCGTATCGGCGTCCGGCAGTTCGCGGTCGAGCATCACGGCATCGAACCGGAGCGGGCCCGCCAACATCCGGGTGGCGGCCTCCAGCGTGTCCACCTCGGTCGCGATCAGCCGCCAATACGCGAGCTTCGTCGCAATCAGCGAACGCAAAAAAGCATTGTCCTCGACCACCAGCACACGGCGTCCGCACAGCGCGTCCGGACGCTCGCGCCACGCGGGCGGCGTCGTCAGCACCGCAGGTTGCAGCAGCAGCGTGAAGCAAAAGGTCGAGCCCCTGCCTTCCTCGCTCTCCACCCAGATCAGGCCGCCCATCAGCTCGACCAGACGCTTGCAGATCGCCAGGCCCAGCCCCGTGCCGCCGTAGAGGCGCGTCGTCGAGCTGTCGACCTGGGTGAACGACTTGAACAAGCGGTCCTGCTTGTCCGCAGGAATGCCGATGCCCGTGTCGCGCACGTTGAATTGCACGTAGCCGCCCGTCTCGTTCGCGAAACTGTCGCGGAACGACGGATGCGGCCCCGCCGCCGCCACCGCCTCGATCATCACCTCGCCCCGCGTGGTGAACTTGATCGCGTTGCCCGCGAGGTTGACGAGAACCTGGCGAAGCCGGGTGACGTCACCGATCATCAGGTCCGGCAGCGACGCGTCCAGATGCACGGCAAGGTCGAGGTTCTTCTCGCAGGCCTTGGGATGCAGGAGCGCAAGCGCATCGTTGACCACCTTCGTCAGCAAAAAGGGCTGGTTCTCCAGCTCCAGCTTGCCGGACTCGATTTTTGAAAAGTCCAGGATGTCGTTGATGATCGTCAGCAACGCGTCGCCCGAGGAGCGGATCGTCTCCACGTAGTCGTATTGCTCGGGATCGAGATGCGTCTCCCGCAGGAGCGAGGTCATGCCGATCACGCCGTTCATCGGCGTGCGGATTTCATGGCTCATGTTGGCCAGAAACTCCGACTTGGCCTGCGTCGCCTCGGCCAGCTTTTGATTGAGGCCGACGAGCGCGGTGTTGCTGTCCACCAGCCGCTGCTGGCTCTCGCGCAATGCCCGGTAGGCCTCGTCGCGCTGCTGCTGGTTGACCCAGGCCTTGGAATGCAACCGCACGCGGGCGACCAGTTCGACCTTGTCGGGGAGCTTCACCAGATAGTCGTTCGCCCCGACCTCAAACGCCTGGCTCTTCACCCGCGGATCCTCCTTCACCGAAAGCACGATGATCGGGATTTCCGCCGTGGCCGGGTCCGCCCGGAAACGTTTCACCAGCTCCAGCCCGTCCACGCCCGGCATCACCAGGTCCTGCAGGATGACGGTGGGTTTGACCTGCGCCGCCACGGCCTGCGCCTGCGCCGGATCGGAACAATAATGGAAATCGATGTCCGGATGACCCACCAGGCTGCGACGCACGGCCTCGGCCACGATCGCCTGGTCGTCCACCAGCAGCACCATCACGTGGTAAACCGGAAGCGGAAGAAGGATGGGTTGGGACATAGGAGGAGGGGAAAATTGTTAACGTTTCGTCCGGAGCGCGCCGTCCCGGGCCAGCTGCCGCAACTGGGTGGAAATCGAACCGAGCGGAAGCACATGCGTGGCCGCATCGAGTTCGGCCGCGGCCTTGGGCATCCCGTAAACCGCCGAGGTCGCCCGATCCTGCGCCAGGGTGACGAAGCCGGCGCGCCGGAGGTCGAGCAGACCGCGCGCACCGTCCCGGCCCATCCCGGTGAGCAACACGCCCGTGCCGGTCTTGCGCCAGTTCTCCGCCATCGTCTCGAACAACACGTCAATGCCCGGCACGTAGATGCCGTCCCCCGACTCGTCGGCCTGCGCCAGCCGGCCCTCTGAATCGACCACGACATGACGGTTTTCAGCGGCCACATACACGTGTCCAGCGACCGGATGCACGGCCTCCGTCACCGCCACGACGGGCAGCCCGCATTGGCCGTTCAGCCAGGCGATCAGGCCGGCGGCAAACAGCGCGTCGATGTGCTGCACGATCACGATCGCCCCGGGGAAATCCTTCGGCAGACCCGCCAGCACCGTGGCCAGCGCCGCCGGCCCGCCCGCGGAGGCGCCAATGGCCACCAGCCAGTCGGCCGACACCTGCAACGGACGCGTCATCCCCGGCGGCACGGTCACCGCCGGAAGCGGGGCCGACGACTGCGCCGCCTTGATGCGCTTCGCCAGCAGGTCGAGCTTCACCAGCAGGAAACCCGATCCCTTGCCGAAGACGGGCGTCTCCACCGCGTCGAGCGCCCCCGCACCCAGGGCTTCGTAAACCCGCGTCGAGTTGCCCTCCATCGTCGCCGTGACGACCAGGATCGCGCAAGGCGAGGCCGCCATGATCCGGCGCGTCGCCTCAACCCCGTCCATCACCGGCATGACGAGATCCATCAAAATGAGGTCGGGCGTGTCGGCTGCGCATTTTTCGACCGCTTCCGCGCCGTTACGCGCGATCCAGGCCAGTTCGTGACCGGCATCCGTGGCCAGCACCCGGCGAATCGCCTCCACCGCCAGCGGCAGGTCGTTGACGATCGCGATTCTCATGCGTGCGCCCCCCGGGCCGGACCGATCAGGTCGACCACCGCCTCCAGCAGGCTCTCGTCATGGAAGCTCCCCTTCGTGAGATAATAATCCGCCCCCGCATCAAGACCCCGCCGGCGGTCCTCCTCGCGGTCTTTGTAGGAGACGATCATCACGGGTCGCGACTTGAGCCGCTCATCCGCCTTGATGAGCTTCACGAGCTCGATGCCATCCATGCGCGGCATGTCCACGTCGGTGATGATCAGATCGAACTCGCCCGTGCGCACCGCGTTCCACCCTTCCATGCCGTCAACCGCGACCGCCACATCGTAGCCGCGCGAAAGGAGCAGCTTGCGCTCGAGCTCCCGCACCGTGAGCGAATCGTCGACCACCAGCACGCGCTGGCAGCGGCTTTCCACCGCGGCCTCGCGCACGCGGGACCACCGCCCCGCGCCTGCCTCGCTGGTGAGCCGGCCCATCGACCGCCGCAAATCCTCCACGTCCAGGATCAGCGCCGGCGAGCCGTCCTCCAGCACCGCGGCCGCAGCCACGTCCTCGATCTTGCCCAGACGCGGATCGAGCGGCTGCACGACGAGCTCGCGTTCACCCAGAAACTTATCGACCACCAGCCCGTGGCGCACGCTCTTGTCGCCCAACACCACCACGCACCAGTCGTCGCTCCCCGCCGGAGCCTCGCCGAGTTCCAGGACTTCGCGCGCAAACACCAGGGCCGCCCGTCCGCCGTCGAAGGCGAAATGCGGCCGGCCCTCCGCCGTCTCCACCTGCGGCCGCTCCACCCGCAACACCCGCACGACCGCCGCCAGCGGCAACGCATAAGGCTCGCCGGCCACGTCGACCAGCAGCGCGCGCACGACCGACAGCGTCACCGGCAGGTGCAATTCAAACGTCGTGCCCCGTCCCGGGTGGGTATGGATGCGCACAGTGCCGCGCAGCGCCTTCAACATCGACTGCACCACGTCCAGCCCCACGCCACGCCCCGAGATTTCGGTGATCTCCGTCTTGAGCGAAAACCCGGGGAGAAAAAGAAAATCGAGCACTTCCTGGCTGGAGAGGTTCGCCGCCACCTCGGCGGTCGTGAAGTTTTTGCGCACAACCGCGGCGCGCAACCCCTCCAGGTCGACGCCCCGGCCGTCGTCGCTCACCGTGACAATGAGCATGCCCGCGCGATGTCGCGCCTCGAGCCGCAACTCGCCGCAGGCGGGCTTGCCGGCGTTGATGCGGGTCTCCGCGTCCTCGAGCCCGTGATCGACGGCGTTGCGCAGCAGGTGCGTGAGCGGAGCCTCGATTTTTTCAAGCACGTCGCGGTCGACCTGGGTGTTCTCACCCGCGACGGTGAGCCGTGCCTCCTTGCCCAGTTGCCGGGCGAGATCGCGCACCATGCGCGGGAACGCCGCCGCACCGTCCGCAAACGGTCGCATGCGCACCGCCTGCGCCTCCCGGTAAAGGCGTGAGGAGAGCTGCGTGGCCGCGCGGTCGAACCGGTCGATCTCCTCGATGCGATCCTGCAACAACACACGGCTCTCCGCCGCACGCGCCTGCACCTCGTGCAGGTAGCCGCGCACGCGATCATCGGCACGCTCACCCAGGGTCTCGCGCAGGCGCTCCAGCGAGCGGGCGAGCTCCTGTTGCACGCGCTTGAGGCGAAGCAGGCTGCGGTTGAACGGTTCCAGCCGCCGCGACTCGACCAAGGATTCGCCCGCCAGGCCGAGCAGGCGGTTGAGTTTCTCGGCCGTCACGCGCAACACGCGGTCCATCGCCTCGGGCGCCGGGCCTTCCGCCTTCGCCTTCTCCACGACCGGCGCAGAAGCGGCCTCCGCCACCCGGGCGCCCGGTGTCGCGGTGAGCGAAGCCACATACGCGCTCAGTGCGGTCGCCTGCGCCGCCGTCCACCCCGCGACATCGGCTTCGTTCAATTTCGAAATCTGCGCCAGCCAGTCGACCCCCTGCAACAGGGCGTCGACCGTGTCGCGATCCAGGACGATCTCGCCCCGCTGCGCCGCCACCAGCCGGTCCTCCATCGCATGCGCCACCTGCACCGCAGGCGTGAGATCCACGATGCGCGCCGCACCTTTGAGCGAATGCGCCGCGCGCATCATCTCCTCCAGCACCTCGGGGCCGGCCGGCCCCCGCTCCAGCGCGAGCAGGTGCCGCGTGAGCAGCCCGATCTGTCCCTCGGCCTCCACGCGGAAGAGTTCGATCAACGAAAAACTGCCGAGGTCGTCGCTCATGCGAGGCTCCTTTCCAACGCGACCCAGAGCGCCTCCGCCTCCAGCAGTCCCAGGCTGTGCCCGTTCCAGTCGAGCAGATGCTTCACCAAGGCAAAACGCCCGGGTGACACCTGCCGCCGCGCCGCATCGTAGCGCAGCACGCCAAACACCTCGTCCGCGCGAAACACCAGCCGGTGCGCGCCCCGGCCCGCCACGATCAACCGGCGCGCGCCGGACGGCCCGGTGGACGCCTCGATCCCGAGCACACGCTCCAGGGAAAAACAGGGCAGCAGTTCGCCGCGCACATTCACCAGACCGTCCAGCGCCCGTCCTTTGCGGTGCGGCAGCGAATGAACCGCCCGCACCGGCGCCACTTCGCCGACCCAGGCGGAGGGCAGCGCCAGCCACTCCGCCCCGACGCGAAACACCATGGCCGAATCCGTGGTGACCGCCGCGACCTTCGCCGGCTTTGCCAGATACTCGGTCCACTCGGCGCGATACCCCGGGGGAGGTTCACGATCAAGCAGGCGCGCGCCCGCCTCGGGATCGGCCTGGCGGCGCCGGGCGCCGTCCTGCGAAGCGGACGCCGCCCCGCTCATGCGTCACCTCCCCGGCCCGCCGGCCGCCGCACGCGCTGGCGCAACCGCGCCGCCTCGGGATCGCCGCGTTTCTCCAGCAGCAATGCGAGGTGCAGGACCGCCTCTTCATGCCGCGGGTTCAGGTAGAGCACCTTGCGATAAGCCGCCTCGGCCGCGGCGGCATCGCCGCGCGCGTCCTGAATGATCGCAAGCAGGTGATACGCCGCGGCGCCCGGCCCGTGCGCCACGAGGTGCGCCTGCACCTGCCCCGCGGCTTCGTCGAGCCGGCCGCGGTCGGCAAGCGCCTGGATGGCTTCCAGCGAGGGTGCGTCCGCAACCGGCGCGGCCGCCGGACGCGGCTTCACATCCGCGAAGGGCAGCACCGCGGGTGCGGCCGGCTTGGGAGTCGCCGGTTGACGGCGAACGGGCGCGACTTCCGCCTTCGGAGCCGCCGCCAGCCGGCGCGTAAACGCGAATGCCCGCGGCACCGGCAGGGGCCCCAGCCCTTCGCGCAACATCACCGCCGCCTCCGCATGGCCCACGAACAGCACGCCATCCTCCCGGAGCAACCCCAGCAACCGCCGCACCGCCGCGCCCTGCGCCGGGGCGTCGAAGTAGATGAGCAGGTTGCGGCAAAAAATAAAATCGTAGCGTCCCGACGGTGCAAAGGTGAAGAGGTTGCCGTGATGAAATGTCACCCGCGAGCGCACGAGCGGGTCAAGCCGCCAGCGCCCGTCCTCCGCCCGGAACCACGTTTCCCGCGCCGCCCCCTGGTCGCCCCGGAACGAATTGGAGCCGTAGCCCGCCGCTTTCGCCACCCCGAGCGACACCTCGCTTATATCCACCGCGTCGATACAAAAGGAATCGGGAGCAAGGCCTGCGTCGAGCAATGCCATCGCGAGCGAATAGGGCTCCTCGCCCGTCGAGCAAGGCATGCTGAGCAGGCGCAGCGGGGCCTGCCGCTTTGCCGCCAGCTCCGTAAGCAAAACAAACGGCTGCCGGTCGCGAAAAAACCAGGTCTCCGGCACCACGAGATCCTCGATGAGCTGCTGGCGCAGCCGCTCGTCGCCCCGCAACCGCCGCACATACTCCTCCACGTCCGCACAACCGGCGGCCTCCATGCGCTTGCGCGCGACCCGTTCGATGAGCCCGCGCCCGAGGGAATCGGTGGCGAGCCCGATCGTCTCGCGCAAAAACTCCTCCAACGGGGCCGTGGGCGACAGGGTCATGCGGGTTCCTCCACGGCCTGGAACAACACCGCCCGCAGGTCCGGCGGCAGCAGCGCCTCGATCTCCACGCGCTGGGCGAGCGCACCCGCCGCAGGCGTGACGCGACCCAGCCACGGCGCCGCCTCCACTCCTGTGGATGCAAAGGTTTTTTCATCGAGCCGGGTGACGCTCGTGGCGCGCTCGGCCACCAGGCCCAGCAACCGCCCGCCCTCCTTTGCCGGATAACGCACCAGCACCAGGCGGGTGCTGAGCCGGTCGGCGGCGGCCCGGCCCGTCGCCACGTCCGACAGATCGATCACCGGCACCGGCTTCCCCTGATAATTCGCAACGCCGGCCACGCCCGCCGGCGCACCGGGCAGCGCCTTGAGCCCGGGCAGCGGCAACACCGCCGCCACGGAACGCGCCTCAATGAGGTAGCGATGGCCGCCGATCTCAAATTGAAGGAAGAGCGTCACGGTCGGAAAGACTGCGCCAGGGCCTCAGCCCCGGAGTTTGAAGCGGGCCACGCCGCTTTGCAGATCACGGGCCGCCTCGTTGAGATGCTCGATCGCGACACTGGAGTTACGCAGCGATTCCGCGGTCTGCTGCGCGGACTCGCTGAGCTGGGACAACGCCTCGGTGATCTGCTGCGCGCCGGTCGATTGCGACTGCATGCCCTCGTTGACCGTTTCGAAACGAGGCGTGAGCGCCTGCACCTGCTGGATGATTTGCGTGAGCTGCGCACCCACCTGGCGGACCTCCTCCACGCCGCGGCGAACCTCCTCCGAAAACTTGTCCATGCCCATCACGCCGGCGGAAACGGCCGACTGCATTTCCTTCACCATCTGCTCGATGTCGTAGGTGGCGACCGCGGTCTGGTCGGCGAGCCGGCGTATTTCCGTGGCAACTACAGCGAAACCGAGGCCGTATTCGCCCGCCTTCTCGGCCTCGATCGCGGCGTTGAGCGAAAGCAGGTTCGTCTGGTCGGCGACCTTCGTGATGGTGGTGACGACCGCGTTGATGTTGGTGGCCTTTTCATTCAACACCGCGAGTTTTCCGGAGATCGTGCCCGAGGCGTCCATGATGTTGCGCATCGTCGCCTCCATGCGGCCGAGGCCGCTCTGGCCGCTGCCGGCGAGCTGCGCGGTCTCCTCGGCGACCTTGTTGACCTCGCCCACCGTGCGCACGAGCTCCTTCGACGTGGCCGCGATCTCGCGGGAAGTGGCCCCAATCTCGGTCGTGGTCGCGGCAATCTCCGTCGCCGTGGCCTGCTGCTGCTTGGACGTCGCGGCGATCTCCGTCGCCGACGTGTTCACCTGCAGGCCGGCGCGCTGCACGGCGCCGACGAGCTGCGAGAGCTTCTCGATCATCTGGTGATGCGCGTTGCCGAATTTGTCGGAGGCCGACTGCGGCGTGACCGTCACCGTCAGATCGCCCTGGGCGATGCGCGTGTTCACCGCGGCGACCTCGGTGAGCACCACGCCCATCCGGTCAAAACTGCGGGAAAGCTGGCCGACCTCATCGCTGCGCCCGGCGGCGTCGGGCAGTTCCACGGCGGGATCACCGGCGGCGATCTGCTCGGCGGCGCGCGCGATCTTGGTCAGCGGAAGGGCGATGCCGCGCGACACCACGATGCCCACCAGCAACAGGATGATTCCGGCCACTGGAGTGCCGGCAAGAATGGTCAGGTTGACGTGCCGCGCGCTCTCCTCCGCCCGCTGGGAGCGTTCCTCCAGCAAGGCAAGTTCGACCGTCCGCATCTCACCCGCAAGACCGTCGATGCGATCCATCAGCTCCTGCCCTTTGCCGGTTGCAAACAGGGCGAGCACCGCCTCGCCGTCCTGGTCACGCCGCAGGGCGATCGACTCGGCGATGGTCTTGAGTTTTTCCGAAACGGCGGACTCGAGCTGCACATAACGGCCGTGCTGGGCCGCATCGCCCTGGACGAGCCGCCGGAGCTGTTCGCTGATGGCCGGGATGCGGGCAAGCGCCGCCGTGTAGGGCGCCAGATAACCGTCACGACTGGTCAGCAGGTATGCCCGGTAAGCGCTCTCCGCACTCACGACATTCAAATCCAGCTGTTCCACATGGTCGATGACTTCGCCGGAGTGCGCCTGAAGCCGCTCGGCCTCCAGCAGTTCACGCACGCCAAGAAATGCGCTGACGCCGATCGCCACCAACAGCACCAGCGCGACCAGATAACCGAGCAGGATTTTCTTACCAATGGACCAGTTCATAATTGAAAGGGATGGGGTTGCGCCCGGGGTGAAGGCGATTGGCTGATACTTAACTCGCTCAAACTGTGTCTACGGTCAAAGGTAAACCCCCCTTCCCGTGCCATCAGGCCCCGGCATGATGAGAAGATCGAACCCGGCGTGCCGGCCTGCCGCGTTTCCTTCTAGCTCCGGCGGGCCATCTCGCCGAACATCCGTCCACCCCCCACCTCCGTGCCACTGCCCCACGACAAACTTTCCTCCTTTTACCAGCAACTCGCGCAGCAGCTCACGGCGGGCCTGACGCTCGCACAGTCGCTCCGCGCACCTTCGCCCGCACCGGCCGGCGACACGCTTCGTCTCGCCGCGCTGGCGGAGAGCGGCGTTTCCATTGCCGGTATCGTGGCCGCCGCCGGCGCCTGGCTGCCGCAATCCGACCGCCCCTTCCTCGTCACGGCGGCCAGCGCCGGCCGGCTGCCCCGTGTGCTCGCGAGCCTCGCCGCCAGGCACGCGCAAATCGCCCAGACCCGCCGGCGCGTGGTGCTGGCCTGCGTGTATCCCGTCGGCGTGTTTCACTTCGCCGCGGTGCTCTTTCCGTTTTTACGCCTCATCGACTTCGAAGTCGGGCTGCGCTGGAGCCTTTCCGGCTACCTCGCCGGACTGCTCACGATCCTTCTTCCGGCCTGGGGCGGCGTAGTCCTGCTCTGGATACTGGTCCGCCGCGAAAACCCGCTCGCCCTCGCCTTCCTCGACCTGCTCCCGGCGATCGGCGGCTACCGGAGGAACCAGGCGCTGGCGGATTTCTCCTTCGCCTTGGGCAACCTCCTGGACGCGGGCGCCCCCATCGGCCGGGCATGGCTCGACGCCGGCGCCCTCGCGCGCTCGCAGCGCATTCACGCCGCGGCAAAGACGGTCGCGGGTCGCGTTGACTCCGGCGAGGCGCCGGGACCGCACCTCCCGCGCCTGTCCGTGTTTCCACACGAGTTTGTCGCACGTTATCAGGCCGGGGAAACCACCGGCAATCTGGACAATTCGCTGCTCGCGCTCGCAACCGATTACCAGGCCACCGCCAACCAGCGGCTCGCGGCGGCCGCGATGATCTACCCCGGCCTGCTCTTCGCCGCGGTGGCCGTGATGGTCGGCTGGTTCGTGATCACGTTTGCACTGCAGTATTACGGCGCGATCACCCGCATGATCGACTGACGTCCGGGATTAGTCTTTACGGCTGAATTACCACGGCCTCATGTAAGTTCCTCATGCAATATTACATTGGCAGCGGCGGCGTTCAATCCGGCCCCTTCAGCGAGGCGATCATCCGTGAAAAACTCGCCCGCGGTGAACTGCCCTCGAACGCGCTTTGCTGGGCCGAGGGCTGGCCCGAGTGGCGCCCGATTGCCTCCGTTTTCCCGGTCAACACCCCCACGCCTCCCGCCCTGCCGCCTTCTTTTTCCCGTTCACCGGACGCCACCTTCGCTCCGCCCGCCTCCACGCCCCCGGCCACCTCCGGCCTCGCCATCACCAGCTTCATCCTCGGGATCTCCGGCTTCCTTATCTTCATCACCGCCATCCCGGCCGTCATCTGCGGACACATCGCCTGCTCCAATATCAAACACTCCAATGGAGGGCAAAAAGGCCGCGGGCTGGCCATCTCCGGCCTGGTGCTCGGTTATCTGATCATCGCGGTTTTCCCCATCGGCTTGATGGCCGCGATGGCCATCCCTGCCTTTCAAAAGGTGCGCACGCTTTCACAGGAAAAAGCGATCATTAACAACCTCCGCCAGCTCGATGCCGCCGCTGAACAGTGGATGCTCGAAAAAGGAATCAAACACGCCAGCTACACGGACCTCGTCGGCTCCGGCCCGGATCATTACATCCGCACGCTCACACCCGTCGCGGGTGAGGACTACACGGATCTTGTCATCCGCGACACCGACCGGGAGATCACCGTCACCACCGCGGCGGGCCGCGTGATCACCCACCCGCGCTTCTACACCACGACCCAGCCGAGCTTCGCCCCGGAAGCCGCCCGGTGACGCGCTCCATCCCGGCGGCAGGTCACTGCCGCCCCGCGCCGAAGGTTTGGACGAACAGGGCGGGATCGTAGAAACTCGGCAGGTGCTTTTGGATTTTTTTCAAGGGCCAGCGCCACCAGGCGATTTCAATCAACCCCGGGATAAGCTCCTCCGGAACACGGTAGCGGATGATCTTGGCCGGCACCCCGGCCACGATGGCATAAGGAGGGACATCCTTGGTCACCACGCTGCCCGCCGCCACCACACACCCATGGCCCAGGCAAACCGAGCGAAGGATCCGGGCGCCTTCGCCAATCCATACGTCATGACCGATCACCGCCTTTTTATTATGCGCCCGGCAACTCTCCGGAAGCGGAACCGGCTCCTTGGTGAACTCACGGTTCACGAGATACAAAAAAGGATTGGTGGACACCCACTCCAGCGGGTGGGTCATCCCCGCCACCGAAACCGACGTGGCGATCGAACAAAACCGGCCTATCGATTTCAGCCCCTTCCAACTTCTCTTGGAAAGAAACTGGAAGCCATAACTCATCCGCCCCACCGGAACCCCCCGGAACACGATGTCTTCCGTGTAGAACTTTTCCCCCTTGGCGACCTCGTTCAAAACCAACCGCCCTTTTTCGTCTTCGCCCGGGACATTTGCTTCGAACGGTAATTTCATGGATTCGCAAGACGGCCGAGTCACTGACCCCGAAGCCTCCAGCGCCCAGGTGGTCCACAGCCGGTCTTATCCGCTCAACCGACCGACCGCGCCTCTTCCCGTTCCCGATTCCGACCTTTTAACGCCCGAAAACCGCCGGCCCCCCCGCCCGCCCCGCCAGAAACTTCACCCGACCACCTTCATCGATATGAACAGACGAACCGCCCTCTGCTTCCTTTTTGCCCTGTGCACCGCGATCGGCTCCGCTCAGGAGGAAACCACTGCGATTGTCACCGCCGCCCGGACCCAAATCGGGGTCACGGTTTTGTATGACCCGTCCTATGTGGTTCTCACTTATCCCGGCGGAGATATTCCGGCGGACCGGGGCGTATGCACCGACGTCGTCATCCGTGCGCTCCGCACGGCCTTGATGCTCGATCTTCAAAAGGAGGTTCACACCGACATGAAGGCAAACTTCACGGCTTATCCCAAAAACTGGGGTCTTTCGAAACCGGACAAAAACATCGACCACAGACGAGTTCCCAACTTGCAGACCTATCTGACGAGACACGCCCGCTTCCTCGGGATCTCGAACGAGGCAGGCGACTACCTCCCCGGCGATCTGGTCACGAGCATGCTCCCCGGCAACCGCCCGCACATCATGATCGTCAGCGATCGCAAAAACAAATTGGGGGTTCCGCTCGTGATCCACAATATCGGCGACGGCACAAAAGAAGACGCCTCGCTTTTCGCGTTTCCCATCACCGGCCACTATCGCGTCAAAATCCGGAAGCCAACCACCCCTACCGCCAGCGCACCCAGATCGAACCATGGTCCTTCACGCGGCGCAGCTTCCACGGCGACCACTGGATGACCACGTCCTTGATGAGAAATCCCACGCTCCACACCAGGGCGGCCGCCACGGGCCAGACCCATGCCGCCAGTGGCACCACGAGCGGCAGGCCTGCCGCGGTCAGGACCACTCCCGCCAGCACGCCACCCAGCCCGATGGTCGACTCCAGGCACATGCAACGCGCCTCTTCGTGATGCTCCGCACTCTCCGCCTTTCGCCGCCGGATCAGCAGCCATCCATCCCGGACAAATCCCTGTCCCAACAACGCCAGCGCGGCGATCGCCAGCAGCGAACCTGATTCCAAAGAGTCCGGCAGGCGTTTCGCCCACATCGCCACCCCGCCGACCGCCAGCACGACAAGGCTCAACTCAATTTTTTCGGCGCGCTCCATGGACAGGGAGACAGAAAAGATCGCCCGGCAATGAGAAGACAAAACGCAGGCCGAAGCGCCCGCCCGAGGCGCCGTCACTCCGAACTTCCCTGCGACTCCTCATAGGAACGGAGATGCTCCGTCAGAGGACCTTGAAGCCACGAGATGCTTCTGCGGGCGGAAAGAATTCCATTTTCCGCCGCTGCGGACTGGCCGCTCAAACGCTTTCCACTCCAATCCCCGCCCATGGTTCCGGCGATCGATGAAAGCGTCTTGATATCATCAACCATCTTCGAGCGGATCATCTTCAGGCTCGATTGAACGGTGTTCGGCCGCATGAACTTCACCATACCCCGGTATTTCTCATACAGCTGCTGAAGATCATTCGTGACTTCGCTGCCCAACCCGGGCGGGTCGGGAAACCGGGCGAGGAGTTCATCCAGCTGTTTTTGAGTCATTCCCTGCGGACGGGATTGCCGTGCGACCCAGGCGCCATCGCCGGCGGACAGGTTCGCAAGAGGAATGGTGAACACCTGCCCGTCTTCGCGCCGCACAGTCACGGTCGTCTCCGTCGCGGAGACATAACTGGCTTTCATCTTCCGGCCATCACGACTCGTCCATACGCCGGAAGCAGCATCGCCTTTGAGTTCGAGCCGCTGAACCGGAGGCTCGGGAAGCGGCCGGGAAGCAACCGGGGCCGGCGGCGCAGGCGGAGATTCAGGCTCGGCCGGCGGGGCGGGCGGATCAGTCTGAACCCGCTCGGGTGCACTCGCGGGATGCGTCTGACGCCATGCCAGAACCACCCCCGAAACGATCAGCACAAAGATGAGCAACCGGGCAAATACGTTCATTCCCATGCAGATGACTGACGGTCCACCAAAAGCAAGAAGATCGATCCTGCCAACGAGTTCTGTGGTCGGCTTGCAATTTCCGAAACGCGGTCCCTCCCGGTGATCCCTGCTCAATTCCGAACTCTCCCGCCGCCGCGATTCCGGAGCCTGCTGAACCCTCCCCGAGCCATCACGCAGCCACAGAGGCACTCGGGAGACCATCACTTGCTCT
>JAQSWS010000135.1 GCA_029266495.1 Rariglobus sp. | reverse complement strand
ACGGCGCCGTGGGCGGCGGCGGTGCGGTTGAGGCGGACGAGCGGGGTGTTGCCGATGGTTTCGGTGATGTCGTTGTAGATACGTGCCATGGTGGTGGTGGGTTGGGTTAAAAAGAGGATAAGATGCGATTGGCTGGCGGAAGGGCAAACGGGAATTGGGAAGAGGGCGGAGAAACCTGAAGTCTTTAGATGCTGTAGTCCTCGGCGAAGAGCCGGCTGCGGCGCACGCGGAGGAGAACGGAGTCGTCAGGACGAAGGGCGAGTTCGTCCAGACGGGCGCGGCTGAGTTCCACGTCCACAAACTCGCTGGCTCCGCGCCGGGTGGTGACCCGGGCCACGGCACCCGCGGCGTGGATGGACTCGACCGTGGCCACTTCACCCTCGAGGCCGACACGGTAATGGAGGATTTCCAATTCGTGGGGGCGCACGTAGGCGACCTGGGCATCACTGAAAGGAGCGGCCGAACCCGTGTCGTGCAGTCCGCGCCAGGGAAGCTGCAGGCGGTTCACGTTGCCGAGGAAATTATAGACGAAAGGCGAGGCGGGATGGTCATACACGTCCTGCGGCGTGCCGACCTGCTCGACCTTGGCGTTGTTCATCACGACCACCTCGTCGGCGATCTCGAGAGCCTCCTCCTGGTCGTGGGTGACGAAAACGGTGGTGAGATTGATCTCGTCGTGGAAGTGGCGGAGCCAGCGGCGGAGTTCCTTGCGGACCTTGGCATCAAGCGCGCCGAAAGGCTCGTCGAGGAGCAAAACCTTCGGCTCGACCGCGAGGGCGCGCGCGAGGGCGACGCGCTGGCGCTGGCCGCCGGAGAGTTGCGTGGGCAGGCGCGGCCCGAGGTTGTCGAGCTGGACGAGCTTGAGGAGCTTGTTCACGCGATCGGCGATCTCATCCTTTGCAGGACGGTCCTTGCGTTTGCGGACGTTGAGGCCGAAAGCCACGTTTTCGGCCACGGTCATGTGGCGGAAGAGCGCGTAATGCTGGAAGACGAAACCGACGCCGCGCTTGCCGGCGGGCACCTGGGTGACGTCCTCGCCGTGAAACGCAATGTGCCCGCTGCCTTCGTCAGCGAATTCGAGGCCCGCGATGATGCGGAGCAGCGTGGTCTTGCCCGAGCCGGAAGGGCCGAGCAGCGCGACCAGCTTGCCGGCGGGCACGTTGAGATCGACACCTTCGAGCGCGGTGTAGGTGCCGAAGGTTTTTTTAATGTTGGTCGCGGTGATGCTCATGCGGAACTGGAAAGGAGTGGGTCGAGGCTGGCGACTAGTGGGTGGAAATGGACCGCGCATGCGCCCACTCGACGAGGGACTTGAGCACGAGGGTGACGATGGCGAGGAGCGCGAGGAGCGAAGCCACCGCAAAGGCGGCGGCAAAGTTGTATTCGTTGTAGAGGATCTCGACGTGGAGGGGCATGGTGTTGGTCTCGCCCCGAATGTGTCCTGAAACCACGGATACGGCGCCAAACTCGCCCATCGCCCGGGCGTTGCAAAGAATCACACCGTAGAAGAGTCCCCACTTGATGTTGGGGAGGGTAACGCGCCAGAACGTCTGCCAGCCGCTGGCTCCGAGGCTGACGGCGGCGTATTCCTCGTCCGTGCCCTGCGCCTGCATGAGAAGATGATCTTGAAATCCTTGTCGACGAGCCACTGCTGGAGCCAGGGAAACCAGGGGTGTTCGGCGTTCTGATACTGGCCGAGCCAGCCTTGCAGGCCGAACAGGAGGACGAAGATCAGACCGGCGATCACCGGTGAAACGGCAAAAGGCAGGTCGATGAGCGTGATGAGAACGCTTTTCCCGCGGAAGTGAAACTTGGTGATCGCCCAGGCGGCCGCGACGCCGAAGACGACGTTGGCCGGCACCGCGATCGCGGCGGTGGTCAGCGTGAGCTTGATCGCCGAGACCGCGTCCGGATCGGTGAACGCCGCGAAGAAAACGCCAAAGCCCTTGCGCAACGCCTCTACAAACACCGCGCCAAGCGGCAGCAGAATGAAGCCCGCGAGAAAAAGCAGCGCCACCGCGGTGAGCGTCCAGCGCACCCAGGCGGAGTCCTGGGTCACGGCCGAGGCATGGGCGCGACCGGTGCCGGCTTTGTGAAGGTGGGTGATTGCGGAAGCCATGGGATCAGATCTTGTGGTGCCGGCGGCTCCAGTTCTGGAGCAGGTTGATCAAGAGCAGCAGGGTGAAGGACGCCACGAGAAGCACCACTGCAATGGCGTTGGCGCCGCGATAGTCGTATTGCTCCAGCTTGGTGATGATGAGCAGCGGGGTGATTTCGCTGTGCATCGGCATGTTTCCGGCGATGAAAACGACCGACCCGTATTCACCGAGTGCACGGGCGAAAGCCATCGCGAAGCCGGTGATAAGCGCGGGCAGCAACTCGGGAAAAATGACCTTGCGAATCGTCTGCCAGCGGCTCGCGCCGAGCGTGGCGGACGCCTCCTCCAACTCCGGCTCCAGTTCCTCCAGCACGGGCTGAAGGGTGCGCACCACGAACGGCAGGCCGATAAAGGTAAGCGCGATGAAAATACCGGGACGATCAAAGGCTATCTTCACGCCGAGCCACTCGGCCCAGTTGCCCCAGGGGAACCAGCGCCCGAGCGCCCCCACCCCGCCCGCCCAGACGGGCTCGAGAAAGCCCACCCAGCCGTTGCGCGCGTAAATCGCCGTGAGTGCGATGCCGGCGACCGCGGTGGGCAGGGCGAACGGGAGATCCACCAGCGCATCGACCACGCGTTTGCCCGGAAATTTATAGCGGACCAGCACCCAGGCGACGACCAGCCCGAAGAATGCGTTGACCGTCGCGGCGAGGAACGAGATGCCAAAACTCACCCGGTAGGATGCCAGCACGCGCGGCGATGCCACGGCCTCGACGAACGCCGCCCAACTCATGCCGGAGGTCTTGATGAACGCCGCCGAAAGCGGCAGGAGCACGATGAGGCTGAGATAGGCGATCGTGAAACCAAGCGACAATCCGAAGCCGGGGAGAATGGAGCGTGCGGAGCGGGTGGACATCAGAGGTTGATCGAGTGGGCGAGGAAGACGCGGTATTCGTCGAGGAGGGTTTCCAACGCGACGATGGTGGCGTCGACCTGGAGTTCGACGGGCGCGAGGGCCGGGGTTTCAAATATGAGATCGAATGGCTGGGGACGTTGTTGAGGAGGAGCGGATAGAACGCCTTCAAAGCAGCGATGGATCAAGCCCTCGCTGGCTTCAAAGCCATCAATCATTGCGGCACGGTTGCGCGGCAATACCCGTTCGGAGGCGCGCAGGGCGGGCTTGAGCAGCGCCTCGTTGAGAAGGCGCCCGTGGGCGTAGCCGTAAAGGCCGGCACTGGTATCGTCGGAATGAAGCGTGATAATACCATCGAAATTACCGGCGATCAGCTCGCGTTCGAGGATCGTGATCTCGGGCTGGCTGGAGCGCTGCCAGAACTGGCGGTTGAGATCGAGGCCGGCGTGATTGTGCCGGGTGTTGGCTTCGAAGCCGGTCGGATTGCAGATCGGAATGACCGTCAGGTCATAGCCAGTCACCCGCCATGGCTCATCGACCAGTTCGGTCATCCACTTGACGAGCGCCTCGGCGCCGGCCGGCTCGTCACCGTGCAGGGCGGCAAACAGGCCGATGCGCAAAGGGTCGTGCTCGGCGTGAGGTCCCTTGAAGCGAAAACGCACGATTTCGTGCGAACCGCCCTCCGATAAAAAAGACCCCGCCGCGCCGGCCGTCAGTGCCGGGCAATGCTCCGCCCGCTTGAGAAGCGGGTCGAGCAAGGCGCGCGTATCGCGCAAAACCGGTGTGACGGCGGAGGATGGCATCAATGCGACCGATGGTTCAGAGGTGTTGCGCGTAAGCGTGAAGGCCGCGGTAACGAATAATGAAGTTTTTCAGAATCGCGGTGGCGGCCTCCCGGTGCAGCTCGACCGACCAGGCGGCGGGCAGACCCAGAGTAAGCTCGAACGGCTGGAACGGCAGATCGTCGCTCAACGAAAGCGGACCGTCGACGGGCGGTTCGTTGACCAAACCGGCCTCCCAGCGCACGGACCACGGCGCGAGGTCGTCCGAATTTAACAGCTCGACGCCCAATGTGCCGGCGGAGTGGCCGCGGAGGCGCACGGTGATGACATCGTCATCCATGGCGGTCGTCTCGATTCGCACAAAACCATGATAACCGCGGCTGCGCGCGTCCCCGGCGAGCAGCGCCAGTTCGGGCACTTCCGGGGCGATCCACGAATTCGAGGCGAGATCCTGTGTCTCGCTGCGGAGGAGACCGGTGACATCGGCCAGCGGGAAAAAGGAAAGGTTCAGCCCTTGCCCTAGGTCGGGGGTCAGCGCCAGCCGCTCGACGAAATGCAGCAACGCCAGCGTTCCGCGGAGATCCCGGGCGTCGAAGCCGGCGTGAAATGCGAGGCGCAAGGACTCGTCGGACGTGTGCGGGCCAAAGTAAACGAAGCGCGGCACGTGTGCATGACGGGCATGCTGATAAAAGGGCCCGAGCGGCGAAGCGAAAACGTAGTCGGAACGCTGGGCCAGCGCGTAGAGCGAGGTGAGGCGCTCGTTGAACTCGATCGATGGCGAAAGCGGGACGGAAGGCGTGGCTTTGTAGCCGGCGTCAAAACGCAGGGCGATGGGAAGCAGGTGGCTCATGGCGGTCCTTGGTTGAAGGGTTGACTTGCAGGCCGCCCGCGAGACGGGCGGCCTGCAAGGCGAGCGTTATTTTTTCAGGTAGATCTGATCGAAGGTGCCGCCGTCGGAGAAGTGCTCCTTGGCCGCCTTGGTCCAGCCGCCGAAGGCTTCGTCGATGGTGAAGAGTTCCACCTTCGGGAAGACCGACGCATACTTGGCCTTCGCCGCCTCGGAGGTCGGCCGGTAATAATTTTTGCCGATGATTTCCTGGGCCTCGTCGGAGTAGAGATATTTCAAATATTCGGTGGCGACCTCACGGGTGCCCTTCTTGTCGACGACCTTGTCGACCACCGAGACGGTCGGCTGGGCGAGGATGCTGATGGAAGGGACGACGATGGTGAACTTGTCGGCGCCGAATTCCTTCACTGCGAGGAAGGCCTCGTTTTCCCACGAGATGAACACGTCGCCGATGCCCCGCTGCACGAAGGTCGTGGTGGAGCCGCGTGCGCCGGAATCGAGGACGGGGACGTTCTTGTAGAGCTTGGAGACAAACTCCTTCGCCTTGTCATCGCTGCCGTATTTGCGGCGGCCGTATTCCCAGGCGGCGAGATAGTTCCACTGCGCACCGCCGGAGGTCTTGGGGTTGGGGGTGATCACGGAGATGCCGGACTGCGCGAGATCCTCCCAATCCTTCACCTTGGCGGCGAAGGGCGAGTTCTTGCGCACGAGAAACACGATGGTGCTCGTGTAGGGGGCCGAGCCGAGCGGGAGGCGTTCCTGCCAGTTGGCGGGAAGGAGGTTTCCGTTCTTGTGGAGGGCGCTCACGTCGTTGGCCAGGGCGAGGGTGACGACATCGGCCTTGAGGCCGTCGATCACGGAGCGGGCCTGCTTGCCCGAACCGCCATGCGACTGCTTGACGGTGACGGTGTCGCCGGTCTTTGCCTTCCAGTGGCTCGCAAAGGCGGCGTTGTATTCGGCGTAAAGTTCGCGCGTCGGATCGTAAGAAACGTTGAGGAGTTCGATGTTCTTGGCGAAGGCCGAACCGGTGAAGGCGACCGCGGCGAGGAGTGCGAAGAGGGCTTTGTGTTTCATGACAAAAGTCGAAAAGAGGTGAAAGAGAGAGGCAGGGCGGGCCCAGCGGTCCCGCCCTGCCCTGTGAGTTTAGAACGAGACCTGGAGGCGCGAGATGAAGGCGAGTTCATCATCGGAAAGGGCGCCGGTGAGCGGGCGGGCGCCCTCGAAATCGAATTTGTTTTTGAAGACGTCAAAGTTGGCGCGAACCGCTTTCGACAGATACCAGTTCAAGCCGAGGCCGTAGGTGCTGACCTTGGTGGCGTTGGTGGCGGCGGAGGCCAGCGGCGTGGCTCCATCGAACACGTCGTCGTCGATGTCGACCTCGGCATAGCGGGCGACCACTTCGAAGGCGCCCCAGGTGCCCTTCGACAGGCTGAAGCTGGTGGCCGGAGTGACGCCTTTATAGGTGGAGTCTTCGCCGGTGAGCACGTAGCCCACTGAAAGGTTGAAGCCTTTGTTGGTGATCTCCTGGGAATTGGCGGCGTTGGTCAGCTCGGCCGAGGAGGAAACGTATTCGGCGAGGATTCCCAGCGGGCCGTTGTAATAGTAGGCCTGCGGGGAGATCGTCGTCGCGTCGCCATCGGCGGCCGTCGTCGCGCTGTAGGCGAAGAAGGTCTGCTGGCCGTCGGTGCGGTAGGGATTGAGGGTGTTCAGGTTGGCGCCAACGTTCCGGTAATTGCCCGTGCCCGCGGCGATGCCGAAGCCGAGGCCCTTCAACGCGGACTCCTTGTCATTGACCCAGGGTGTGGCGAAGAGGCGGGCGACCGCGGTGAAGTCACCCTCGGGATTGATGAAGGAGGTATTCGTGGAGGCGGATGAGTTGCCTCCGTCCAGCACGCCGTTGAACGCACCGATCGCGTAGTTAAGGCGGTTGGTGAAGAGATCGCCGTGGAGCTGGATGCCGACGTCACGATTGGGCGTGAGATTGGTCACCACGGAACGTTCGTTGAAGAAGGCCACCGGATCCGACTGCAGTTGCTCAAGACCGATCGGCGTTTTGAAACGTCCGACCCGCAGTTGGAGAGCGGGCGTGAATGCGGCGTTGATGTTGGCGTCCAGAATCTGGACGGTGCCGGCGAACTCCGGCTGGATCACGTATTGGAAGATGTCGGCAAACTTGCCTTCGAAGATCAGGCGGGCGCGACGGAGGACAAAGCCATCCTGGGCGGCATTGGCGTCGTCGAGGTAGAGGCGTGCGTCGGCCTGCACGAGACCGCGGAGGCGGAGCGAGTTCGCGCCGTCGGCCGAGGCGATTTCAATGCGACCGTCGCTTGCCGTGAGCTTGGGGAGCTTCTTGGCGTCCGCGACTGCGGTCTCTTCCTTGAGCTCCAGGTTGCGTTCGAGGGAACGCAGTTTCTGGTCGAGCAGACGGATCTGCTCACGGAGCGATTCGAGTTCGCTGGTGGTGGCGGACTGAGCCGCGAGCGGCGACAGCGTGGAGGCGGTGAGTGCGACCAGCAGACTGGCGGCACGGAATGATTTCAGGTTCCTCATGGGAAGATAGGTTTGCTTCGTGTGCATGGGAACTTCCCGTGATCGGGTCAGTTGGCTGCAGTGGTGTGTGACGGTCAGTGGAAAACCTCCGGCGGGTGCCGGTAGGAAAATTAAAACGCGAGCGGTTCAGTCGTCGCGGCCGCCGGCGAGGCGGGTTTTCTCGGTGCGCTCGATCTGCGTGACCTTGCCATCGTGAATGACAATCTGGACCACGCCGAAGCGGAGGGACTCGACCTTCTGGCGGACGATGTCGAGCCAGGCGGGCGGGATGAGTTGGGTGTCGGCCGTGTTGCTCATGATGAGGACGGATTAAATCGTGTAATCTGACAGGAGATTGGAGAGGAGGCCCTCGACGGGCTTGAGATCGGGACGGACGATTGACGAACGAACGGCGGCGCGCCGGGCGGCACGGCCGGGAATCAGCGAGTCTGAAAACGGGAGGGGCACTTCATCGCGCCGCATCTTGCGGAGCGTCACCTCGACCACGTCGGCGAGCGAGTAGCGGTCGAGGATGCCGGTGATGGCGTTGCGCACATCGAGCATCAACATGCGCAGGCCGCAGTGCACCTCGTCGGGGCAACTACACTTCTCGTAGGCGGTCTGACTCACGCACCCGATCGGCGCGAGCGGTCCATCGATTAATCGCACGACACTGCCGATGGTGATCTTGGCCGCAGGACGAGCCAGACGGTAACCACCGAACTTGCCGCGCTGGCTTTCGATGAAGCCCTGCTCCTTCAAGAGCTGCATGATCTGCTCCAAAAACTTCACGGGGATCTGCTCCTTCTCGGCGAGTTCGGAGACCTGCACGAGGGACCGCCCCACCTCGGACGCGATGCCGAGATCAATGAGGGCGCGAAGCGCATATTCACCTTTTTTGGAGAGTTTCATTACTAGACTGCGGTTAACTACATTGATTTAGTAGGATATCAAGCAAGCAAAAACTTAAGTTAATTGATAAACTTACTATCTTAGAGAGCTAAGTCTCTAGTCAGTCATGGATACACATCAGCCCTGCGCTGATTCCTGCTAGCACGAGACATTGATTTCCCTACGGCATCCCCAGTGGAAAACCTAGTAAATGGACTCCCAAGATGAACGACGACGCCGATTCGCCGCCCTTGTCCCCTTCTCAGAACGACAATCGTAACCCGTCGTGCGCGAAACTCACTCGACCAGGCAACCGCGCCTCCCAGTCCGCATGGCCCATCAGGTGGGTGATGTGCGTGAGGTAAGTCCGCGGCGCGTCAATCTCGGCGGCCACGGCGAGCGCCTCCTCGACGTTCATGTGCGAGGGATGAGGGTCGGGACGAAGGCCGTCGAGCACCACGATATCCGAACCGCGCGCCTGCGCCACCGCTTCGCGCGGGACACGTTTGCAGTCGGTGTAATAGGTGAACTTCCTGCCACTGCTCTTCTCGGTGAACGTAAGACCAAGGGTATTGACGCCGCCGTGCGGGAGGAGCGTGGACTCGATCGTTCCCTGCGGCAATTCGAGGCGGCCGGGCATCTCGACAAGCTTGAAGGCGGCGTAGCCCTTGGAGATCGGGCGCTCGGCGATCGCGTAAGGAAACATCGCCAGCACGCGGCCCATTCCCTCGTCCGTCGAATACACCGGCAACGCCGTCCCGCCGAGCAAATCGCAGTAGCGGCGCAGATCATCCATGCCGGAAATATGGTCGGCATGACCGTGCGTGAGGATGAAGAGATCGATCCAGTTAATCTTCTCGCGCAGGCACTGAAGGCGAAACTCGGGCGAGGCATCGATCTGGATATGCAAGCCATCCATCACAACATGGATGGAGGCGCGCGTGCGCGCGTCGCGCGGATCAGCGGAGGTGCAGACGGCGCAGTTGCATGCGATCATGGGAACGCCCTGGGAAGTGCCGGTGCCGAGAAAGAT
>JAQSWS010000043.1 GCA_029266495.1 Rariglobus sp. | reverse complement strand
GGGGAGGTCCTCGGCCTCTTTCAAGAGCGCCTTAAGGTCGTCTTGACGGGATTTTAATTCGGCCGGGGCGAGGTCATAGCGGGGGCCGGTGTTGCCGATATAGCCGGCGGTGTGGTCGTGGAAAGTGCGGAAGAATGATTCGAGGATGCCCTTAATATCCCAAGGCGTGCCGTGGCGTTCGGTGTGGCCGCTGGGCAGGCGGCGGTTGTGCATCACGGTGTAGTCGACGACGATTTTTCCGCCGGCCATGGTGCCGAGGTAGTCGGCTTTTTCTCGGCTGATCGTGGCCTTGGCATTCTCGACTTTCAGCGTCATCTGCCAGCCGGTGGGCACGCCGTGATGGCGGAGAATGTTGCCGGCGAGGATCAGCATGTGTTCGCCGATGAACTCGGCGCGCTTGCCTTCGTCGTTGGGAACGCGGGCGAGCGAGATCCAGTCGAGGACTTTGCGGGTGGCGGCGTCCATCGCGACCAGGAGCCACATTTCGCAGGCCTCCGTTGCGCCTGGGTAAGAGACGAGCCAGTCGCACCGGACGTCATCGAATACGACGATCTGCAGGGGCATCAGCGAGCGGTAGTCGTTGCGCTTCTGCGGGAGTTTGCCGTGGGCGGCGAAGACACCGCGCCGGGCGTATTCGAGTTCCGCTTCGCTGGGGACGAGGCGTGAGAGGTTGCGCTCGCTCCATCCCTTGGGCGTGAACCAGTCCGGGCAGTGCGCGGGCTCGGCGTCGTCGGGGTAAGCGGCGCGCCAGGCGTTGCGCCAGTTGCCGTAGCCGGGGACGTTTTTGCCGGCGAACCAATCGGCGCGCAGCTCATCGAGCGCGACGCTGGCGACGCGTTTGTTGTTCTCCACGCGGCGGGCCAGCTCCTGGACAAACTCCTTCGGCTTCTCGGCTTTTTTGCCGTAGTGCATGAGGAGGGCCTCCTGCCCGTTGGCGCGGTATTCGCGGTAGATGTCCAGGATCCGCTTAGGGCTGAAACCGCCGATCGCGTGGACGCGGGCGATCTCGGCGGAGAGTTCCTTGGCTTTGGCCTTCCAGCCGTTTTGCGGGGTGCGATCGAGCGCGGCGATGATCTGGATGCGGATTTCGATCTTGGTCTTCTGATCGGGCTTGGCGCGGGAGTAGCGGGCGCGCAGGTGAGAGGGGAGATCGAGGAGGGTCATGGGCGATGCGGTGAGTTGAAGCGGGGAAAGATCAGGCAGCGGCGGCGTGCTTGAGCTTGAGGAGGCGGGCGTGAAAACAGTCGGCGAGAGTCTTGAGTTTGCCCTCGATCAAGGCGGCGTTCTCCGGGGTGAGGTCGTGCCAGAGCACGTCGTTCATGAGGGCCTTGTGCGCGGTCTCGACGGCTTCGAGGCCGGTGCTACGGGCGGCGTCTTCGGCTTCGTCGACCGTGGGTTCGCCGGCACCATCATCTGCACCGCCGGGCGCGGATGTCGTCGTGGTTGCAGGCGCTGGGCGGGCGCCGCCTTGCTTGATCACCTCGTGCTGCTGCATGAGTTCGGTGAGGCCCTTGGAGCCGACGAACTTTTCCAGCTTCACCAGGACGGCCCGGCCGTCGTCGTTTTTCGCGGTGAGGTCGAGGGAGAGCTGGTTGGCGCCGACCAGTTCGGGGAGGATCAGGCGCGTGGAGCGGGAGAACTTCGCGGCGAGGGCCATGTAGTTGCGGCCGGTGCGGGCGGTCTTGCCGAGGTGTTCAGACATCCACGCTTCAAATTCACCGTGCTCCAGGGAGAGCTTCACCTGATGGAGGAAGATACCGGCGAGAATCGCCTTCATGGAGCGCTCTTTTTTGAGCCCCTCGACGTGGGCGATCATCGCGACGGCGCGCTTGCCGTGCTCCTTGGCATCGAATCGGAAACTGCTTCCGACTTGGCCGGCGTCGAGTTTCTCCAGGTCGATCGGTTTCGACTTGGCGAGCACGGCGACGGAGGCGGTTTTGGTTGAGGGTTTGGCGGATGCTTTGGGCATGGGGATCAGGCGATCGGCTTTGTGATGAGGCACCAGCGGCCGTGGTGCAGAGCGAGGTGCAGGAGCAGTTCGTGAATCGTCGGAGGGCGGCCGAGCAGCTCGCAGCGGAGGTCGTCGTTTCGATAGGCGTTGCCGTTGGTCCAGACCAACGCGGACCAGATGTCGGGCTTGGCCACGCCGACGGTTGGGATGTGCACACCGGCGAACAGACTGGTCGCCGGGCCACGTTCGCCGTGCTGGATCAGGCGCAAGAGGCAGCCGGTATCGGTAGGAGTAACGTCGCGAGGATACATGGCTCAGGCGGCGGCGGCTTGGGCGGCGCGAACCCGCCAGTTTAGGGCGCACTTGCGCATGGCGATCTTGGCGCCGGCGCGAAACTCGGGGTGGATCCGGCGGTCGGCGGGAGCACGGGCGTCGTCGCGGAAACGGATCGCGAGCCCCAGCCAGCGACGGGCCTGCGTGTCTCGGGCTAGTTTGGTGATTTGGTCGGTGGTCGTATTCATATTCTGGATGACGGGTCGGGAAATTCAGCGGGCGTGGCGGCGGAGGAGTTCGCTGCAACGCTGGAGGATGGCGGCGAGTTCCTGCGGGGTGCGGTTTTCGAGGACGTCGAAGAGCAGCTGCAGGAGGTCGGCGGGCACGTAGTTGGCGGTGAGCGCGTAGAAGAGGATCACCGCGTCGCGGGGATACCGGCGGGTCATGCGCTCGTCTTTGACGCCGGCGTTGAACTCGATGCCCATCAGCCACGGACGGCGCTCGCCCGTGCGGCCCTTGACCTCGACCTCGAAGAGGCGGGCGATGGTGCGATCGTCGACACCCATGGGCGCGGCGATTTCATCGGCGCGGAGCATCGGCTTGCGCGGAAACAGCAACCCGAGCGACGCCTGCCATGCGTCAAGCTCTGCGGGGGTGATGTGTTTCTTCGCGGTGGGCATGGCCGTGCTCAGGAGTTCGGATTGGGGCGATCAAGCAGGTTGGTGAGGACGAGCTGCTCTTCGCGGGCCTTCTCGCGGTGGAACAGGGCGCGCGCGGCCGCCTCGCCCTCGGGGCCATCGAAGTGCTTAGTGAACGCGCCTAAGATGGCGTCGCGCTCCCGATCCGTGGTGGACTTGTCGTCGTAATGACGCAGGGCGACTTTGAGCGCCGTTGCTGTGTCAGGATCAGGCACCGGCGGCCTCCTTCGAGTTGAGGTATTTTTTGATCTTCGCGACGACGCGCGGAAATTGGCCGTGGTTGATTGCCTTCGAAATCACCGCTGGATCGTGATCGAGCGCGGTTGCGATCTGGCCGACGCGCAGATCGCGCTCGGCCATTTTCTTCCGCAGGGAAATACGGGCTTGATTTAGGCGACTCATTTGGGATTGATCACAGTTCAAAACTTTGAACCTGATACCGTCAAATCAATATTGTGACTTTAATTCAAAATAATGAACTAGGCCGGGATGCTTGGGCGAAGCGCTTGCGCGATCTCATGCATGAAGCCGGCTGGGACGGTGCCCGCGCTGCCAGTGAACTCGGGGTGTCAGAGACTTGGGTCTCGAAACTCAGGCGCGGCGCCGGAGAGTTTTCACGGGTCATGCAGCGGCGCATTGAGGAACTGGAACGACTGCACTTAAGGCAATTATCTGAATTAGAGGAAACGAGTGCGAAATTTTCACGGTCCGGCCCAGGGTCGAGCCCGGCGCCGGCGGCTCAGGAGCCCACCATTACCGAGCTGCGCGCACTCTTCGATCAAGTTGCCGAAGAGGCGCAGCGAGTGCCTGGAGGAATATTTAATCTCACGCGCGCGCTACGGCGCTTCCGTATTGAATACCTGGCCGACGAAGCAGCCGGCCTTCAGCGCGGGATCGAAACAGCCGAGCAGACTCTTGCCCGACTCAAGCGGGAGGTGGCAGCGGCTCGTTTGAACCATCCGAGCACCGGTGAACTTCCCGAGAAAAAAGCGCAATGACCTCCGCGATGTTTTTCAATCTCTCTTGGAGTCGAGTGATCTCCGCGCGCAGGGCCTTGTTTTCGGCATGCATGTCGCACGCGAATCCGAATACGGTCTGCCCTTGGGCGTCGCGGACGCGTCGTCGGGTGTATGAAGGTGCTGGCACGCTCGTGAAGTAACGGCGGAGACGAATACTTTTTTAAATGGAAACCAAGCCTAGGGAATTCTTTAAAGTCGCAGGATGTTACGAGGTAACACCTGCCTATCGTCGCACTGTGTTTGCGGCAGACCTTGCGTGCCTATGTGGCAACTTCTCGCGGCAGCATCACGGTCTCTCCAGGCGTCCCAAGTTTTGCGACTGCGCGTCGAAGGCAGCTGGGTCTTTCATCCCGGAGCCTCTACATCGCGATCCTGCTGCACAATTACCTGCACGGCCCCCCTATCGCTCTGCCCGTAGTCGAGAGCCCCGCCCGCCTGGTCAAAGCGAGAATGTCGCTCTCGATCCCTCGATTGCTTCGCGGTCAGGCCGCAAAGGCGGCCGCGCGTTGGAAAATGTCGCTCAGCGAACTCGTCGAGTCGCTCGTCATCTACGATGCCGATCGCGAAGAGGAGTCGTTGCCGATCGCGCCACTGCGCGGAACTGAAAAACCCGTCCTGAAATACCCACGATGAAAACGCTTACCACCATCCTCCTCGCCGTGCTGCTGTGCGGCTCCGCCTTCGCCGAGTCGCGTGTCTGGACCTCCACCAACGGCAGCAAGGTTGAGGCGGAGTTGGTAGGGCAGACCGCCACGCACGTGCAGCTCAAGCGCGATCTCGACGATCTAATTCTCGATGTGCCGATTGCCAGTCTGTCCGATCGAGATCGAGACTTCATTGCCGCTCAGAAATCGAAAACAAAGCCAGTCGGCTCGGAGTCGGTTGAGTCGAAGCCTGCTCGGCCATCTGCACCCAAGGAGCCCGTATTCCCGGACACCAAAGTGTGGATCGCAAATACCTATTACCTTCCCGTGGGTGATCATCCCACTCACCGCCAGCTCCTCGCTTATTATGTTTCGGGCGACAAGGAGGGGCGTGCCGTGCTGAAGACATACCAGGCTTCGGCCAAGTTAACCGCTGCCACTCTTGCCGGCCTCCAGCAGATGGCGAACGATGCAACAAAGGCAGGCGATCCCAGGGCGCGCACCTACACACGGGCCGTCGAAAAGCTCACGCAGCAATTCCAGGAGACCGGTATGCGCTCCGACGCGCAGAGCGCGGTGGCAGATGTGTTGAAGGCGCTAGACCAGGAGAAATAATTTATGAATCCCGAATATCAAAAACCGATCCTCGTCTCTGTCCTCCAGATCAGCGGTGTGATCGGCGCCGTCTTCGCTTTGATTATCGGGTTACGGGAGGCAAATGACGGTAATGTCGGCGCTGGGATCATGGTGATCGCTGGTGGGCTTGGCTCGCTCGTGTTCTCCTTCGGCCTGGCGCAGTGCGTCGATTTTCTCGGCCGCACTGCCCACAACACGGGCGTTCTGGTCGCTCGCTCACCGCAGCCTGCCACCCCGGCACGTAGCCCATTCATCAATATGCCAGCCAAAGACGCGGCATGGGAGAAAGCACAGCGCGGGGAATGAGCTAGATGGACGCAAAAAAAGGCAGTCCTTTATTTCAGGCTATAACCCAGCTGGGCACCATTGTTACTCAGCAGGCCGCTCGGTTGTCGGCGCTGGAACTGTTGGTGATGGCATTGGCTCAAGAGCGGGGAATTCCACCGGAGAAGCTGCGCAAGTTACTCGATGACCAGGCGGACAAAATACACGAAGACTTGCTGCTGCGTTTGGGGGACGAGAATCCCAAGAACGCCGCCCTGTTAGGCATCGATCAATTGCTCCGGCGCCTGCGAGAGCAGGACGAGGGATCCTCAGGCCAGCCAGAATAGCGGCGTGTTCATTCTCTGTATCCCGTCAAAGCCGGCGGCCTCATAGTGGATTCAGGCGACTGCCTGATAGATTTTCCCTGACTGTAAGGACACGAAGGACTCCAAGGGTAACACCTCGGTCTCAAAATCCGCATACTGGGCGGAGTGAAAAACGCCCACCTTCGTCACCTAAAGGCAGCGGCCTCCGAGGCTCCCACCATCTCTATCGGAACTTACTCTGCCGTCAATGCGGCGGGTCGTGCCGCCGTGTCGCGCAAGGGGCTGCGCACGGGTTTGCTGGGGGCGAGTGCGTTGCGCGCCGCCATCGCCGACCTGCATGCCGAGCATGTTAAGCTCGGTGGAAAAGAGCCGTTGCCGGAGCTTGGTAAGCTCACCAAGGGAACGCTCACCCCTATTGCCCGGCGCCTCAGTCGCGCCAACGCCGCGCTGCAGGAGGCGCTCAACTCATGAGCGGACACAACCGACCCTCGATCGGCACTGCCAATAGCGGCGACATGGGGGCGCGCCTTAGTCACCTGGCCGATGTCGTGGCCCGGTCTGCCGGCACGCCGGCAAGCGGCCTACCTGTGGTATTCCACGAGTGCGTGGGCGCCGGTGCGATGCGCGACCGGGCCGACGACGGCACGGTCCTCCTCACCTTCGTTACCGCCGAGGGCCAATCCCATGTCTTCGCGGTGGCCCGCCCAGTCGCCGAGGGCCTGCGGGATGAGATGCGTAATCTGCGCACGCTCGTGCATGTGGACGTGCTCAAGGCTCAAGCCGTTCGCCGTTCACCCATCCCCAAGCCAGGCGGTCGCCTGCTCTGATTTTCCCACCCATGAAAAATACATCCGTCCTCCGCCTTGTCCTCGCGTCTGCCGCGCTCGCCGCCGCCGCGTTGTTTGCTCCCTCGATCGTCAACGCCCAGGCCGTGCCCGCCGATGCGCTCCTGGCGTCGGTCGCGGATCCCGCAGCTCCCACCGTCGCCGCCCCCGAGGCCGCGCCGCTTACGCTGCAGCAGTCGCTCATTGCGGTGCTCACTCCGCTGATCATCGCCGGCATCAAGCTCGCGATCCCGAAGATCCCGCGCGTGTGGTTGCCGATCATGGCGCCGTTCCTGGGCATGTTGATCGAGTATATCTCCCACCTCCTCACCGGCTCGACTCTCAACGTGTGGGCGGGCCTCGCGCTCGGAGCGGCAGGTGTCGGCCTGCGTGAGGCAGTCACGCAGATCAAGAAAGCCGGCCCCCCGGCCGCCGCCTGATCCGCCATGCTCTCGCTGATCTCCGCCATCATCCAGGCCGCCACGGCGTTTT
Source organism: Rariglobus sp. (assembly GCA_029266495.1). Taxonomy (GTDB): domain Bacteria; phylum Verrucomicrobiota; class Verrucomicrobiia; order Opitutales; family Opitutaceae; genus Rariglobus. The sequence goes on along the minus strand of JAQSWS010000043.1, from coordinate 23,272 downwards.
TCCAGTGGCGGGCCAAGGAGGCGGAGCTCTCCGCGAAGAGCGCCCACTACGACCTCTCACGCCGCATCGAAGCCGACATCCGCGCTGATGAAAACGAAATCGTCCGTCTCCGTTCTATTCTTAGCGACGCTGCTCAGCGCGATGCTGAGCGGTTGCGCGATCGGATCCTCCGCGCCCAAGGGGTCGCTGCAGATCTACCAGCCCCGCGCCCTCTTCCTGGAAGCGGGCCAGCCAATCCAGTCGAAGGCGGGAACCTACGTCCCGCAGGTGGATGAGACCTGGCACAGCGCCGCCTCCTACAGCGACCTCGAATCCCAGCTCATCAACACCGCCGCCGCTCTCGCCCAGGAGCGCAACCGCTCCCGCTAAATGATCCTCGCCCTCCTCCTCGCCCAATCCAACAGCCAGATGCCCGACAATTATAAGGGCATCAGCGCGATCGTAGTCGGCAGCATTGTCGTGCTCGCCTTGGTTGGCGGGGTCATCCTTATCGCCGCCCAGCGAACCCGAACTGCTCTGGCGAAGGAAATCAAAATGGAGCTGGCCGAGGCCACAAAGGCCATCGAGGTCAAAGTGCAGTCTCCCGTCACGTTCCAGACCGATGAAGAGTTTGTGACGATCAAGGCGCATGAGAAGGCCGTCCAGGAACTTCGCGCCGCGCAGGCCAAGGACGTCGAAGACATCAAAAAAGAACTGGGCCGCCACGCGCAGCGCCGCTCCGAAATTTATGACGAGCAGAAGGCCCTGAGCGTCGCGGTCGCCGAGGTAAAGATGAAGACCGACCTCAACCACCAGCAGTTAACCAATCTCGATTCAAAAATGGATCGCGTCCTCCGCGAACTTCCCCGCCACCGCTCCTCATGAACGCCGCCACCCGCGAACTCTTCCGCCATAATCTCATCGCCCAGCTCTGTGCCAACGGCGCGCCTATGAAGCCGGCCGCGCTCAAGATCGGTGCCAGGGCCGGCGGCTTCGAGCCCGCCGATCAGGATCTCGATGCAGAGATCCAATACCTCATCGACAAGGAGCTTGTCGCGCCGGTGGACAAGGCGATCTCCCCCGAGATGAAGCGCTGGCGCATCACGGCCGCCGGCCGCGACTACGCCGCCCAGGAGGGCCTCGCTTGATGAACAAGGCCCGCAAAACCCTTCCCGCGCGCACGTCGCGCGGGGTTCTGAATGCCAGGTCAGCCGCGCAAAACCCGGCGGGCACTTTGGTCGGTGCCCGCCGGAGTAAGCCTGCCGGCCTGCTCAGCGCCTACCGCCTGCCGACTTCTATTTCCCGCCCTCCTTTCGCTTCCAAGTAATGGCCCAGAAAATCCGAGGCTCTCTCAGCGATCCACAGTTCGCCGAATTCTGCGAACGCCTGCGCTCCATGCCTGGCGGCCGCAAGGTCACGTTCACCACGATCCAGGCGCTCGCGGCGGAATACGGCATCACGGTCTCGCACATGGGCGCGAAGACGTTTCGCGAGGGTCCGTTCGCTCGTTACCTGGACAAACTCCACCGCAGCCGCGAGACCCGCGAGGCGCTCGTCGAAGCGACGGCCGGCGGCGCGCAGACGCTCGATGCCCTGGAAGAGGTCGCGGTGCTGGAGCTGCAGGACCATCTCACGGAGTCGGAGGAGATCGATGTGGAATGGGTCGCCTCGCAACTCGTGAAGCTCCGGTCGGCGATCTCGATGCGCGAGGACAGTCGCCGCAAGGACCGCGACCTCGATCGCAAACTGCGCGAGACCGAGAAGAAGCTGGAACTTGCCGAGCAACAGCGCACGCGCCTGGCGGAGCAAAATGCCAAACTGGTATCCGATCGCGAAGCCCGCGAGGCCGCTCTCCGCACCAAGGCTGAGGCCGCCGGTGCCGCCATCAATAAGCCCAAGGCCAGCGCTGATGACATTCGCAAGCAGGCCGTCGCTCTCATCGACGAAGTCATGGGAATCAAACCCAAAGCCCCGAAGGCATGATCGCCGCCCTCATTCTTTTCATGTCCGTCCTCATCAATCCCAGCCAGATCGAGTCCGACTCGGCCGTGTCGCGCTACTTCCTGCAGCATCAGCTGGAGTGGATCCAGGACGAGTCGCGTCTGAAGATTTGGGAGAAGTCGTTCCGTATCGGCGCCACCTACGCCGACGCCTTTGCCAACGTCCGCAAGCGACTGCTCCATGCGAAGCGCGATTACCTCTTCGCCACGCGAGACCATCCCTCGGCGCTCGAATACATGGATATCTGCAAGACCTTCTGTGAGGTCTTCAATCTCACGAAGAATATCATCAGCCACGGCGTGGAGGATGTGAAGGTGCCGATCCATGACGCCGACGGGAAGCCGACGGGCTTCACCGAGGAGATCAAGATCGGGAAGATCGTATTCGATAACGGAAGCCGCATCATCGCGTTCTCCTCCAATCCCAACGCCATGCTCGTTTACGGCGGCGACGTGGGGCTCGACGAGTTTCCCCGCCACGGCCGCGCCGAGGAGCTTTACCAGATCGCGCAAGCCCGCGTGACGTGGGGCTACGATCTCTCGATGTGGGGATCCCACTTCGGCAACGACACGCTGTTCTATCGGATCGCGCTCGATGCGCGCAAAGGCAAGGGCGGCTGGTCGCATCACTTCACCACGATCGAGGACGCAGTGCGCATGGGCCTCGTCGAGAAAATCAATGAGACGCGCGGCACCACGTTCACCCGCACCGGCTTCATCCTGGACTGCAAAAACCGCTCACGCGACGAGGCAACCTACCAGGAAGCCTACATGTGCAACCCCAAGGGCGGCACGGCCGCGATCGTCAACTGGGCGCAGATCGAGCTTTGCCGATTCGAGTATGAGGCGGAGCGCGTCCACCTGGAGGATTCGCAGATCAAGGAGATGTTCGGCGAGTTCCGCCCCGAGCTGAAGGTTGCCCGCGATCGGCAGATCCACGAATTCCTCGAGGGCGCGTTCTCCAAGCTGCTCGCCGAGATCCAGCACCACACGCTCGGCTATGACGTCGCTGCGAGCGGCCAGGGCGACTTGGCCTCGATCTATATCGACAAGGTCGAAGGCCCGATCGCGAGCGCGTCCGGCCTGCTCACCTTCCGCACCGACGACTGGGACTTCCATGACGTCGCCACCCATTGGTTCATGGATCGCGTGGTCGCGGTGCGCGGCGCCGGCGACAAGACCGGCCTCGGCAGCAAGGTATGCTGGGAGCTGGAGAAAGATTATCCCGGTCGTTTCGTTGGCGTGAATTTCTCGTCATCGAAGTCCGACCTTGGCTTCGCGCTCATGAACCGCCTCTCCACGGCAGAGAAGCGTTGGCCCAAGGACAAGGCGTGGGACGACGTCGCCACCGACTACTACTGCCTTCGCAAAACATTCGTCGGGAAAAAATGGGTGTTCACCGCCGGCACCAATCAGCTCAACGCCGCATCGCACGCCGACATCGCCTGGTCGGGCGCGCTCAGCGACCACGGCGGCCTCACGCCAGGCTACCAGGGCGAGACCGAAGATATCCAGGGCTGGGGTCGCGACCGCTTGGGCGCACGCAGCGAACGCCAGCTCGAAGGCTAATCCACCATGGCCAACCAACCTCCACTTCACATTAAGGAGCGCAACCGCGCGCGCGATTACTACAACCCGCTTCGTCGGCTCGATATGTCGAAGCTCATCCGTCTCCTCGAGGACGGCGAGCGCGGCCTGCATGGCGATGTCCAGTGGCTCTATCGCACGATCGAGAAACGCGACGCCACTGTGCGCGCCCTGAAGATGCGCCGGACCTCTGCGCTTAAAAAACTCGATTGGGACATCAAGATCCCGTCCGAACTCCCGCGCGGGATCACCCAGGCTCAAGCCGAAGCCCAGGCCGATTACCTGCGCGAGGCGTATGAAAAGATTGAGAATCTACCCGAGGTCTTCGAATCCCTGGCGCTCGCCAGCTTCCGTGGGTTCGCCCACCTGGAGAAACGCCACCAGGACGACAAACCGTCGCTCCCGATCGTGCGCCTGCAGCCGGTGCCGCAGTGGCATTGGGTGCGGGATCCCGAGACGTGGGACTGGAAGTATGATGCCCGCGCAGAGAGCAACTACTCGATGGCCGTGCCGATCGACCCGGCCAATTTCATCATCCGTGAACTCGATGACCCGATCAACGAGATCGCCGCAATCGCCTTCCTGCGGAAAAATATGTCGCAGAAAGATTGGGACGCCTTCGTCGAGGACTTCGGCATTCCCTCGGTTTTCGCGATCCTCGGCGCCAACACGCCGACGGACAAGGTCAAGGAGTGGCTGGCCGTCATGGAGAAGGTCACCGGCAACAGCCGGGGCGCGCTTCCGCCTGGCAGCACCGTAAGCACGATCGCGCACGGCAGCCAGGGCGAGACGCCGTTCAAGTCGCACAAAGACGAGCAGCGGGAGGAAGTCGTCCTCGCCGGCACCGGCGGTCTGCTCTCGATGCTGTCGGCGCCCACCGGTCTCGGTAGCGACCAGGCGAAGGTTCACGAGGCCGCGTTCGATGCGATCGCCCAGGCCGAGGCGATGGCAATCTCCTCTCTCCTGCAGGCTCAGTTCGACAAGCCGCTCCTCGCTCTGGATTTTCCGTCCCAGGTGCCGGTCGCCTATTTCGAGCTGGCCGCGCAAGACCAGGAGGACCTCGACTCGCTGGCCGAACGCCTCACGAAGCTCGCGCTGGCCGGTCTCGAAGCCGACGAAAACGAGATCTCCGAAAAGATGGGGCTCAAGCTCAAGCGGAAGGCCGCGCCCGTCTCCACGGCGCCTGGCGCGCCGGCCGCCGGCGATCAGCCGCCCGCCAAGCCCTTCGCCAACCGCGCGCCATCGGCCGAGGAAGTTGCCCGCCAGGAAGAGTTCGACGCCGGCGCCAAGGCCGATCTCGCCGCCGCCACGCGCAAGGACCAGGCCGCGTTGCTCAAGCGCCTGGCTGAACTCGACGCGACCACCGACGACGCGTCCTGGATGGCGCTCGCCCGCGAGATCGATGCCGAGTGGCCAGGGCTGATGGAGCAATGGGCCAAGGCCGGCAACAAAGCCGAGGTCCTGGTCGAAGTCTTCGGCACCAAGCTGGCCGAGGGGGCGATCGAGGGCGCGAAAGCGCGCCAGGAGGGCAAAAAGTCGTGAACGCGAGAAACGCCCGAGAAATCGCTTTTACGGGGCTCTCCGGAAAATCGGCCCCTCTGTGCGAATTTTTTCCGGCAGGGCCGGGAAGGCCGCTCTTAAGAGACCTTAAAAGCCATTCCGTCCACACCTGCGCCGGAAACTGAAATTTCACTGCAAATAGCCCAAAAAACCATGTCCACCGAACACGTCCTCACTCCCTTCCTCAACCGCGACGGCGGCGCCTTCGATCCTGCCGGCTGGTTTCAACTCGTCCCCAAGGGCGTCTTCAGGATCAAACGTAACGAAGGTGGAAAGACCGTTATCTATGAGCAGGTCGTGGACGACGTGGCGGTGACGCGCATGGCCGAGGCCTTCGCCAACCGCCAAGCGACGACCGCCGGCTACAAGCTGCTGATCGATTTCGAGCACTTCAGTCACGACCTTGAGAAGAGCAGCTCGGCCGCCGCCTGGGTAAATAAGGTAGAGGCCCGCGTAGACGGACTGTGGGCGCAGGCCGACTGGAGCGACGAGGGTGAGGCAGCCATCAAGAACCGCCGTTACCGTTACCTCTCGCCCGTCTGGCTCCCGAGCCAGGTCGAGAGCCTTGGGCCGCAACGCGTGCGGCCGGTCGCCGTGAACGATGCCGGCCTCACCAACAAGCCGAACCTCGGCGCCGCCCTCCAGCCCTTCTGGAACCGCTCCGAAGAATCCATTTCCGGCCAACCGGCCAACGAAAACCAAAACAACCACATCGCCATGAAAGAACAGTTGATTGCTCTCTTCGGCCTGGCCGCCACCGCGTCCGAAGCCGACATCCTCGCGAAGGCCGCCGCCTTCAAAAACCGCGTCATCGAAGCCGATGCCCTCCAGGGCAAGTTCGACACGCTGAACACCGAACACACGGCGTTCAAAAACCGCCACAAGGAACTCCTCACCGTCTCCGTCGATCGCACCCTGGAAGAGTTCAAGGGCGTCATCACCGAAGAATCCAAGGAGGCCTGGAAGAACCGCCTCACCGAAGATTTCACCGGCACCACCGCGCTGCTCAAGGGCATCAAGCCTGCCGCTACCACCGACAAGAAGGCGCCCGTCCACCAGCCCGGCAGGGGTGCGGCGGCCTCCGCTAAGAAGGGCGAGGGCGAGGACGAAGGCTGCCCGTTCATGAATCGGGTGAAGGAGCTGCAGGCCGCCGACGGCAAGCTCTCCGAAGCCGATGCCATGTATCACGCCGCCGAGGCCGATCCCGCGCTTTACGAGGAATATCGCCAGTCCCTCTCCGCCACTGAGTAACCCACCGCCCGGAACCACTCACATCATTTAGGCCGGCGGCGGGAATCTCTCCGTAAGCCCGCCGGTCGCCCATCACCGCAACACTCACTCTCATCACTATGAAAATCACTGTCACCGATTCGCCCTACATCTCCCTTGAGGAAAACGTAGCCGGCGCACTCACGGGCAAGGACGATCTCCTGCTCTCACTCAGCAACACCGGCAAGGCCGTCCTCTACACGGGAGCCGCGCCCGCCGTCGCCGTCATGATCGGCAAGAACTCGCCCGACGACACCGTCGTGCGCGCCCGCCTCCTTGGTAAGGGTGGCACCGTGCGCATGATCCAGTCGGCCGCGATCGTGCCCGGCTCCCTGGTCAAGGGCGTGGCGGCCTCTGCTCGTGTGGCTACGGCCGACGCCGGCGCCAAAGCGGTTGGCTATAAGCTCAGCCCTGGCAACGGCGCCGCCGGCGACGTCATCGAGGTGATCGACATCGCCGAGCGCACTGCTGTGCCGGCCGTCTACGCCCTCCAGTCCACCAACGGCACCGCCGGTGCTGCCTCTGCGAACTTGGCCGGACTCGCGGCCGAAGCCGAAAAGATCGGGGACGACGTTCGCGCGATCTACGCCCTGCTGCTCGCCGCCGGCCTTGTCGTCGCGGCCTAAGCCGCCTCTGCCACTCACCCGCAACCCAGATAGATAACACATGAAATCCACCGCCTCCTTCAATCCGGTCCTCTCGAAGATGTTCAATAGCTTCTTCGTGAACCCGCTCGGCTTCATTGGCCTCCACCTCGCGCCCATGTTCGACACCGCTGAACAAGCCGCCACCTACCCGGTGTTCCCGGTCGGCAACTTCACCGATGTTCCCACCCTCAAGCAGCGCGCCCCTGGCACGCCGTTTCAGCGTTCGGTGCCGAACATCTCCGATGACCTCTACGGCTGCAAAAACTGGGGCCATGAAACCCCGGTCGCCGACGAGAACCGCAAGAAATACGCGAAGCAGATCGACGCCGACCGCGCCGCCATGCGCCGCAACGCCCACGTGATCCTCTTCAATCACGAGATCCGCGTCCACACGTTGTTTCACAGTGGCTCGATCGCGAGCAGCTCGCCCGCCACCAAGTGGGACGATCCTGCCTCCGACCCGGTCGCCGATGTGAAAGCCGTGAAGCAGATCATCCGCGCCGCCACCGGCATGGTTCCCAATCTCCTTACGATCCCCGAGACCGTGAAGGACAAGCTGTCGGTCCACCCGAAGATCCGTGCGATCTTCCCGAACTACGATGGCGACATCGGCGTCGAGCAGCTGCGCATCGCCTTCGGCGTGGCCTCGCTGAAGATTTCGGGGGCGATCCAGAACACCGCCGCCGAGGGTCAGGCCGCGTCACTCGCCGATCTCTGGGCCGACGACGTCGTCCTTTCCGTCAGCAATCCCGGTCAGGATTTGGAGCTGCCCAACGCGGCTCGCACCTTCCACTGGACTGCGGCCGGCGAGAGTGGCGGCGGTGATGTCGGCTCGTTCGTCGAGACCTACCGCGACGACCCCATCAAGTCCGACGTGCACCGCTCCCTGCACCACACCGACGAGAAGATCACGGGCGACGGCTTCGCCTACATGCTCACCAACGTCCTCACGGGCTAAACGAGCCAGGCATAAGCCACTCCACGCCCTGCCGTCTCTTCGGAGCGGTGGGGCTTTGAGGCGCTATCCAACCGAAAGGTTCAACTCACCCATCACCACCTATGAAAATCAAAGTCATCGATCCCAACGGACTCCGTCTCGCGGGCAAAAAAACGATCCCCGAGGGCGAAGTCATCGAGCAGCCGAAAGGCCCACAGCTCGATGCCTGGCTCCGCTTCGAACAAGTCGAAATCGTTAAGGGCAAAGCCGGCAAATCTTCGGAAGAGGACCCCGCCGAGACTGGCTCGACTAAAAAAAACCTGTCCGCTGCTGAGAAGAAAGCAGCGGCCAAGGAGGCCGAGAAGGCCGGCCAATCCTAAACGTCACCACGCGTGACTTCACACAGCGCCGGCCGGCCCGCCGCGCCGGCGCTTTTCCTCTCAACTCTCAGCTCTCAATTTTCCGATGGCCTGGATCACTCCCACCGAAAACGACGCCTACGGCGTTGTGAATGAAAAGCTCATGGCGGCCGCGCGCACCAAGGTGATCGCGACTGGCCAGGCTGACCCGCTCTTCGAGGAACTTTCCAAGGCTGTCGGCCGCGTGCGCGGCGCGATCGGCGCGTCGGGTAAATACACGCTCGGCGCCGGCGACACCGTCCCGTTCCGACTGAAGGAGGCCACGATGAATATCTTCGCCGTGATGATCCTCGGCCGGTTGGACCTCGATGTCAGCGAGGTGAAGATGACTCTCTACAAGTCGGCCGAGGCTACCCTGCGCGATGTGCGCGACGGGAAGTTCGACATCGGCGAGACCGAGACGCCGACCGACGAAGCCAGCGCCGGAAACTATACGCCCGAAATCTGCGGACGCGAACGCCAGTGGGGCCGCGACGCCCAGGACGGCGCTTAAGCCCTTCTTAATTTCCAATGAAAAACACCATCACCCGCGATCACATCGACGCCCTCATGGCTGCCAGCCTGGTGGATGTCTGCACCAAGTTCGATAAGGTCACCGTCGTCACCGTCAAGTTGCCCAACGGCTTTGTCCTGGTCGAAGCCAGCGGCGCGGTCGACCCCGCCAACTACAGCGAATCGATGGGCGCGAAGATCTGCCTCGATCGAATCGCCACCAAGCTCTGGCAATTCGAGGGCTACCAACTTTCCACCGACCTCGCGCGACAAGTCGCAAATAAACCCGGCGATGGTGCCGCGATGAACTGATGTTCGACGAAGGCACAGAACTCGCATTGCCCAAGGTCCGACCCGTCATCGGCTGGCCCGGAGGCAAGACCAGGATGCTCAAGGAAATCCTGCCGCTCATCCCGGAACACACGCTTTATGCGGAGGTGTTCGGCGGTGGTCTCGCCGTGTTCCTTGCCCGGCCGCCGTCCGAGGTTGAGGTCATCAACGATATCAACGGCGACCTGGTCTCGTTTTACCGCTGCTGCAAATATCACCTCGAATCGCTCCTGGACGAATTGGATCTCGTTCTCAACTCCCGCCAGGATCTGCGCGACTTCCTGCAGCAGCCTGGTCTTACCGATATCCAGCGCGCTGCGCGTTGGTTCATTCGTAATAAAATCTCGTTCGGCGGGATGGGTCGCGACTTTGCGGTGAGCAAAGCCCGGCCGATGTCTTCCCGATCGCAACGCTTGGTCGCGATTCGTTCACTTAACCGGCGCCTGGATAAAACGGCGGTCGAGAACGTGTCGTGGGAAAAGTGCTTCGACCTCTACGACTCGCCCGAAACGTTCTGGTTTTTGGATCCGCCGTATCTCGACGCCGGCGGCTCGGCTTACGCCGGCTGGTCGGAGGTCGACCTGGAGCGCTTCTGCAAACGCGTCGTCACGCTGGAGGGGAAGTGGATGGTCACGTTCCAGGACTGCCCGCAGATCCGTTCACAATTCGAAGGCTACCAGGTGAAGGCGATCGTTCGCGCCAATGGCATCGGCAACAACGGCAAGAAGTCCAAGGGCCGCAAATACGCCGAGGTCATCATCACCAGCGATCGCGACGAGTTCACGACCGCCCGGAAAGCGAGGGGCGCGTGAGACTAAACGACGTTGTGCTTCTTGGCTTCGGTTCGCTCGCCGTCGGTGAAGTCAAAGTAGTCCGAAAGGTGTATGCCGAAAATCGCATAAAGTTCGGGTTTGATAGAGCCTACCTGAAGAATCTTACGGCTAGGAATGTCTTTGATGCTGTCGAACGCGCTCACAGCTTCGTGCATCCATCTATCAGGGTGATCCGTGAGATTGGGATATTGCTGCACGAACCTTTGTTCAGCTTTGGGGAGCGCGAGTTTGTAGGCCTCGAAAATTTCATTATTAATTGCCGCGAGTTTTGCGGCAGCTTTGTGCTGACGTTCGGAAACAAATGTGAGTTGGGCAGCTTGGAGAAAACAAAGAAGGTAGGTCTCCCACCGCCCCTTGCTGTCATTCGCGGTTTTAGTCGCGAGATCAATAAACGCATACATGGCTGCCGTTTTGGTTTGCTGAAAAGTAACGAGGCGAGCTCCCACAATGCCCGCGTAAATGGACAATGGGATTCCCATGCAGAGCGGCAGGAACACGGCGTTGATCCAATCAATTTTCTGAAGGAGTTGAATCATGGTGGAGCTTTATCGTGGCCACCGGCTTCGAACTCAATGCCGGAGGTCCACGCATGATCTTCGGCCGCGCCATTCCCTTCCGCGAGGCCCTCGCCAGCCAGGAGGCCCGCCGCTGGTTGCCCACCGGTCTCGGTTCGGTCGACCTCGCCAAGCTCGATGCGGATCTTCTCCGCCGCTCGATGTTCTCCGCCAAGGTGGCGGACTTCGCGCACCTGGACGAGGTCGGCACCGGGATCTCGGACGTGCTCTCCGGCCGCCTCGATGTCGCCACGGCCCGCCTGCGCATCAAGCAGCACCTCTGGCGGACCGGCTACCAGGCGCCGCCCGAAAAGGAGGGCGGCCTGGAGGACTTTGCCAGCGATCGACGCGTAAACCTCCAGATCGAGACCAATGTCGAAATGATGCGCGGTCTGGGTAATCACATCCAAGGCCAGCAGGAAGACGTCCTGGACATGTGGCCGGCGCAGGAGCTGGTGCGCGTCATCGACTCGCGCGACAAGCGCGACTGGAACAAGCGCTGGCTCGCCGCCGGCGGCCCCCGCACCGACGCCTGGCCGCGCATGATCGCGCTGAAGACAGATCCGGTGTGGGTCGCGCTCTCACGCTTCCGCAATCCTTACCCCCCGTTTGATTGGGGCTCCGGAATGGGTCTCGAAGATCGCACCCGTCGCGAGGCGATGGCCCTCGGCCTGATTGATCTTAACACGCGCCTTTTCCCCGACCGCGTCACGGGCGATATCAACCGCGGCGTCCAGGCCACGCACGCCGTGCAGGACAAGCGCTTGAAGGCCGCGCTGGAAAAGAGCGGCATCGGTCGCTTCGACGAGTCCGGCGTGTTCGTCCTGGTCGACACCGACAACGGCGGGCCGCTCCTCAATCGCGAATACATGCGCGACGAGAACGGCCGCTTTGCATCGAAAGACGCCGGCGCGCTCGCCGTTGAGGCGTTGTTGAGCACCAAGGGCGATGTAATGGGCGCCATGTCGCGCCCGGAGACTGGTCCCATCGATTTCCGCTGGGGCAAAGAAGGCGATGCGGCCAAGGACTTCGCCGGCGGCCATGGTTTCGCGAAGATCGTCGCGAAGCACGGCGCCGAGCAGGCACGCCTCACACCCGAGATCATCGCAGACGGCGAAATCACCTTCAACGGCCCGGCCCGCATGGTGATCAAACACAAGGGGCACACCGTTGTCCTGGTGAAGGATTTCTTCGGCGAGAAGAGCAACCACTGGGTGCTCTCCAGTCACGACACGAGCCACGGCAGCAAAGCCGGCGGCACAAAAGAAAAAGGCAACCGATGAACGAAGCGAAGATCCTGATTCGCCAAGTCCTACATGCGACCGGCCTATACATTCTGCGTCCGGTCGCGGGAGCGGTTGCCTGGACACACCCTAGCCAGGCCGCGCACCTGGTCAATGCCGGAGGTGCTCGATGAGCTTCAGCACCCGCATCTCCTTCAAGGGCGACCACGGCCTGGCGCCGCTGCGCAAGCGGATCACGGATCCGAAGGCGTTGCTCAACGTCGCCGGCCGCAGCGGCCGCAACGTCGTTCAGAAACACCTGCGGGCGAAAAACCGCTCCTCTCGCAATCGCATGGGTGGCCCGCGCACCAACTTCTACGCCAAGGCGGCCGACGCGGTAAACTTCCGGATCCTCAATGACGAGGAGGTCATGCTCTCGATCAATGCGATCGGGATCTCGTTGCGCTTCCACGGCACGGCCGGCCTGCCTGGCGGCCGCCTGCGCCCCGTCTCGGCCCGCTACCTCACGATCCCCGCGACACCCGAGGCGCACGGGAAGCGTGCGCGTGAGTTCGGCGACCTGGAGTTCGGCTTTGCCTACGACCCGGAACTCGGCCGCGAACGTCCCGCCCTGGTGCGCGACGGCTCGCAACCGTTGACTCGCGTGGCGAAGCGCGGCGGCCGTGCGCCGGCGGCCGGCCTTCCTGGCGGCGACACCACGGGCGAAGCCGTCTTCTGGCTCGTTCGTTCCGTGAAGCAGGAAGGCGACGACACCGTGCTCCCGACTGAGCACGACCTTTTTGAGCGCGTCATCGCCGACATCGAGGAGTTCCTCGGCCTCTTGGACGAACGCGCCGCCTAACTCTTTTCCGTCATGTCCATCCAATTTCCCTCCACGCTCCGCGATCTCCAGGAAGCGATCACCAATCACCTCAAAGGCTGCTCGGCACTCGCCGGCATCGAGGTGTTCGACCGTCGCAAGGCGGATCTCGAAAGCGAAATCGACAACCAGCTCACCAACGTCGGCGCCTCGATCTTCGTCTCCGAGATCGACCTCAAGGATATCGCGCCCGACGCGCCTGGAATCAGCTCCGACGCCTACGACGTCACCGTTGTCATCTTTACCGCACCCACGAGCAACGACAGCGGTCGCGACTCGGCCGCGCTGGAGGAGATCGTCATGCGCCGCCTGCACCAGTGGACGCCCGGCGTGGAGGGTTGCGGTGTCATCACCATCGACCCCGACCCCATGACAACCCGCACCAACAAAAAGAAAACCATCCGGGACATCCTATTCCACGGCTCCGTCACCCTCGACGCCGGCATCGACTGAGCCGCCTTAAATTTCCCTTAAGCCATCCTCCCATGAAAAAAGCCAACACCACCACCCAGCCCGAACTTCCCGCCGCCGGCGCGCCCGCAAAGCCCGTCGACCCCGTCCTCGATCTCAAGGTCGCCAAATCGATCCCAGCCTATCGTCACGAGAAGACTGCCCGCACCGTCGCCTACCACCAGGCCGCCGGCGACGTCGACGTCCACCTCTTCAGCGCGACGGGCAACTTTATCGCCACGGTCACGCGCGAAGATGCCGCCGCCAATGAGCCGAAGGTCAAAGCGGCTCCGGCCGCCGAAACCCCCGCCGCGTAACCGCAGCTCCGTCCTCCGACTACTCACTACCCGTTACTCACTACTTCGCTAAAATCTCCCTCCCATGGCTATCGATCGCGCAACAATCAAAATCGGCCCGTGCAAAGTCTCCCACGACGGCGCCACTCAGTTTTTCCCGGATGGCGGTGTGCTCGCCGTCTCCAAGGTCTTCGTCGACATCGAGGTCGACGCCTTCGGCGTGATGCTCCGTGCGCACACCGACACGACCATCGAGTTCACCGGCACGCCCAAGGCCTGGACGACTCCGGCCAAGCTTAATCCCTACGCCTCGATGGCAATGGGCACGCTGATCAACGGTGCGGTCGACAAGCCACTTGTCATCACGCCGATCAACGGCAAGCCGCTCACGATCGCAGCGGCCGCAGTGAAGACCCCGCCGAACCTGATGCTCTCGGCCTCCAAGCCGATGTTTGGCTCGTGCACCTGGGTGGGCGTCCTGGCAAACAACACCGCCTGGTCCGCAGCCGGCGCGCGCTACAGCTTTGGCGCCGATGCATCCGGTGTCGCCCTCACGGGCCTGGTCAAGGCCGACATGGCCTTCTGCACCTGGGCTGGTGTGCTGGGCGGCGTTGGCTTCGAGCACGAGGACGGCATTGCGATCGATTTCAACGTGCAGCTCGACGAGGTGCCGTCCGACAGCTTCGGCATCATCGATTACTCGTTCGGGGGCATTGAAGTGTCGGTCAAATACGTGCCGATCGGCATTGGTGAGAGTGCCCACCTCGATGCGCTCGGCATCCAGGGCGGCACGGTTGCGCGCGGCGATTCCGCCGCCGTTTCCTCGCTCGTGGTAACCGGATCGGGAACGCGCAGCGTCACGGTCACGGGCCTGGCACAACGTTCCGCCGGCTCGCGCTATCACCGTGCCCAGAAACGCGTGGGCGAGATCGAACTCGTCTCCAACCGCGACCACACCGCCGGCGTGCTCAACGCGCTTTTCACCCTGGTCTGATCTCTTAGCGACCAGCCACTGGAATGCTCGCCACCGTCACACTCGCCGACCTCGTGCTCTGCATCCCGCCGGACGCCCTCTCCGGTTGGGCGCCGGCGCTGCAGCGGGAAGTGCAGCCGGTGCCGCTGTGCCGGGCAAAGAACGCCACGCAGATCGATCGGGGCAACGTCCTGGTTTCCTACTCCTTCATGGTGGCACGCGGCCATACCGACTACGCGGCCGCCATGGCTTACCTGGACGACTTGCCCCGCGCGGTCGGCCGCGCCTTCGGCAACTTCACCGCCGATCGCGGGCTCGGCTCGCCGATCACCTCACTCGTAAACGCCAGCGCCATCTTCAACGCGCAACCCGCGCGCGGCATCCGCACCTGGGTGCAGTTCACCGTCACCGGCTCTCTGCCGGCCACTCTCGTCTAATTCTCCCATGCCCAAGCAACTCGATGGAAAACTCCTTCGCCTGGCGCTCAACACCGGCACCTATGACGGTTTCGTTGACCAGCTCACGCGCTCGCGGCCCAAGATCCCGATCGGAGACCTCCGTATCGAGGTCGGCCTCTTTTACCACCCGCTCAATGCAGATCGTGCCCTTCACGCGGTGGATAACATCGTATCCATCACGGCATCGATCAAGGCGCTCGTTGACGGCGCGGCACCCCCTGCAGAGGCCCCGGCGCTCATTCCCGAAAAGACCGTGGGCGCCATCGATGCGACCCTGAACATCGCCACCTGGGACGATCTTACCAAGCAGCACGCCTACTTCATTTTCCCCGAGGCGGAAACCTCGGCGCTCAGTCCCGGCCTGGTGTGGCTCGTCTTCACGGCGCTCCTGGCGAACGGCAAAACTGTGCCGCTCAAGTTCGGTGCGATCGAGGCCGTCCAGGACGGCGCCGGAATCAGCGCGGAGGCACCGGAGCCGGCGGTCAACTACTACACGGCCGCGCAGGCCGACACCCGCTTCCTCGCCATGCGCCTGGGCATCACGAACCGCACCGGCGGTGGAGGCACCGGGATCGACGGCATCGCCGTCGCCGGCGGCGCCTACCCGGTGAACACCGCGATTCTCTCCCGCACCGGCTACAACGGCGCCGCCGAAGTGTGGATGCTCCTCCCTGGTGCCCAGGTCGAAAATGCCGACAACGGCATCATCAGCCCCGACGACGGCAGCGCCTTCCACTGGAAACAACTCCTCTAAAATCTCCCATGAAAATCATCCGCTCTCTCTTTCTCGCCGGCCTCACGGCCGCGACCGCCCTCGCGCAGCAATCGGTGCGCGTCGACAATACCACCAAGGTCGTCGTTGAACCCCCGACGTTCTGGACCGCCAACGCGGCCGAAATCATCGCCGCCCTTGGCAGTCCTGATTTCAACGGAACGATTGAGGCCGCCTCGTTCGTCATCGATAACGGCTCAGCCGGAAAAGTAGCAATCTTCGGTGGCGCGCACGATGGGAACATCGACGTCTATATGCCGGACGGCGGCGGCACTCTCCTGGTCGCCGAGCAAATCGGCGAGACCGTGCAAGGCTACGATGCCGACCTCACCCTCATCGGCGCACTCAGCACGACGAGCTACGGCCGCGCAACGCTGAGTCTGGCAGACGCCGCTGCAGGCCGAGCCTACTTCGGCGTTGTCATCGGCACCAACGTGCAGGCGTTTGATGCCGATCTCGGTGCCCTCGCGGCGAACTCCACCGCCGGCTTCTGGGTCGCTGGCACCAATGTGGCCCGCTCGATCAACGTCACGGCACCGCTCACCGTCACCAATCCCGCCGGCACGGCAGGCAACCCGCTCATCGGCGTCAACCCCGCCAGCGACACCGCCACCGGCGTCGTCGAGCTGGCCACGGCGGCCGAGGCAGTGACCGGCACCGATACCGCCCGCGCCATCACGCCAGCCGGTAATCGCGCCGCGCTTACGAGCTACGTTGATCCCATCGCCTTAACCCGTGTCGGGTCCGACCAAGTAATCAGCGATGCCGTCACGTCGAACCGTGCGCAGGTCCAGGTTCCCGGCACACGCGGCAATCTGGCTGGTGTCGGGGTGGCAACCTGGCGCGGGCTGGTAACCGTGCCGTCGAGCAATCCAGCAACCACCTCGGGAGTATTTGCTGTCCAGTCTTCGGCCGCTCCCCTTGGGGGCGTATTCAGCTTATGCTCGTTTATTGGCACCACCGGTGCGCTCTCGATTGAGCAACAGGGAACGCCCGTAAACTCGCATATTAACAAGATAATTTACCCGGCGTTTCGTTCGACCTACTCAGGTCAAACAGGAATTCTTGAGGTAGATGTCACCGTTTCATCTGTTGCTGTGCGTTGGAATGACGTCGACATCTCGAGCGCATTTTCAGCGGCCAATATCGGCACTCCTCCGCCGTGGTTGGACTCCGCATTGGTCAGCACCTACCATCTGACCGGCTACAACTGGCCCGCCGGTCCCGCGCCGCTCGGATGTTGGATTCTCGGAGCATTGTCCGCAGATGATCGCACCTACTGGCGAACGACGGGCAAGCCGCCCGCATGGGTAACATTCGGCGGAAGCGCGGCGTTGCTCGTCAATTCTAACTTTGCGGCTGGAGTGGACGGGTGGTCAGCTGCTAACGGCGCGCTGGTGGGCAATGTCGATGGCATTGCTGGAGTCGATGATGTGCTCGAAATCAACACCGCCGGCGTGGCTGGCAGTGGCGCGGCCGGAAATGTTGGTTTCGGTTCCGTGTTTCCAACTGGTTCTAGGCTGCGCGTTCGTTTCGACGTCTATCGACCGAGCACTAACACAGTCGGCACCTGGGTCGGTATACGTGACTCTGATTCACGACTTTCGAACCAAGCTGTCCAACCAGCGGCGGACACTTGGGTTTCTTACGATCTCGTGTGTAACTTCGATAGTGGAGGGCCCGGCGGTCTTCAACTTCGCCTGAGTGTTTCGGCCTCTTCAGGCGGCGCTCTTGGTGCGGGGGATAAGATTTATTTTAAAAACGTGCGCGTGAATCGCCTCGGTGCGCTCTCCCTGCCCGGAGTGCAGCCGATCGCGGTCATGGACGACTGGACGGGAATCGGCGGGAACCAAGCCCGCCTGGTTGGCATGAACCCGATCACGGAGCGTCGCGACTTCCGCATCGTCGGCCGCACCGCGACGAACGGCAACGAGCAGCTCCTTGGCAGCGCCGTATTCGACGAAGTGAACCGCTACCGCATCTCGTCCTGGACAATCAACAACCTGGGCACGTCGAAGACGGTCAGCTTGGGCAACATCAGCGCCGGCACCGCCTACGCCAGCGGCATCACGGCCGGCGCCGGCCTCTCCGACACCACGCTCGCGACCCGCTTCAACGCGACCACCAGCCTGTGGGTGAACTCCAACGGCACCGACACCCTCGTGCACACCATCGCCGGCCAACGTATCGGCAACAACTGATCCACCATGAAATCGCTCCTCGTTCTCTTACTCGTCATCGCCCCGTTCGTCTTCGCCCAGGAGACACCGCCCGCTCCCGAACCCTATACGCTCACCATCGGCGATGCCGCCTACATCGTGCTGAGCGCCGATGCTGCGGACGGCTACCGCGTGCAAACGCCGGCCGCCCGCGTCATCGGCATTCCGGCGGCCGATGCCACGCAGCCCCTCACCGTGGCTGCATTGACCACCGCGCTCGCCACACCGCCAACCCCCGTCGTCCCTGTGCCGACGGTCGTCACCCGCCGCCAGCTCTTCCTCTGGCTCAACACCCAGGGCCACACCCGCGCAGCGTTGCGCTCGATGCTGGAGGCGATCCCCGACGCCACCGCACGCGAGGCCGCGCTGATCGAGTTTGACGAGGCGCGTGATTTCGCCCGGACCCATCCCCTCATCAACCAACTCGCGACCGCGCTCGGCTTCACGTCCGCGCAAGTAGATGCCGGCTTTACCGCAGCGGCCGCGCTCTGATCCCATGCACCTCGCTCCCCCTCGTTCGCTCTTCCTTACCGATGCCGACACCGGCGCGCCCGTCTTCGAATGCCCGATGCCGATCCTCGCGCAGATCGAGGATTGCATACGCCTCGACACTCCCGCCGAGGGCGTGATCGAGGACGCCTTGTCGCGCCACCAGCGCATCATCGCGCAGCTCCTCGTCCTCACCGTGCCCAACACGGGCGACGTGGCGGCCGACAACCTGGCGAAGTCGACCCGCACCGCCTGGCTGCGATCGCTGCAATACCACCAGCTGCTGGATCTTCACCGGAAGATGATGCTCTGGGTGCAGGGCATCGACTTCGAGACCCAGGAACAATTCGAGGCCGCGCTGGAGGCTCAAAAAAAAAGCACGCTCTCCGAGCCCCTGAATCCCGAGCCGAGTCCCTCGCCCGACTCCGCGAGCTCAGCGTGCGCCTCGCCGTAAGCCAGAAAACGGTGCCGGCCTTTATCCGCGCCCAGCCCGCCGACGAAATGTTCGCGCTCGCCGAAGCTGTCGCCGACAGCGACCGCGATCGCGCCGAGTTCGAGGCGGCGCTGCACGGCACTCAATTGAGCAACTGACCCATCCACACCTGATCCCAGCTCATGGCAAACGAACGCCGCATCAGCATCCTCATCGACACCAAGGGCGATGTCTCCGGCATCGACCGTGTATCCGGCGCGATCGGCCGCCTGGAGAGCCAGGGCGACGCGCTTTTCGGCGCGCTCAAGGCCGGCGCGGCGATCGACATCGGTGGTCGCCTGGTGAGCGGCATTGCGGCCATCCCCGCCGCCATGGACCGGGCCATCGATCGCGGCGTGCAATTCAACGCCGTCCTGCAGACGAGCGCCCTGGGCATCGCGGCCGTGATGAAGCAATTCGACACGACCGGGAAATTTAAAACCTTCGACGATGCGATGGCCGCCAGCGCCACCGCGATCGAGCTGCTCAAGCAGAAGGCCAAGGAATCGCCGGCGACCTTCCAGGCGCTGGTGCAGTCATACCAGGCACTCTCCGGCCCGATGACGGCCGCAAACATCCCGATGGAGAAACAGGTGGATCTGATCGTGGGCATGAGCCAGGCACTCTCCGGTCTCGGCATCAGCAGCCAGCAGCTCCTGCAGGAGACGCGCGCCCTGGTCACTGGCAACATCAACGCCGATGCGGCCGCCGCGAAGATCCTCGGCGTCTCGGCCGCCGATGTGAACGGGGCGAAGGCTCGCGGACAGCTCTACGAGTTCCTCACGGGCAAGATCAGCGCCTTCGCCGAGGCCGGAAAACGCGGCGCGCAAACCTATCAAACCGCCGCCTCCAATCTGGAGGACGCGATCGACGACGTTCTGGCAAAAGTGACCAAGCCGATTTTCGAGGCGATGACCAAGGGCACGCTCGAACTCTCGGCGTCCCTCAACGATCCCGCGATCGTGGACAGCCTGCGAGACATCGGCGAGGGCATCGCCTCCCTGGTGAAGAGCGGTTACGACCTCACCACCTGGGCGATCGAGAATCGCGACGCACTGCTCTTCGTCGCCAAGGCGGCCGCCGCGCTCGGCATGGCTTACACGGCCGTCAATGTCACCCACCTGCTCCTCGGCCTCGGACTCAAGGCCGCCGCCCTGGTTAAATCGAAGCTCGCGATCGATGCCGAGACGGTCGCGCTCACCCGTAACACCGCCGCGCATCTCGCCAACGGGGCCGCGCGTGCCGTGGGCGGATCCGCCGGCGTCGGCAGCTACGGCCGCGCGGCCGGTGGCATGTCGGCTACGGCCGCCCAGACCGCTCTCAATCGTGCCACCAACCTCGGCCAGTATGCCGCGCCATCGACGGTGCGGGCCGCCTTCGCCGGTCGTGCTGCCGCCGCCGCCGTGCCCACGGCCGCCGGCGCCGGCGTGACTGCTGCAGGCGTCGCCACGGTGCTCGCGCCCCTCGTCATTGCCGCGATCGCCGGCTGGCTCATCCGTGCCCAGATCACGGCCACGGCCGGCGCCCGCGATCGCCGTATAAATGAGCAGGGCGCTGGCTACGGCACCGACACGGCCGCAAACGCGAAGGCCATGGCCTCGATGGTCACGTCGGCCGATAAACTGGCGGTGTATGAGCGCCTGCGCAGCCAGGAGGCCAAGGCCCAGGCGGATCTCTACGAGGCGATCGGCGACGGCGACGAGCAGCGCGTGCAGATGGCCGAACAACAGCTCAAGTTCATCCAACTGCAGCGCGGCCAGGTCGACGCGGTGTTTGAGCGCGTCCACGCCATCAACGGTGTCGAGGCCGATCGCCTGCGCCTTTTGAGGGAGACTGAAGCCTTCCTTAAAAAATCCGAGAGCGAGCGCGATCGGCGCGCGAAGGAGCTGCCGGAGACCCGCAGGGCCTACGACGACACCGTGCTCAAGACCGCCGACGACAAGGAGAAACTCGACATCCTCGCACGGCGCCGTGCCGAACTGCCTTCCAATGCCGCGATCGCCACCATGGACGCGAGCATCGAGGCGATGCCCGCCGGCAAGGAGCGCGACGCCGCCGATCAGCGTTTCCTTGAGATCAGCCGCGAGATCCTCGAAATCGCCCAGCAGCGTGAAGAGGTGGAAAAGGCGATCGCGGACAAACTCGCCGACCAGGCGAAGGAACTGGCCGGCCAGCAAAAGGCCCGCGCCGACTACGTCCTCGATACTCAGATCGCCGAGGCGCGCGTGAAAGGGCTCGATGCGATCGCGAATCGCCTGGAGAACGAAAAAAAGCTGCGCGAGGAAATCCGCCGCGTGATGGAGCAGACCGGCGTGACCGAGCAGGAAGCCGAGCGCGCAGCGCGCCGCAAGCTCTCCGCGGAATGGCAGCTCGAGCAGAAGAAAGCCGGCGCATCCTCCGCCGTGGCTCCGAGCGTGAGCGCGGGGAGTTCGTCCTCCACCTTCCGCCCCGGCATCACGGGTGCGATCGGCGCGAAGGACGACAGGATTTCGATCTATGACAACCGTGCGGTGGGTCGCTTGCGCGAGGTCGGCGCCGACGGTCGCATCCCGCTCACGCCGGCGCCGGTGGCGATCGGCGATGTCGTTCCCCGCGTGCGCCCGGCGGCCGGCGCCTCGGCCTCCGGTGGTGCCGGTGGTCTCGCCGGCGCCGTGAAGGACGCGGCCGACGCGGTGAAGCGGGACAACAGTGCCGCCAATCTCGCAACGCTGAATAAAGTCATGCGTGAGTTCGCATCCACCGTCGTCGGCAATAACGCCGCCACCGACAAGGCGATCGCCGGCATCATCGTCACTGTCCAGGACCTCACCACGAAGGTGAAAGCCACACGCACGCAATGAGCACCTGGACGCTTAACGGCCTCTCGATGGGGGCTCAACAGATCGAAGACTGGGCACTCGATTACGCCTCGATGCAGGCGGACAAGCTCGAACTGGTCGACCCGCTCGCGGCCTTCGACTCCGACTTCCGCTGGGCCTTCGACGAGGAGCTGGTCCTGGCCTGTGATGGCGTCGTGAAATTTCGCGGCCTGGTGCGCGAACTGCCCCGCTTCATGGGTGCCACGGCGGAGAGCATCACCTATACGGCGCTCGGCCCGTGGGCGTGGCTGGAGGAGCGGCCGTATGTGCAGTTTTTCAAGGTCGCAGAGAATCCCGACAATGCTGAGTCGGTTTTGATCAGCAAATTCCAGGGGCGCGTGGTCCTCGGCCAGGCAGACGACGGGCAGAAGGTAAACCTGAGCGTAGCGATTACCCAGGTGATCCAGAGCGCGATCGCGGCCGGGTGTCCTATCACCCTGGGCGTGATCGAGGGCCTCGACTTCAAAATCCCCTGGGACGAGGTGCGCGACATGAGCCACGCGGCCGTAATCGCGCGCATGCTGCAGCTGGCACCGGATGCCGTCGTGTGGTGGGACTACTCGGGGCTGATGCCGAGCTTCAACGTGAGTCGTCGCCCGCTCCTGCCGGTCGCCACCTACAACGTGCCGGCCGCCGGCGAGGGCGGCACCGGGACCTTTGCACCGTTTGACGAGGTGCGCCTGCGCCCGTGCTACTCGACCCAGAGCGCCGGTGTGGTCCTCTTCTACCTGCGGACCAATCGGGCGAACGAGAAAGCCTGGCGCGAGGTGGATATCGACGCTTACCCGCCCGGCACGGATCCGCGTGGCGCTCGCGTGAGTGCGTTTACGATCGAACTCGCCGGCAGCGTTTACACAGATACGCGGCCGAGCCAGCCGGTGAGATCGCAGTTCATTAATGAACTGCTCGTGTCTGGCTACGGCACGGCGATTTTGCCCACCGGTGGAACCGCCGCCCAATTCGAGGCGATGGCGCGTTTCTGGAAACGGAAATACCCGGCATTGAAAAAGGAGGGGGTCACGATCCTAGGCTTTCGTAATGGCGCCCGCGTGAAGATGTCGGAACTCGATACGGATGCGGCCGACGACGTGTTTACTCCGGCCTGCGCCCGTGAACTCACGGCCGGCGCGATTACCGACTGGATGCAGACCAAGCTGCTGATCGCGGCCGAGTATCAGAAAATCTCCGTTCAGGTTACCTATAAGGCACCGACTGCGGACATCGCCGATGATCCCTTAAAGAAAGAAATCAAGGGCGAGGAGCTCGTCGCGATCGTCACCGCGACGAGTGCGACATCGAAGCCTTACTCGTTCGTGCAGGATTCCAGCACGACGCAGGAGGAGGCGAAGCCAGAGGGCATGGCGCAACGGCTCTACGAAATCCTCCACGAGCTGCAGCATGACGGCACCTTTAGCCTGGTCGACGTCGAGCCGTCCGCTGACGTGCGCCCCGGCTACGTCGTCAACCTGAACTGTGCCGCGCAACCGGACTGGGCGGCCATGCGCGCGCTCGTGCAGGCAACCCGGCTCAGCGGACGCACCGGCAAAACGTCCGTCACGGTGCGGCCGGCCAATT
>JAQSWS010000002.1 GCA_029266495.1 Rariglobus sp. | reverse complement strand
CGGGGACATCGGGCCAAACGAGCACGCGGACGGTGGCAAAGCAACTCCGGCGGCGTGATGACCCGGGATGGAAGATTGAAACAAGATGCAGGCTGGAAGCCGGCGCTACTTTGAGTAGGTGTTTTCCATGAGTCTTACGATTTGGTGTAACGCGGCACTGTCCGCTCCGGCTGAACGACTGCTGGTGGACGGCCTTCCGGGGCATCGGTTGATCTTTGCGGAGAAACGGTCCGCATCCGTGCTGGTGGCGGGTGCGAGTGATGCCGGCTTTAAGGAGGCCGACGTGGTCTTCGGCCAGCCCGACGCGGCCGAGTGCCTGCGCCTTGCGCGGATCAGGTGGGTGGCGGTGACGAGCGCGGGTTACGGGCGTTACGACACGCCGGAATTCCTGGAGGCGTTTCGCGCACGCGGGTCGGCGTTCACGACGAGTTCAACGGTGTTTGCCGAGCCGTGTGCGCAGCATGTGCTGGCGATGATGCTGGCGCTCGGGCGGCAGTTGCTGGCTTCGCATGCGGAGCAGCTCGGGGCGAGGCAATGGAAGTTTTTTGAACATCGCGCGGAATCGGTGCTGCTCAACGGGCAGACGGTGTTGCTGCTCGGCTACGGCACGATCGCCCGCCGGCTGGCGGAAATGCTCGCGCCCTTCGGCGTGAAACTCTTTGCGGTGCGCCGGAAGACGCATAGCGAGCGCGGGGTGCACATCATCTCGGAAGACCGGGTCACGGCGGTGCTGGCGGAGGCGGACCACATCGTGAATCTGCTGCCGGACAACGAGGCGTCGCGCAATTACGTCAACGCGCGCCGCCTGGGGGCGTGCAAGCCTGGCGCACGTTTCTACAACATCGGGCGCGGGACGACGGTGGACGAGCGCGCGCTGGTGCAGGCGCTCGAAAGCGGACGGCTGGGCGCGGCGTATCTGGACGTGTTTGCGGAGGAGCCGCTGCCGCCGTCGAATCCGTTATGGACGGCGCCGAACTGTTTCATCACTCCGCACACGGCGGGTGGGCGCAGCGACCAGGATGTGGCGCTGGTGAAGCACTTCTTCGCAAACCTCGCGGCCTTCGAAAAGGGCGGCGACGCGATGGCGGATCGCGTGGTGTGAGGGTGGCGGAGGCGGGGGCGACGGCAGGCCGTCCCTGCCTCAAGGGGCCGGAGCCGGAGCGGTCGCGGCCGGCGCGGGAGCCGGTTCGGGCTGGGGCTGCCAGAAATAGCGGCCACGCTGATGGTGATCCCAGCGTATCCAGACTGCGGCGACAACGAAGAGGATGAGGAGGAGCACGAACAGGGTTTTGCGGCGGGCGGTTTCCTCGTCGGCATAGGGGTCGGCGAGGGTGCGCCGGGCGCCCAGGGGGAGGCGGGCGCGTTCGGTGAGCTTGGTGCCGAAGGGGATGTTGATCTTGACCCGTCCGTTGATCGCCCAGCCGTTGCTTTCCAGGAGCGGACCGATGTTGCGCTGGCGCAGCTTGAGCCAGGCGATGAGCATGGAGGGAACCGAGATCACCAGGATGATGCCGACGATCACCATCGGGATCTGGTAATACGTGAGCTTGGCGAGGCCGGTGGCGATCGCGCCGACGGCTCCGCCGATCGCGCCGACGGCGACGCCGAGCGCGGCGACCGTGCCGACGTCGATTTTCTTGGGTTCGCCGGGCTTGGGGGGGGCGGATTTGTCGGCATTGGCGGTGAGGGTCGCCGCGGTGGTCAGTTTGGTATTGGCGGCGGCATCGGCGGCGGCGGCGCGCTTGGCGACCTGCTCCTCGATCATGCGCACGAATTTTTTATACGGGGACCAGAAGGCCTGGTGGATGCTGATGGGGTTGTCGACGATGCTGGTGATGGTGGCGTCCCAGTCATGGCCCTTGCGGTCGTAGAAGATGCCGTTGCGGCCGACGAAGAGGTAGTCGCTGTCCCCTTGGGTGAAGCAGGCGGCGATTTTGATGGGCGCTTCGCCGGCGCGTTTGCAATCGACGTAGGCGATGTAGGCCTTGCTCATCGCGGCGAGCGGGTTGGGCGCGGTGATCTGCATGCAGAACTCGGTGCTGCGGCTGTCGAGGTAGAGCACGCCGGCCTGGAAAATCGCGAGCTGGTCGGGCGAGTAGAAGTCGAAGAAGTTGACGAAATTATTCAGCAGCACGCGGAAATCGCGTGCGTAGCGGAGGAGTTTTTCGACGGAGGTGATCGCGGTGAACTCGGGATCGAGCGCCTTGTCCTGGGCGATCAACGCGGTGAGGGCGTTTTTCTGGTCGGCGGCGAGGAGGGCTTTGACGCGTTCCAGGCCGAGCTTTGCGACCGCGGCTCCGGGGATGGTCGCGGTCCAGGTTTCGTAGGCGCCGAGGCGGGCCTTGAGGGTGGTCCAGTCGGCTTCCGTGAGAGCGGTCTTGGCGGCGCCGAACACCGGGGTGACCACGGCGGTGTGCAACGTGGCGAGGGCGGCGGCCCAGGCGGGGTTGACGGCGTCGAGCAGGGGAAGCGGCTTGCCGGCCTCGATGCGGGAGAGGGGAAACCCGGCGACTTCCTGGACGGTGAGGGAGAGGTCCTTGGAGGCGAGGGCCAGGTATTCGTCTTCGGAGCGGTTAAGCGCGGACAAGGCGCGGGAGTCGAACGCGGCGAGGCGCGTGCGAGAGAAGTAGTCGTCGATCTTGGCACGGACGGCCTGCATGGCGGACAGGGCGGCGGCGGTGCCTTCCCCGAAGGTGAGCACGGCGGGCGACGCGCCTTGTTCGCTCCAGGTGGCGAAGGCGGAGAGGTCGGCGTAAAACGAATCAATGCGGCTCTGATCGACGCCGGTGCCGCCATTCCGGTCGGGGGTGCCGCCGATCGTCGCGATGATGTCGGCGATGATCAGTTTAAGCGCGGCGTCGGGGGTGGAGTCGGGCGTGATGATGCCATCGCCATTGAACGGAGTGGAGGCGAAGAGGCGCGCGGTGTCGGCGGCGTCGGCCAGCGTGATCTCGGCGGCGTCGGTTTTGCCGAGGGTGGCGAGGATGTGCCGCGCGGAGGCGAGAACGGCTTTGCCTTCGGGGGTGGTGGTCTTGAAGGCGGCGAGGGGAAGGGCGTCGCGGCCCTTGAGGAGGACGCCCAGGTCTTCGAGGTGAAGGGCGGCCCAGTCGATGGCGGCGAGCAACTCGGGGGCGCGGATGCGGCCGTCCTTGTCGGTGTCGATCAGGGCCAGGGTTTTTTCGTCAAGCTCGAGGCCTTTGACGGGGCAGCTCAGGGCGACCCAGAGTTTCTGGTCAAGGTGCTTGAGGGCGAGGAGGTCGGCGCCGGTTTCGACGGCGGCCTGGTCGAGACCACCGATGCGGAAAAATTTCCAGACGTGCGAAGAGGCCATAAGTGAAGCGAGGAGCGGTGCGAAAGCATTCTGAAGGGTCTGACGAGCGCAACTGGTTTGACCAAGGGCAGCAGCGGCGGTGGCGGAACGCCCGGACAATTTTGTCACTTATTAAGTGACAAAGGATCAGGGGGCGCGGGAGTGGGTTTGGGGCGGGCGGGGCGGTGGACGCGGTGGAGTTGCCAGCCATTCCAGAGGTTGTGGCAGAGGATGTAGCAGGTGGGGCCGAGGGCGACGAGGGGACTGGCGTAGGCGAGGGCGAGGTAGAGGGTGAAGCTGGTGTTTTTTTGACCGAGGGACTGGCTGGCCTCGGCGGCGTGGGTGCGGCCGCCGATCCAGCGACCGAGCGCGAAATTGGCGACACACACCGCAAGGGTGACGGCGGCGATTTCCAAGAGGACCAGGCGGGAGACTCCGGCTTGTGTGCGCAGGAAATGGGAGGCGTTGGCCATCACGAGAAACAGGGTCGCCATCCACGCGCCGAACGAGACGTCACGGATGCGACCGGGCCAGGTGATGGACTGCGGATGCAGGCGGCGCACGATGAGGGCGAGCGCCAGGGGCGTGAAGATGAGGAGCACGATGCTGCCCGCGATGCGGCGGAAGAGCGTGGCGTCCACCTCGCCGAGCACCCAGGGCAGCAGCACCGGGAGAAGCGCGGCGATCACGACGTTGGTGAGCAGGAAGGCGGCGGTCACGTAGGTGACGTCGCGGCGCATGAAGCTGATGATGACGGGTGCGGCGGCGGCGGTCGGCGCGATCCCGGCGAAGAAGCCGGCGAGTCCCACGTCGCGTCCGCCGACGAGCCAGCCGAGGCCGAGGCCCGCGAAGGCCATGAAGAGGTTGGCCGCAAGCAGAACGAGCTGGCTGCGGCGGATGCTTTGAAACGTCCAGGTGGTGCCGAGGAAAACGAGGAAGAGCATTCCGATGATCAGCCACTGGATCGCGCCGGCGGCGGCATGGGCCTGCGGAAGCACGGCGCCGAGGAGGAAGGCGACGAGGATGGCGGCGGTGCGGGCAAAGCCGGAGAGCATGGGAGATCTGAAGGCAACGCGACCATGGCGTGAGAGGCAAGGGAGGGTATCGACGCACGTTTTTTTCAGGAGCGCTCCGCCGGGGTCATGCAGTTGTGAGGTGGTTTCACCTGAGGGCGCTCCGCTTTGTTAAGCTGAAGAATGGATATGTTTTTTCGTGTAGGCAGCCTGCTTGCAGGCGCGTATTCAGAGCGCGAGCAAGCTCGCGGCCTACTTGGGAAAAGGGGCGGAGATGCCGCCGATGCGTATCCGTTATGACGCAAAAAGGCCGGAGACCATCAGGGCCTCCGGCCGGACACACTGTAATCGCCGCGGGTTACGGAGCGGGCGTCGGCTCGGGGACAGGCGGCGCCGGATAGTCGTTCAGATCAACCGCCTTGTGAGCGGTGAACACCATCGTGCCGTCAACGACTGCGCGGTTGACGCCATCGTCCTGCACGCCGGAGAGGCGGAAGGTGATCGCGCTGGGAACCACCAGCGTGGAGGTGGTGCCGTTCACCGTTTCGGAACGAACGGTGTAACCGCCCTTGGCAATACCCTGCGCGGTGATCTGTCCCGCCGTCAGCGTGACGGCATAGGTGAACTTGCCGCCACCCGAGGTGAGAACGCCTGCGCTGGATTGTTCCTTGTAGGCGTAGGCCGCCGCATCGACGGAGAGCGCGAGTTGTTCGGATGTAAGCAACACCGGAGTCTCGCCGGTTTTGACGAGATAGAAGCGATAATCCACGCTTGTGTCCGCGGCATCGGGGAGCACGCCGACCAATTTCCATCCCTTGATGTTGGGGACGAGGTTGTATTGGGCGTTCAGCATCGCCAGGAAATCCTGGGTGTTGAAACGGTCGGTGGAGAGCTTGGCCTGGATGGTGGTGCCGGCCGGATCGCCCTGCGTGGATTCAGGGCCGGTGGAGGTCACCGAGAGGTTGACATTGATCGAGGTTGCAAGCGCGGGGACACCCGGAACGGGGGTCTGCGCAAGCGCGCTGGATACAAACAAACCGGCGGTCGTGAGGAGTGCACTGAGTAGTTTTAGTTTCATGGTTTCTAGGGGTTGCCCGGGGTGCGTGGTTGCATCGGGGGCGGCCCCGAAAGTGGGTAAATTCACCGCTTGGTTCCGCCGGCGACGCTAAGAAATCCGGAGTCGCGCAACCGGCTATTCGCGAGTCGCTTCGAATCTGGTGAAATGCACAACCATGCCCGTTCAAACGGGCCTAGTTCGAATGGGAAATGTATTCGATTTTCGATTACTCCGCCGGTTCAGCGTCCGGCGAGATCGATGAGGCTGGCGCGGAAGTTGTTGGCGGGCACGGTGTCGGTCACGCCCTCCGGGTTCTCGAGCCGGGTGCGAAGCGTGATCGGGCCGGCGGCGGTGGCGGCGTCGATGGGAAGGGGCACGGTGGCGCTGCGGCCGGCGTCGAGGGCGGGGATCGTGTGGGTTGAAACCCGGCCGTTGAGATCGACGGTGAGCTTGAGCCCGTTCGCCGGAAGCGCCCCGCGGTTCTGAAGAATGACCTCAAGCGAGGCGGTGCCGGCGTCGTAGTGGTGGCCGGATACGGCGGTGTCGATACGCGAGCGGTCTTCGCGGGCGAGGGCCCAGCCGAGGTCGAGGGTGCCGTGGCCGTAGTCGGGATCGGTGCCGGCCGGGCCTCCATCATCGGCGTAGGTCTGGAGAATTCCGACCGCCTGCGCGGCGGTAAGGCCGGGGGTTTGGGACATCAGCGCGGCGATGGCGCCGGACACGACCGGGGCGCTCGCCGACGTGCCGCTGAAGAGGGTGCGCTGGCTGGCGAGGCCGGCGGTCCGGAGGCCCACGCCGGGGGCGGTGAGGTGAAGTTGGGCACCCGAATTGGAGAAGCCGGCCTGCCGTCCGGTGGCATCGGTTGCGCCGACGGACACGACGCGGGGATCGGCGGCGGGCCAGGTGAGGCGGGCGGCGGCGTCGTTGCCGGCGGCGGCCACGATGACGATGCCGTGGTCGACCGCATAGGTGATCGCGCGGTTCAGGGCTTCGGAGGTGGAATACCCGCCAAGGCTCAAATTGATGACCTGGGCGCCGGCATCGACCGCCGCCACGATGGCCTGGGTGACGGTGAAGACGTCGCTCTTGTCATCGGTATTGGTCACACGGATACTGAGGATCGTGGCGGCGGGGGCTACGCCCGGGGCATCGGGGGACGAGCCGGCGGCGATTGCGGCGACCGCGGTGCCATGCAGGCCGGCGGCGCCGGTGCCGGCGTAGCCGAGGCCGACGTCGAGATAACGCAGGCGTGCGCCAAGCGTCGGGTCGGGGCCGGCCCCGCCATCCAGGATCGCGACGGTGACGCCCCGGCCCCAGGCGGAGGTGTTGGTGCCGGCGGAAACGCCGAGCGTGGCGAGGAGGGCGTCGCCCACGGCGACCTGGCGGCTGGCGGCGCGTTCCTCGGGCGGCGGGGGAAGCTGGACGAACGTGTTGGCGCTGACGCCGCCATAATCGGCGGCACGGGCGACGAGTTCGGCGGCAAAGGCATCATAGGCCCGCACCCGCACGCGCACGATGTTGAGCGCGTCGATCTGCCCGGTGACGATGACGCCGGAACCGACGGCGCGGGCGAGGAAGCGGTGGTAGCCCTCCGTGGTTTTGAACATGAGGATCGCCTCATGGGCGCGCGTTGCGGGGTGGTTAAGGCGGCTGGAGAGGGTTTCGGCTAGGGCGGCGATGGAGGCGGCTTGCGAGAGGTTGCCGTCGGAAGCGGTGGCGATGTCGGTCGACGGATACGGCAGAGACGAAACCCGGGGCCCGGGCTCCGTGGCCTCCGCAGCCGTGGAGACGCGCGCGGAGTCGGGGCGACGATGCGTGAGGTAAAACAGGAGGCCCAGGACGAGCAGCAGACCGCCGGCGGTGAGAAAGAGGGAAGTGGGGCGGGAGCGACTCATAAGCGAGGGTGGTGCGGGCGAAGCCGAGGAAGAACGTGTGCAACAGCCGAATAAGTTCAATGGCCAGTCAAGGCCCCTAGACGCGTGGCACGGGGCCGGGTTTCGCCTGGATCGGACATTGGCAGGATCATTCTGGGGCACCGGGCGTATTGCGCCTTGTCGGTGGGCACCGGTCGCCTTGTAATTATTAGACACTATGCCCACCAAAGGGAAAATCTCCCAGCAAAAGATCGCCAAGAGCCTGGGTGTTTCGCAGGCGCTTGTCTCTCTCGCGCTCAACGGCCGCCACGACACGATCAACCCCGAGACTTACAAGCGCATCTGGGATTATGCGGTGGCGAGCGGTTACAGCCCGAAAGGAATGAATCTGGACCAGGTGATGGCGGGGGCTCGTCCGAAACAGGTGGGTTTCATCCTGCGGGCCCCCTTGAAGCTTTATAACGCGAGCAACTTTTTCAGCCACGTGCAACACGGCCTGCACGTCGCTCTCGAGGCGCGCGGATTCACGTCGGTGTTTCTCGGAACCGAGGATAATCTCACGGGAGAGAAACTCGCCCACCTGTTGCGAACCGCGCACGGCTGCGAAGGCGTGGTGTTGCTGGGGCAGGTCTCGCGCGCGTTTCTGCAGACCCTGCGCAACCACACGCAAAACATCGTCGCGGTGTCGGCGTGTTTTCCCGGCGTCTGTCACTCGGTGCAATCGAACGAACAGCAATCGCTGGGCCTGCTGATGACGCACCTCATTTCACTTGGTCATCGACGCATCGGCTGGCTGGGGGGGAACCGGGGGATGTTTCGCCACGAGCAGCGTTTCGGGGCGTTTCGCCAGGCGCTGCAGGATCACGGGCTGCCGGCGCTGGAGGCGTATTGGAATGTGCAGGAGGGGGGCGACCGCGTGGAAGGCGCGCAGGCGGCGCGTGAGATACTGCGGTTGCGGGACCGGCCGGATTTCCCCACGGCATTCATCGTCTACAACGGCCTGATGGCGCGTGGCGCGATCAACACGTTGCTGCAGCAACAGGTGGTGGTGCCGGCTGATTTGAGCGTCGCGGCGGTGGATGCGACGCGCGTGATGGAGGAGGACGAGCCGGCGATCACGTCCGCCAGCGCGAACCCCGAAGCCCTCGGCGAAGCGGCGGCGAGGCTGTTGCTGGACAATCCGCACGTGGAGGGAAGTTACACCGATCTGGTGATGTCATCGTCGCTGACGGTGCGGGCGACCACGGGGCGGGCGCGGGAGTCGACGGCTCCGGCGCCGGGCAAGAGGTGAGGTTGCGCGGTGCCGGTTTACGGTGATCCGGGCGGCGAGGCGGGGCGCAGGCGCCGGCCCTGCAGCGGCCGGCGGATGCGGTGTTGGTCAGGGTGTGTAGGCCAGGGGTCCTGCGTTGGCGGCGGTGAGCGGCGCGATGCGCGCGGCTTGAGTGCCGGCGTTCACGCCGGCCGGAGCGAAGTGGAGCGTGTAGCCGTTGATGACCGCGGGGACGAGCGCGGGGTCGGTCGTAAGGTCGACTCCCGGCGGCGTCGGGGTGAAGCCGAGCGCCGAGCCGTAGTAGCGTTCTCCGGCGCAGGCATAGGCGGGCGTATAGGCGGGGGAAGGCGCGGTGGACGGAGTGATGACGCGCACGAAGTCGAACGAGCCGTCGCCGGTGAGATCGTTGCGCGCGCAGTTGTCGATGAAGGTGGCGGACTCGGGGGGGAATCCGTAGTTGCCGCCTCCATACACGAAGCTCTGCTTGCAGTTGATCAGCGAATTGTTCTGGACGGTGACGGCTTTCACCGGCCAGTGGTCCTCGGCGAGCATGGTGGATTCGGCGGTGGCGGGGTGATAGTCGCTGGACATGAGGACGACGCCGCCGATGTGATGGCTGCTGGAGGTGCGGACGCCCTGGATGTAGTTGTCGATGATCTCGTGATCGGTGCCGCAGACACGGATGCCGCCCAGTTCGGCGCGCCCGTTGAGATTGAGGATGGTGTTTCCTTCGACGCGGTTTCGTTTGCCCTGGCGCAGGGTGATGGAGCCCCGGCAATTGAGGAGCGTGTTGCGACGAATGACATTGTCGGAGCTTTTGACTGAAATCGTTTCGAGTTCGCCGTCGCAGCTTTCAAAGAAGTTGTCCTCGACGGTGCTGAAGGCGTTGGTGGACGTGGCGAGCGTGCCGACGCCGACGCGGACGGACTCATATTCGTTGGTGCCGTCGCCTCCGTAGGTGAAGTTCCGGAACTCGTTACGATCGACGCGGTGGTAGTCGGGCGTGCCGTCGAGTTCGATGTCGAGGATCTGGCCCTGGCCGACCTTGCCGGCAAAATGACAGTGGTCCACACGATGGCGGTCGCCCTTGAGCTGGACCCATTTCGTGGGGTTGCCGGCGGCATTGACGCGGTTGAAGGCGTTGACGGTGCACTCGGTGATGCGGTTGTCGGTGCCGCGGATTTTGAGGAGGCCGCTGCTTGCCGGCGGGTTGGCGTAGTCGGGCGAGGGGCGGGCGTCCCCGTTGAAACGAAAGCCGTCGAGGATGACGTGATTCGCCTGCACCTCGAACTGGACGTTGCCGTTGAAGACGACCCCGCCGGGCGTTTGTGCGCGGATGATGACAGGCTGCGTGGCGGTGCCGCTTTTAATGACCTTGTAGTAGCCGAAGTTCGTGTAGGTGCCGTTGGCCAGGACGATGACGCTGCCGGGAACGGCGGCGCCCATGGCGTTTCTGAACGCGGTGGTGGTGGTGATTGCGGCGGGCGCGGCGGTGACGGTGATTGTGAGCGGGTTCGTGTCTGAGCCACCACGGTTGGTCGCGGTGATGGTGGCGGCGAACGTGCCGGTCTGGGTGGGGCGGCCTTCGATTTCGCCGGTGGTGGCAACGATCGCGAGGCCGGCGGGCAGGCCGGACGCGGAGTAGCTGTCAACGGATTGAGGCGCGGTGACCCGGTAAGTGAAGAGCGTGCCGGTGGTGCCTGCGGCGGAGGCGGCGCTGGAGATGACGGGACGCTCCACGCGTTCGCTTTCAACCGGCCCGGCGCCTCCGGGGATGTAGGCGGAATCCTGGGTCGCGATGAGTTTGTCGACGATGATGCCATCCTCGCGCATCCAAAGGTCCACGGAATGGATGCCGGGCGAAGTGACATTGAAGGTGATGCGGTTTGCACCCTCGGTGTTGTCCCAGACGTAGCCCGGGGCGGAGCCTGAGGTGAGTCCGCCGCCGGTGGAGGTGGTGAGCATCACGGATTTGTAGCCGGCATGCACGGAGTCGCTGGAGGAGGAGGGACCGGTGAGGCGCACCCAGAGATAATAGACGCCGGTCTGGGTAAAATTGACCTGGCAGGCGGCGCGCGGGCTGTCGGTGGTGTTGCTGTAGGTGCCGCTGTCGGGCGAAGCCTGGATGGCCGTGCCTCCCGAGGCGGTGGAGGACGCGATATCGAGCCAGTCGCGGGAAAGTGCGGAGATACGCGCGCTGGCGTGTTCGGCCTCCATGGAGACCAGGCCGCCGGATTCCTGGAACACCTGGAGCGCGGAGGAGGGGACGGGGGCGGTGAGGACGAGCGAAAGGAGCACGGCAGGGCCGGCCCTCCGCGCAAGCGGGGGAATTTGTGTATTCATGGGGTAACTACCGGGATCGGCGGGACGCGCGCCTCCGCGGATGCGGAGGAGGGGTGGCGTTCCGGCCGGGGGTTGGCGGACGGATGAACTAAAAAGCCGCCACAGGAAAGTGGCGGCTTGCAAGGGACGGGGGCTCAGGCGCGACGGCGGCGCCAGAAGGCGAGTCCGAGGACGCCCGCGCCGGCAAATGCGGCGCAGGCGGAGGGCTCAGGCACGGCCGAGATGTCGGAGACGTAGAGGTTATCGATCAGGAAATTCGGAGTGTTGGTGGAACTCGAGTTGAACCCCAGGCGGCCCAGGGTGGCGTCGCCCGTGGCGTTGCCCGAGCCGACGGAGCTGCTCAGGACGAAGCCGGCGGTGGTCTCCGTGCCGATGAGGGAGCCGTTGAGAAAGATCACGGCGGAGTTGGCGTTGAGCGTGGCGGTGGTCGACGTGCCGGGCATGGTATAATCCAGCGTATTCGTGTCGTGATCGTTGATGAAGATGCTCACCTTGATCACGGCGGCCATGTCGTAGGAGCCGGTCAGCACGGTGGTGGACGTGCCGTTGCGCACGCGCACCGTGCTGGAGGCGCCCACCTGGTAGAACTCGATGCCGAAGGAACGATTGGCATTCGCTCCCATGAGGGTGGACGAACTGTTATTCCAGTTGGCCACGCCGAAGATGAGCGGGTTGGCGGCGGTGCCGGACGCGGTGGCGTTATTGTTGAAGAGGTCGAAGGAGATCTGCAACGCGCCGAGGGCCGAGGAACCGACGTTGTATTCCATGCCGCCGCCGCCGGTGGTGCTTGTGTCGTTGTAATGGGCGACATTGTCGGTGCCGATCAGGCCGGTGCCGGCGGCGGTCAGCACTTGGCTGGCGGTTTTTTGGGCGGGATCCGAAGGAGCGACCCCCGCAGTGTCGCCCTCAAAGGTTTCGTTGATGTAAACTTCCGCATGCACGCAGAAGGGGGTGAGGCAGGCGAGGCCGAGAACGGCCAGGAGACGACGGTGGAGGTGTGTGGTGTTCATGACGAGTGGCTCGGGGTTGAAGAGGCGGGATTACGGGGTGCGGGTTTCGATGCGCACGGACTTGAGGGTGAAGGCACGGGCGGCTTTGGTGCCGATGTGGAAGACGACGGTGTCGAAGGTGGTGACGGGGCTGTTAAAGTCCGTGGTGGTGACCTCGTGGGGAGCGAGCCGGCCGCCGGAAAAACCGCACGAGAGAGCGGCCTGGCCGGAGGTCGAGTGCCGGATCATGAAGGTGCCGGTGTGGGTTTCTCCGTCCTGCAGGGCTTGCACGATTCCGGCGGGTTCTCCGATCGGGAGAAATGAAGGAACCGCTGCAATGAGGGTGTCGTCCCCTTGTGTTCGTTTGAAGAGGCGCAGCGGCGGATTCTTCGAAGGAGCGGGGTTCGTAGCCGCCATGTAGCCGCGGTAGCCGGTGAAATCCCCGGAGCGTGCCTGCTTGTCGGACGCCACGTGTTTGCCGTCGGAGTTGAAGAGGCCGACGCGGAGGGCGCCGGGGGCATCGGAGGGGCTGGCGAGGATGATCTCGTAGGTCAGCACGAGCGATTCACCGGGAGCCAGGGTGGCCGGGCCAAAATAGGCGAGGACGTGGCGGCCTCCCCCGTCTTGAGTGAGTGCTCCCGGTTGAACGGAGAGCGTGCTCATGGCGGACGAACTGAACCATTCCGCCGAGGCGGGTGGTTTTTGGGTGAGGCGTTCGCCGTCGGCGAAGCGCTCGTCCAGCCAGACCGTGGGACCGGCGATCAGCGGACCGGCCAAGGTGAGGCCGAAGAGGGCAATGGCCAGGGGCGCATGCATGGGCACGGGCGGGAGGCAGCGGTGGCTTACTTGCGACCCTCCCAGAGCACCTGGGTGTAGGTTTTGGTGTCGGCGAGGGTCTGCGCCCGCACGCTGCCGTCGGCAAAGGCGACGTTCATCCGTTCGTGGTGACGGAAGTCGAGAAACGTCGTGGTATCGGGGTTGGTCTGCCCAATGTCGGCCGAGGCCGTGGTCCAGTTGACCACCGATTGGGCGGCGCCGGAGCCTGCCGATTCCTTGCCCTCCACGATGAGCGGGGTGCGGCTTCGCTCCGTGATGGAATCGAGACGTCGGGCGACATCGGTGCTCTTGCCATAGGTGCCGGAGGAATTGGGTCCCATGATCGCGGCGGTGGAGGCATAGGTGCGGGAGACTTCCGCGGTGGGTTTGGAATATTCGACAGACTGGCAGACGAAGAGGGGATGCTCCTGGGCGGTGAGACTGGTGCCGCGCTGGGGAAGATAGCCGCGGATTTGTTTGCTCCACTGCTGGTCACCGGTGAGGCCGGAGTCTTCTTTTTTAATGGTGGCCTGGGGAAGAAAGCCCCGGTTGTCGGCGGAGTAGAGGAACAGTGCCAACGTGATCTGGCGGAGTCCTGACGAACATTCGGTGGCCCGGGCCGATTCACGGGCCCGGCCGACCACGGGAATCAAAATCGCCGCGAGAATGCCGATGATCGCGATGACCGTAAGCAGTTCGACCAAGGTGAAGGCGCGGCGCTGGCGCGGAGGGCAAACGGATTGGGCGCTGTGCGGGCGCGCAGGACGGGTGAGGGGCAACATGGGGCAGGGGGTGTAGCCAAAGAGTAAGATCAGCTTTGGCTTGAGCGCAAGATTTATTTTATAGTTATTAATCAAGGCTTGTTCTATCGTGGTTAAGAGGAAAAACCGGCGGTTGTTTAGTTTTTTGTTTGATAATTAATAATATTTATTAAATCGTTCGGTCATGCCCCTGTCCCGTTCTGGTTTTCGTGCTATTTGCGCTCTGATTTTGCTGGCTGCTGCGTGCGGCGCCCGGGCGGAGGTTTCGGTGCCGGCGTTTTTTGGGTCCGGAATGGTTTTGCAGCGCGATCAGCCTTTGCGGATCTGGGGCCGGGCGGATGTGGGGGAGAAGGTCACGGTGACTCTTGATGAGTTTTCAGCCGCGGTGGAACCGTCCGCGGACGGACGCTGGCAGGTCAGTCTTCCTGCTCGTCCCGCGAACATCGTGCCGCTGGTGCTGACCGTGAAGGGTCGCAACGAGCTTCGTTTTACCAACGTTCTGATCGGCGATGTCTGGCTCTGCTCCGGACAGTCCAACATGAATTTCCGTCTGAAGCAGGCCGCAGGCGGGGCGGAGGCAATCGCCGGCGCCTCGTTTCCGGGCATCCGGCTGTTCACGGTTGCACGCGAAGTGGCGGCCGCTCCTCAATTCGATGTCAAAGGCCGGTGGGAGGTGTGTTCGCCGGAGACGGTTGGCGGGTTTTCGGCGGTCGCGTTTTTCTTCGGGCGCCATTTGCACGAGTCCCAGGGCGTGCCGGTGGGATTGATCCACAGCTCGTGGGGCGGGACCGCCGCCGAGTCCTGGACGCCGCGCGCCACGCTCGCCTCCTCGGATGAGTTGAAGCCGATTCTTACGCGCTGGGATGCGGCGGTGGCCGACTTTCCCCGGCTCAAGGCCGAGTTTGAAGCCAGCCGCGAGCGCCTCGTCGCCGAGTGGAAGATCGCCGTTGCCGAGGCGAAAAAGAACGGCCGCACCGCACCCGCCGAGCCGCGCCTGCGCACCGGCCCCGGCACTCAATACGAACCCGCCGGTCTCTTTCATGCGATGATCGCCCCGCTCGCCACTCTGCCGCTGCGCGGTGTGATCTGGTATCAAGGCGAAGCCAACGCCTCGCGCGCCGCCCAATACCGCACGTTGTTTCCCGCACTGATCGGCGCCTGGCGCGACGCGTGGGGTCGGGCCGACCTGCCCTTCCTTTATGTGCAACTTCCCAATCTCGACCGCCAGCCCGAGCCCTCGCGCAGCGGTTGGGCCGAGTTGCGCGAAGCCCAGCTCATGACCCTCGCCACCCCGAACACCGGCATGGCCGTGACCATCGATGTCGGCGATCCGAAGGACCTGCACCCCGCCAACAAACATGACGTCGGCAAACGTCTCGCCCTGGTTGCGGAGGCACGCGTGCACGGCCTGTCCGCCGACGGACGACTGAGTCCGGTGTTCACCCGCACTGAGGCGGTGGAGGCGCGCATGCGTATTCATTTTAAGACGACGGAGCGTCTTGCGGTGCGCACTGCCGACGATGAGGTGAAGGGCTTTGTCATCGCCGGTGCGGATCAGGTTTTCCATCCGGCCCGCGCCCGCATTGAAGGCGAAACGGTGCTCGTCTGGAGCGATGCGGTTGCGGCTCCCGCCGCCGTGCGCTACGCCTGGGCCGACAACCCCGACTGCAATCTCGTGAGTTCCGCCGGCCTCCCCGCCTCTCCTTTCCGCAGCGACGACTGGCCTGCCGTCACCACGGGCAAACGTTGATCCGCCAACCCGTTTTACCCCCGTCTTCCAATGACTTTCTACGATCACGCCGTCATCGCGTTCTATTTCCTGTTCATGCTGCTCATGGGGTGGATCGCCTCGCGTGTCGTTAAAAACAGCAGCGATTACTTCCGTGGCGGCGGCCAGATGCTCTGGTGGCTGGTGGGAAGTTCCGCGTTTATGACCCAGTTCAGCGCCTGGACGTTCACCGGCGCCGCCAGCAAGGCCTACAGCGAAGGCTGGCCGATCTTCGTTCTCTTTTTTGGCAACGCCCTTGGTTTTCTTTTCAATGTCTTTTACTTCGCCGCGCGCTCGCGCCAGATGCGCGTCACCACTGCGATCGAGGCGGTGCGCGCCCGGTTTTCCCGCGCCAACGAGCAGGTGTTTACCTGGATGCAAATCCCGCTCGGCACGCTTTACGCCGGCATCTGGCTTAACGGGCTCTGCATTTTTCTCTCCGCCGCCTTCGGATTCGATCTGGAGACGACCATCCTTCTCACCGGGCTGGTTGTCCTCGTCATGACCCTCGTGGGCGGAAGCTGGGCGGCGATCGCCGGTGATTTCATCCAGGTGCTCATCCTCATGCCGGTGACCATCGTCGCCGCGTTTTTTGCGCTTCGCGAAGTGGGCGGTGTCGCCGGGTTCATTGACAAGCTCCCGGCCGGTCACCTTGACGTGGGCCGTGTTTTCAATTCCCCGCTCATGATGCTCTGGGTGGTCGCGATCATCATCAAGCAGTTCGTCTCGACCAACAACCTCCTTGATGCATCGCGGTATCTTTGCGTGAAGGACAGCCGCCACGCCCGTCACGCCGCCCTCCTCGCCGCGATTCTCTTCATTGCGGGTCCCGTCATCTGGTTCATCCCGCCCATGGCGGCCAGCATTGTGCATCCCGACCTCGGTGCCTTGTTCCCGGCGCTCAAGACTCCCTCCGAAGGCGCCTTCCTGGCGATCAGCATCACCACCATGCCCGCCGGCATGATCGGTCTGCTCATCTGCGGCATCCTTGCCGCCACGATGTCCTCAATGGACAGCGGCCTCAATCGCAATGCCGGCATTTTCGTAAAGAACTTCTACCAGCCGGTGCTCCGCCCTGGTGCTTCCGACCGAGAACTCGTCAATGCCGGCAAGCTCAGCACCGGCATCTTCGGCATTCTCGTCATTCTCGCCGCGCTCAATTTCTCCCGCCTCGAGGGCATCGGCCTCTTCGATCTCATGCTGAGCTTCGGCACGCTGATCGCCGTGCCCTACTCGGTGCCCCTGGTGCTCTGCGTGCTGACGAAACGCACGCCGCCGTGGTCCGGCTGGAGCACGGTCATCGTGGGCATGATCACCTCCTTTCTTACCACGCGTTACCTCGATGCGGCGTGGCTTGAAAACACGTTCAATCTCGCGCCGCTCAACTCCGCCGACCGGGGTTACTGGACCATCGCGATCGGCCTTTTCATGAACGTCGTGGCCGGCACCTCCTGGTTCCTCTCCACCCGTTGGTTCTGGATGCGGACATCCGCCGCAGACCGTGAACGCATCGAGGCGTTCGATGCCCAGATGCGCCGTCCGATCGACTTCGCCCGCGAAGAGGGTGCGGGCAGCGACCGCATGCAGGGCAGCGTCCTCGGCCTGCTTTGCCTCGCCTACGGCGGCTTCATCCTCCTGCTCGCGCTTATCCCGAATCCGCTCACCGGTCGCCTGGCTTTCGTCTTCTGCGGCGGGATCGTTCTCCTGATCGGCGTGGTGCTCAAGCGCGTGTCAAAACGCGCCGCCCGGCCCCTTTCCGAACCCGCTCCTCGCGCGCCGAACACCCCGGCCACCGTCGCCGTCAAGTCATGAGTGCCGCCCTCCCGTTCCGCCTCGATGGCCGCCGCGCCCTGATCACCGGCTCTTCGCGCGGGATCGGTCTCGCGCTTGCCGCGGCCCTTGCATCATCCGGCGCGCACGTCGTGCTCAATGCCCGCGATACCGGTCGTCTTGAATCCGCCGCCCTGGCGATGCGTTCCGCCGGTCACACCGTGGCGGCCGTCGCCTTCGATGTGACGAACGAGGTCTCCGTGACGACCGGCTTTGCCGCCATCGAAGCCGATCACGGTCCGATCGACATCCTCGTCAACAACACCGGCATCCATCGCCGCGCTCCGCTCGTCGACATGACGCTCGCCGACTGGAACGCCGTCCTCGAAACCAATCTCACCTCCGCGTTTCTCGCCGGCCGATCCGCTGCGCGCGGCATGATCGCCCGTCGCGCGGGAAAGATCATCAACATCTGCTCGCTCATGAGCGACCTCGCCCGGCCGACCACCGGAAATTACGCCGCAGCCAAGGGTGGACTTCGCATGCTCACCCGCGCGATGTGCGCCGAGTGGGCGCATCACAACATCCAGGTCAACGGCCTTGCCCCCGGCTACATCCTCACCGATCTCACCGCGCCACTCGCCGCCGATCCCAAGTTCAACGACTGGGTCAAGACCCGCACGCCCGCGGCGCGCTGGGGCACACCCGACGATCTCGCCGGCGCCTGCGTCTTCCTCGCCTCGTCCGCGAGCGATTTCGTCAACGGCCAGATTCTCGTCATCGATGGCGGCCTCAGCGCCGTCGTGTGAAACATCCGTTTTTTCCTTCCATGTCCGACCTTCGAGGCAAACTCCTCCTGCTACCACCCAACCGCGTCTGGCGCACCTATACCGGCGGCCGCACGCTCGACACGCTTGCGGGCGTCGCCCCGCCGGTTGACTCGCATCACGCCGAGGACTGGATTGGCTCCGTCACTGAATCGCGCATTCCCGGCCGCGACCAGCCGGGGGAGGGGATCTCCACCGCGCTTGTCGGCGGAAAACCGCACAACCTGCGCGCGCTGATCGAGGCCGATCCGACCTACCACCTCGGGGTCGCCCATGTCCTCGCCTTTGGTTCCCACCCGATGCTGCTGGTCAAGTTCCTCGACTCGGCCATCCGCCTTCATTTCCAGTGCCATCCCTCCCGCACCTTCGCCCGTGCCCGCCTCGGTTCCAACTCCGGAAAGACCGAGGCCTATCACATCCTCGGCGTGCGTGACGGCGTCACCGAGCCTTACTTTTACATGGGCTTCCAGCATTCGCCCGAGCCCGCCGAGTTGAAACGCATGATCCTCGAGCAGGACATTGCCGCGATGGAGCGCTGTTTTGAAAAAATGCCCGCCCGCCCCGGTGACACCTTTCTCATTCCGGGAGGTTTTCCGCACGCCCTGGGCGAAGGTGTATTCATGGTCGAGATACAAGAGCCCACCGACTTTGCGGTCCGCTATGAGTTCGACCGGGGGGGCTACGTCCTGCCCGAGGCCGCCCGCTTCATGGGGCGCGACGTGGATTTTGCCCTGGAGATGATCGACGCCACACCACGGCCGATCGCCGAGATTGAGCGCGACTACCGCTGCCGTCCCGTCCGCGAGGCCGAGCTCGGGCCCGGCTCCCATACCGAGTCGTTGATCGGCCCGGAAAAAACCCCCTGTTTCCGCGTCAAAAAAACCATCCTCGCCGCACCGGTGATCCGCACATCCGGAGGCGGTTTTCACATTGGCATCGTCACCGCCGGCGCCTGCGAAGTCGCCGTGGGCGGAGAGACGCTCCGTCTCAATCGCTACGACAAATATTTTCTTCCCGCCGGCCTCGGTGCCGCGCGTTTCACCCCGCTCGGCGGCACCGCCGAGATCCTCGAATGTCATCCTCCCGCGCCATGATTCCCCCCAGCGCCTTTTCCTCCTCACCCGCGCCGGTCGCCGTGCGCCCCCGCGCGCCTCGCGTGCAGCGCCTGCTGGTTGTGCTCACACCGATCGAGCAACGCGACTTCCTTCCTGACGAGCTGGAGACCTCGCTCCGCGCCTGTGCCAGCCACACGATCATCGTCGACGCGTCCGCCTTCACCGAGGAACAGTGGCGCGATTATCTTTTCGAGCACGATCCCGAGGTGCTGATCGCCTGTTGGAAGACCCCGCCATTGCCCGCCCGCCTGCCGCCTTCCCTGCGCTATGTGTGCTACCTCGCCGGCACGGTTAAAAAACTTGTCACCCGGGCGCACATTGAGAGCGGTCTGCTGGTCACCAACTGGGGCGGTGCGATCTCGCGCGTCGTCGCCGAATGGGCGGTGTTTCACATCCTGTCCTGCCTTCGCCGCGCCACCTACTGGACGCTTGCGATGCATACCGAGGGTGCCTGGAAGAGCCCTTGCACCGAGACCGCCTCGCTCTTCGGGCGACGCGTCGGCATCCACGGTTTCGGCATGGTTGCCCGCGAACTCGTGTCGTTGCTCCAGCCGTTTGGGACGCAGATTTCCGTCTTTGCCCCCGATGTGAATGCCGCCGTTGAAAAACACTGGGGCGTGCGCGCCGCGCCGTCGCTGGATGCGCTCTTCCGCGACAACGACATCATCGTCGAACTCGCGCCCCTGATTCCCGCGACCATCAATTCCGTGACCGAACGCCACTTGCGGCTCATCCGTCCCGGCGGCGTCTTCGTGAACATCGGTCGTGGCGCGGTGGTCGAGCAGGAGGGCCTGCTTCGCGTCGCCCGTGAAGGCAAAGTCCTCTTCGGCATCGATGTCTTCGTGGAGGAGCCGCTGCCCGCCGAGTCTCCCTTGCGCGGCCTGCGCAACGTCTGCCTCACCCCCCACCTCGCCGGTCCCACCACCGACCGCCGTCGCGATGCCACCGATTTCGCCCTCCGCAATCTTGCCGCCTACCTCGCCGGCACGCCGCTCGAAGCCGTGATCACCACCGAGGTTTACGACGCCTCCACCTGAGCGCTTCCTGATCCGATGAGTCCTTACAGCCACTGGCGCCAGCAGGCCCGCCGTCTGCTTGAACCGCTCGCCGCCCTGATGCAACCGGGGCGCGCCGCATTGCCTGTCACCGGACGCCCCAGCGATCATGACGCGCAGGCCGACCGGCTGGAGTCGTTCGCGCGTCCGCTCCTGCTCGC
Organism: Rariglobus sp.; assembly: GCA_029266495.1. GTDB lineage: Bacteria > Verrucomicrobiota > Verrucomicrobiia > Opitutales > Opitutaceae > Rariglobus. The sequence continues at coordinate 105,463 of JAQSWS010000002.1, read as the reverse complement.
CGCGCTCTATCTCCAATCCGAACCCGAGCCCGACGACCCTGCCGCCGCTGCTTTTCGCGCGCGCACCGCCGCGTGGTTTCGCGCCGGTCTCGTTCTCGGAGCCGATCCACACTCATCGGAGGCCTGGGGACCCGACGCCAGTTTCCACCAGCACCACGTTGAAATGGGGTTGATGGCCATTGCACTGCAACTCGCGCCCCGCCAGCTCTGGGAACCGCTCGCCACCGGCGAGCGCGAGTGTGTCGCGGCGTGGTTCGCGACCGCGCGCGGGGGCGGCATCGTCAACAACAACCACCTGTTCATGTCGGTGCACATTCTGGAATTTTTGCGGAGTGCCGGCCGGGAGCACCGCACTGACCGCGCCGTGGTCACGGCGCACCTGGACCAGCTTGAAACCATGCATCGCGGAGGCGGCTGGTTCGAGGACGGCATCAATCAGGCCTTCGATCACTACAACGCCTACGCCTTCCACTTTTATGGTCTGCTCTGGTCGCATTTGCACGGAACGCGCGAGCCCTCTCGCGCCGCCCGCTGGCGCGGTTGGGCGCGTTCGTTTCTTGCCGATTATCAGCACCTCTTTGCCGCCAGCGGCGAACACCCCGCGTTCGGGCGCTCGATCGCCTACCGTTTCAATGCCAGCGCGCCGTTCGGCCTCGCCGCGCTGGTTGATTGCGCCGACCTGCCGCCCGGCCGCCTGCGCCGCCTCTGCACGCGCAACCTGGATTTTTTCCTTTCGAAACCGATTACGAATGCGCAGGGATGCCTCGCCCCCGGCTTCACCGATGTGTGGCCCGATATCGTCGAGCCCTACTCCTGCGCCGCCTCGCCTTATTGGTGCGCCAAGGGTTTCACTCCGCTGCTCCTGCCGCCGGACCATCCGTTCTGGACGGCGGCCGAGGCGCCGCTGCCTTCCGAGGCGCCCAATGGTTTTGTGCGGGTCATGCGCGTCCCGGGCCTGGTTGCGCGCGGGTTGCCGGACGGCGAAGTTGAGCTGTTGAACGCCGGCTCGATGGTATCGATCACCCAACTACGTTATGGCCCTTGGAAATGGAGCAAGCTGGCCTACCGCACGGGCACGGGTTTCTGCTATGCGTTTCCCGAAGCCTCGGCCTGGTCGCCGGACGGGGCGCTGCTGCAGACGGTGGACGACGGCCGGGTATTTGGACGTCACTCCACGGTCGCCATCGAGTTGGCGGATGATCATCTCGGCTTTGTCTGCAACCTGGGTTTAAAAACCGGACAGGTGAACACCTCCGTGGAGACCTTTGTATTCTGGCGCGAAGGCTGGCTGTTCCAGATTCATCGCTACGATGCGCGCCAGCCGGTGGTGCTGAGGCTTGGTGGTTTCTCCCTGCCGCTCGCCGAGGAAGACGTGAGGCTTGATCCGTCGGAGGACCCTATCGCCGCCTGGTCGCCGGACGGCCGGGGCACCGCGTTGCAATGGCTCGGCGGAACGCCGGCCGAGCCTGCCTGGGACAATCGACTCTCCGCCGAAGAACGCCGCCGTCACGTGCTGGCACCGTTTCATGCCACGCCCGTTTTTCAAACTCCGCGTCATTCCGGTCCGGGATGGATCGCCGCGTTGAGCTGGACCGGCCGTGACCGTGCCGCCGCACAGCCGTGGCGTTTGCTCGAAGCCTCCGGCGAAGGTCGCTGGCAACTCGAACACCCCGATCTCGGTGCGTGGGAAATCGAGCACTGGGCGCTGCCCGCACCCGCCAACGCTTGTGCCGCGCCTTTTCGATGATCCACGCCGGAAGGCATGCCGCAAGCGGCAGCCCTACACCGGAAACTTAATACCTATATTTCTAGATCCCATGCGTTACCTCCTCCTGCTGCTCCTCCCCTTCGTAACGGCGCTTGCGCAAGACGAAGAGAAACCGGCCGCGACTCCCGCCACGTTGCCCGGTGCCGAGACGTTCACGTTCCGCGACGCGTCGCCGGAGCCCGTGCGACTCCACGTCTTCAAGTCCAAGGGCTGGAAGGCGGACGATCGGCGCCCCGCGTTCATCTGGTTTTTCGGCGGCGGCTTTGTGCGGGGCACGCCGCTGCAATCCGCGAGTTGGGCGAAACGCGCGGCGCAACTTGGGATGGTAGGCGTGGCGGCTGACTATCGCACGGTCGAACGCTGGCCGGCCACGAATGCAACGGAGGCGGTGGCCGATGCGCGCGCCGCGTTGCGCTGGGTGCAGGACCACGCCTCCGAGCTGGGCGTTGATCCGGAGCGCGTCGTGGTGGGCGGCGGATCCGCCGGCGGCCACCTGGCGCTCTGGACCGCGATCACGAAAACACCTCCGGGTCTCGACGATGCCGAGGCGCCGAAATTCAAGCCTGTCGCACTCCTTCTCAACTGCCCCGCCGCGGACACGTCCAAGGCGAGCGGGATGCGTGGCGCACGCTTCAAGAGCATCGACCCCGATGCGTTTTCTCCGCTCCAGAATCTCGATGCCAGGATGCCTCCCGTGCTCCTCATCCACGGAGATGCCGACACCACGGTGCCCTATGCCCACGCGGTCGCCTTGAGCAAAGCCCTGATCGCAGCGGGCAACATCTGCGAATTTGTCACCGTGCCCGGCGGCACCCATAAGTTCTCCAGCGATCCCGAATGGAAGACCAAGGTGCCCGCGCTTCAGAAAGCCTTTCTCGAAAAACACGGCGTTCTTCCCGTGACCCCTTAACCTTCGCTTTGCCCCATGATCACCCTCCGCCCTTTCCTGGCCGCCACCTTGCTTGCCGCCACGCCTGGAGCGTTGGTTCCGCTTCGCGCGGTCGCTCCCGCCACCTCCGCCCACTCACCGGTGTTTGCGCATGTGCCCGCCCAGGCTCCTCGCACGCTGGTGCTCGCCGGACGCGCCGACGCATTTCGCGCTTACGTGACGACGGGCGGGGGCGCGACCGCCTTTGCCCGCTTGAAGGAGGATTTCGACCGTGAATGGATTCAGTTTCCTTTCCCTCCTGAACCGCAGACCTACGGCGATCCGGAGCCGAAAGCCCGCGACACCGCCAAGGCCGACAAATGGCGCGCGGCCCAGGATGCCTGCGGCCGGGTCTCCGGCGTGGCCGAGGCGGGAGCGCTCCTCTGGCTCGGCACCGGTGATGCCCGCTACCTGGCGAAAGCGAAGGATTTTCTCCTGCGTTCGACGACCTGGAGCCTTGATGGCAATGCCTGGGAAAAAGGTCCCGGCCCGGGTGGCACCGACATCTACTACAACGACGAGGCGCATTTCCGTCTCTGGCGAAAACTTCCCCAGGTTTACGACCTCATTCGCAACGAACTCACGGACGCCGAACGTGCCCAGGTCCTCGCGCATCTCCGTGAACGCGGCGAGCGCTCCGCCGCATGGATCCGCCAAGGCCGCGTCGAACAGGCGGTCAAAAATTCACTCGAAGGGAAGCCGTCCTCGCATCCCATCCGCTTCGTGGCGATGACCGGTCTCGCCGGCCTCGCGCTTTGGGACGACCTGCCGGAGCAATCCCGCGATTGGTGGACGCTGGCCTACACGTTTTATCGCGATCGTTTCCCTTCCTGGGGCGGCGACGACGGCGGCTGGGGCGAAGGCATCGCCTACTGGCGCGGGGTGATCGAGCACGCCTCGTTTCAGGACGGCCTGCTCGCGATCGGCGATCCGCTCGCCTACAACACGCCTTTCTGGCGCAACACGCCGTATTTTCAGATCTACAACGTCCAGCCCTACCGACACAGCGGATTTGGCGATCTCTCCAACGCGGGCAAATTCGACATCGAGCCGCGCACCGCCGAGTTCCTCCTGCACCTCTCGCGCGTGACCGGCGACGGCCACCTCGTCAGCTACGTCGGTCTCATGCGCAACGACAACGAGAAGCCCGCCGAAGCCGGTCTCAAGGACCTCAATCGCAACTACCCGACCTCCGCCGAATTCCTCCTGCGCAACTTCACCGCCGCGCGTCTGCCTTTGCCCGCGCCGCGTCCGCTCGCCGACCTGCCGTCCTCACGCTGGTTCAAGGACGTGGGCTGGGTTTCGATGCACAGCGCACTCGGCCGGCCCGACGACGACATCCAGGTCACCTTCAAGTCCAGTCCCTATGGTTCGTTCAGCCACAGTCACGCCGACCAAAATGCGTTTATTCTGAACGCCTATGGTGAAAACCTCGCGATCAACTCGGGCTACCGCGAATTTCATCGCTCGCCGCACCACAAGGGATGGACGTGGCAGACCAAGTCCAAGAATGCCCTCCTCATCGACGGGAAGGGCCAGGCGACCCAGGATCTTAACGCCACCGGACGTATCGTAGTTTATGATACAGGTCCGCGTCACACCCGCGCCACCGGGGACGCCACCGCCGCCTACCAGACGGAGCAATCCGACGGCCGCGTGAAAAGCGTGCTGCGCGACCTTGTCTTCGTCGACCGGCGTTACGTGGTTATTCGCGATCGCGTGACGCTTTCCACGCCGAGCAAGCTTACGTGGCTCCTCCACGCCGAGAGCCCCATCGAATGGAATGTCGATGGTGCCACCGCGCTCATCCGTGGTGAAAAAGCGACCCTGACCACCCGTCTCCTGACGCCCGAAAACAGCTCATGGAAGGCGACGATCAAGGCGAAATTCGACGTTCCGGTGGATCCGAAATACGCCAAAGGCGGAGTCGCCGGTTTTGGGAAGACGGGAGAGTGGGGCGAGCAGAGCCATCTATTGGCCGAGACGATCGAGGCTCGTGCGGATCACGTTATCTACGCCGTGCTCTGGCCCGAGCGCGACGGCCTGCCAGCCAAGCCGCTCGCCGCGCGTCTCACCGCCGGCCGGCTCGAGATCACCCGCCCCGACGGAAAAAGCGATACGCTCACACTGGGAGATTCCACGTTAACGATCGAGTAGTGCCGAGGCGGGCGCGCGCACCCGTCCAGGCCCGGTATTCTCAACGGTCGAAAATGCCATCGAGTGTTTCCTCGGGCTCAGGTGGTTTTGGCCTGATGCGGAGGGTGACACCGAATTTATCGATGACCTGATCCGCGGACGTGATGACCAGATTGTCCCGGCCGACGGACCAGATGAATCCGAATTCACGAGAGTATTTGATGTCGGTATGATCGTAATAGTCCTTCGGTGTCCCCGGTAGAATCGCCGGGGTCAGCTCGGCGAGCGAGGCCGGGAGTTCGCCCTTTTCCTTCTCGTGGATGCGCACCGCCAGCAATGCTTGCGTCATCGAAACCTGGGTGGCTGTCCAACTGTGCCTTTCCGTAATGGAGGAAAAGGTAGGAACAATGATGTTGAGCAGTATTCGCCCGACAAAATTTTCCGGTGAACGATGCCGGAGCTGGTTAAACAACACCTGCGTGTTATGCTTCGCCTGATTGATCTCGTGGATGTCGCGACCGATGACACGCAGCGACTCCCGCAGGAGTTCCGCATAGATACGGCGGGTTTTATTGGGCTTGTAGAGGCCAGGCACCGCCAGCGCCATACGTCCGCCTGCATGCTCCCGTGCGAGCATGCTGATGGCACCGTCGTAAAACTGGAGCTCGCTGCGAAACGCATAGCCCAAAGCGTCGGTGCCGACCCGGTTCCTTTCCAAGGCGGCGATGCTCTCCCGAAGCGCGTCCGTGGAAACGTCCGGGTGTCGCCCGGCATGTTGGATGAGGATGAACGCCTGCGTCTGGATCGCGACCCCCGTCAGATAGCAGATGAGGCTCGAGCGACTTTCCTGAAGGAGCCGGCCTGCTTCCAACGAAGTGACTGCGATTCTCAGCGCGTCATCAGGGCGGTCCTTTTTAAGCAGGGAGCGGGCGCGTAGAACTGAAAACCGGGCGAGCTCCATCATCTGGCCGATTTCGGGAACCAGCGTGTCCGGCGACGTCAGGATCCTGCCTTGGGACCGGGAAATTTTGGCGGCGGCTTCATATTGCGGCCAGACGGTGTCCAGCGGGCTGAGCCAGGCGGTGACTTTCGCGTCGTCCCATTCTTTTCCGGAAGAGAAATCCTCCAACTCATCGAGCGACTCGTCCGGAGTGAGGCGGGCGAGCAGTTGGGCGACCTGGGTGAGTTGCACGTAGGCGTTTTCTTCGTCCGTGAGCTGCAAGGGCTCGAAAACCAAGTCGCTCACATCGGGCGGCGGCTCGTCGAGCGACCAGATCGCCAGCGCGACGAGCACCACGAGCGCCGGCCCGACGATCCAGGGCCAGAGCCGCGCCCGGGATGGACGCACGGGGAGCGGAGGCGGGGTCGAGGTTTCCATTTTTAACGAAAGATCAGTGCTCGTGGTGCGGTTTGGGCGCCTTCGGCGTCATCATCCACAGCAGTAGAAAAATCACTGCAAGGATCGCCGGCAGCGCCGCAACCCGGCCGAGGCTGTCGAGTCCCGCCTGGGCTTGAATGCCGGCCCATTGCAGCGCGGATTCGCTGCCGGCTGGAGCGGCGCCCAGTTCGGCGATGGTTGTGTTCGCCGGCAACCGGGTGGCGATGCCTTGGTCATAAAACTTACCGATCACCGGCAGCACAAAACTCACGCTCAGCATTCCCGCGCCGCCCATGATCGCGAGCCCCAGAGCGCCCGTGCGCGGAAAGCGTTCGCTCACGTAGCCCAGCATCGTCGGCCAGAAGAAGCACACGCCCACCGCAAAGAGGGTTGCGGTGGCGAACAGCATGCCGCCGGAGGAGCGGCTCATCGCGAAGAGCCCGGCCGCGCTGACCATCGCGCTGACGAACAACATGCCCGGAGGCGAAAGCCGGTGGACGACCGGGCCTGCGAACTGCCTGCCGATCGCCATAAGCCCGGTGATCCACACCAGCACGAGAATGCCCGATGCACCGGCGTGCGTCAGGATGCTCGGTATCCATTGGCTCGGCCCGAGCTCGGTGGCGGCGGTCATGAGCATGCATGCGACCATCAGCAGAAAGAGCGGGTTCAAGCACGCGGTGAACATCGCCCGTGTGGACACGCCTTGCTGGATGCGTTCGGTGCGGGGGAAGCGCTGGCGGAGGAAGAGCCACCCGTAGATCGCGAGCGGAAGAAGCATCGAGGCGAATTGAATCCGCCAGCCCAGCCCGAGCCGTCCCAGTGCATACGCCAGCAGTCCGCCGATCACGATGCCGCCCGGGAACCACACATGAAAATGATTTAGCCGGGTCGTCTTGTTGTCCGGGTAGAGCGTGGCGATGAGCGGATTGCACGCGGCCTCCACCGAGCCATTCGCGATGCCGAACATCAGTGTGCCTGCATACAGGCTGGTGTAATCCCATGCGAAAACCGTGAGTCCGATCCCGGCCAGATGTCCGAAGAACGCCAGCGCGGCAAAGCGTCCGAGTCCGAGCGTATCGCACAACGGTCCGCCCAGAACCATGGCGAGGGTGAAGCCCCAGAATGCGGTGCCGTTGATCCAGCCGACCTGCTCGTGGGTGAGTTGGAATTCAACGACCCACGCGTCGGCGGCGGCTCCGCGCAAGGCGAAGCTCATGGCCGTGACGATCAGGGCGACACAACTGGCGGTAAACAGGCGGGCGGGGTTCATGGGGTGGGGCGGCGAGTGGGGCGGGGCGATGAAGAGAGGGAAGTGGGCGGAGCCGTGCCCGTCCGAGGCTAAAAGTCCGGCGATTTCAGGTAGGTCACGAGGTAGTTATCCAGCTCGATCACACTGTTGAACTGGATCTGGTTTCGCTTGAACCGGGCGGCCACGGCATCGACCTCGGCGAGGAGGTTTTTGTAGTAGGCGAGATGCTTCGGGTTTTTAAGTGAGCTGAGATCCTTGGGGTCGCTCCAACTTGCCTGGGCTTTGTTCCAATGCGCCTCCTTGTAAGCCGCCGGGTCGTTCCGATAGTCCAGCAGGGATGCCGCGACCAGATCGTTGGTATCACCGCGCGTCAACCGGGTCCGGCTGATGAGCAACAGCGCCGTCAGCGTCTGTTTGATACGGTCGTCGTTCCATTTGATTTTGCTCATGGTTGGTTCCGGGTGGATTGATGATTTTTTAATCAGAACCACCGCCACCCGAGTCTCCACTGCCGCCGGAGTCTCCTCCTCCCGAAGAATCTCCGCCGCCGGAATCGGAACTGCCGGAGTCATGACTGTGAGAATGAATTCCGGAATCGTTAGAGTGGGGATGGGTAGGATCGTCAGAGATTCCTTCGCTGCCGGTGCCGAACATCCACCAGGACATCGAATTTCCTTCGTATCCGGATTGGTTCTTACGGTGATTTTTTTGGAGGAGTAGGAATAGAAAAACGGTAATTCCAATAATCGGGATCAGGAGGAGAGCGGCCATGTGGATTTATCGTTGGAGCCTGTGCAAGGGCATCATGGCGTGGAGCAAGGGGTTTTCCTGTGTGGGTGAGCGGGGCAGCTTCCGGTGGGCTGAGCAAGGGGGAAGTGGGCGACTCGAAGGGAGATGAGGATGGCGGGCGGTTTCTGAGCTCAGGGCCACGTCGGAGATTCGCTCAACCGCCGAGGTAGGCGGCCTTGAGGCGCGGGTCATTGCGGAGGTCGCGGCTTGCTCCTGCCACGACGATCTGGCCGGTTTCCAGCACATACGCGTGCGAGGAGATTTCCAGGGCCAGGTGGGCGTTTTGTTCGACGAGGAGGATCGTGATGCCCTGGTCGCGGTTGATCTCCACGATCTTCTCGAAAATCGTCGTGACGAGACGCGGGGCGATGCCGAGCGAGGGTTCGTCGAGCATCAGAAACCTGGGGCGCGACATGAGGGCGCGACCGATCGCGAGCATTTGCTGTTCGCCACCGGAGAGCGTGCCGGCGGTCTGCTTGATGCGTTCCTTGAGGCGCGGGAAAATTTCGAAGACGTGGTGGAGCGTGCGGGCGATTTGTTCGGGATCGCGGTGCAGGTAGGAGCCGAGCGCGAGGTTTTCAGCGACGGAGAGATTGGTGAACACCATGCGGCCTTCGGGGACCTGGCAGAGTCCGCGGGCGACGATGGCGTGCGGGGCGAGGCGGGTGATGTCTTCGTTGTCGAAGCGGATGGTGCCGGCGGCGGGACGGATGAGTCCGGAGATGGTCTGGAGGGTGGTGGTCTTGCCCGCGCCGTTGCCGCCGATGAGCGTCACGATGGCTCCGCGCGGGATCTCGAAGGAGATGCCGTTGACGGCCTTGATGGCGCCGTAGGCGACGGAGAGTTGGGAGACGGAGAGCATGGAGGCGGGGGAGAAGTCTAGAGTCTAGAGCTGAGAGGCTAGAGATCGAAGATCGGACGTTCTGGGGAGGTTTTGTTCATAGCTCCGGGCGCTAGACTCTGGACTCCAGACTGGTCCCTGCTTCGCCGAGGTAGGCTTCGATGACTTTGGGGTCTTTTTGGATTTCGGCGGGGGTGCCTTCGGCGATTTTTACGCCGTGGTCGAGGACGGTGATGTGTTGGGAAAGGGTCATCACGACGCGCATCGAGTGCTCGACGAGAAGAATGGTGAGGCTGAAGCGCGTGTGGATTTCGCGGATGAGGCGGATGAGGTCTTCTTTTTCCGACGGATTCATGCCGGCGGCGGGTTCGTCGAGGAGGAGGAGGCGCGGTTGGGTGGCGAGGGCGCGGACGATTTCGAGGCGGCGTTGCTCGCCGTAGGGCAGCGAGGTGGCGGGGGCGTTGCGGAAGCGCCCAAGATTGAAGAGGGCGAGCAGGTCATCGACACGGGCGGTGATGGCGCTCTCGTCGGCGTGGAAGGTTTTTCCACGGACAAGCGCGTGGAGGGGCGACGCGGTGCGGTGGAGATTGCAGGCGACGCGGACGTTGTCGAAGACACTGAGGCCGGGAAAGAGCCGGATGTTTTGAAACGTGCGGGCGATGCCCAGCGCGGCGATCTGGTCGGGGCGGAGTCCGCCGAGGTTGCGACCGTCGAAGGCGAGCGTGCCGGAGGACGGGGCGTAGACGCCGGTAATGAGGTTGAAGAGGGTGGTCTTGCCCGCGCCGTTGGGGCCGATGAGGCCGTGGAGCCCGCCGGCGGCGAGCGAGAGATCGACGCCGTTGACGGCGGTGAGTCCGCCGAAACGGAGGGTGGCTGAGCCGAGCCGCAGGAGCGGCTCGGAGTTGAGAGTTGAGGGTTGAGAGTTGAGAGACACTGAGGGTCGGAGCGGCGGGCGCCGCTAGTTGATAGTTGGGGGATGAGAGTTGAGTGATCGGAGGGGTGGTTCGGAAGCTCTCAACGCTCAACTCTCAGCTTTCAACTTGTCCGCCTTGCCGAAGCGCAGATTCAGCAAGCCTTGCGGGCGGACGAGCATCAGGGTGACGAGGAGGAGCGAATACAGGACCATGCGGTATTCGGCGACGGGGCGGAGAACCTCGGGGAGTAGCGTGAGGAGGATCGCGGCGAGGATGACGCCGAGGGTGTTGCCCATGCCGCCAAGGATGACCATGAGGATGATCTCGATGGAGCGGCTGAAATCGAAGCCGCGCGGGTCGATGGTCATGCGCAGGTGGGCGAAGAGTCCGCCGGCCACGCCGGCGAAAAAGGCGCCGATGGCGAAGGCGGTGATCTTGTAGCGGGTGGTGTTGAGTCCGATGGAGCGGGCGGCGATCTCGTTGTCGCGCGTGGCGAGCCAGCCGCGTCCGTAGGTGGAGTTGACGAGGCAGCTGACGGTGAAAACCGTCACGGCGACGGCGCCGTAGATCCAGGCGAAGGTGGTGAGCGGCGGAATGCCGTTGAGGCCGAGCGCTCCGCCGAGTGGCTGGATGTTTTGGAAGACGACACGGACGATTTCGCCGAAGCCGAGCGTGACGAGGGCGAGGTAGTCGCCCTTGAGGCGGAGCGACGGGAGACCGATGATAAAGCCGGCGAGGGCGGCGGTGAGTCCGCCGGTGACGAGGGCGGCGAGGAAGATGAGTTGCGTGGTGATCGCGGCCGGTGACGGGCCGGCGAGGTGGGGGCCGACGAAGAGGGTGACGGCGGCGGAGAGGTAGGCGCCGATGGCCATGAAGCCGGCGTGGCCGAGGGAGAAGAGACCGGTGTGGCCGTTGATGAGGTTGAGCGAGACGGCCATGACGATGGCGATGCCCGCGGTCATGGCCACGTCGAGGAAGTAGGCGTTGATGGAGCCGCCGAAGGCAGACACCGCAACAGCAGCCAAGATCGCTGCTGTTGCGGTGAGTCGATAGTCCAGAGTCCAGAGTCTAGAGTTCGGAGGTGGAGCGGATTGTGGATTTGGGGGCATGGTGCTCTAGACTCTGGGCTCTGGACTCTAGACTTTTTCCACGGTGGCGCGACCCAGGAGGCCGGAGGGGCGCGCGAGGAGGATCAGGATGAGGAGGCCGAAGGCGATGGCGTCCTTGTAGGTGGAGAACTGGCTGCCGCCGACGAGCGTCTCGGCCGCGCCGAGGATGAGTCCGCCGAGGGCGGCGCCGGGGATGCTGCCGATGCCGCCGAGGATGGCGGCGACGAAGGCCTTCAGGCCGGGCATGACGCCCATGAGCGGGTCGATCGACGGGTAGTTCATCGCGTAGAGCACGCCGCCGGCGCCGGCCAGGGCGGAGCCGAGCACGAAGGTGAAGGAGAAGACGGTGTTGGTGTTGATGCCGACGAGTTGGGCGGCCTTGGGGTTGAGCGCGACGGCGCGCATGGCGGTGCCGATGCGGGTGTGCTTCACGATGAGCTGCAGGGCGACCAGCAGCACGGTGGTGACGACGATGACGATGAGCTGGTTGGTGGAGATATCGAGCGAGCCGAGGCTCACGCGGGTTTCGGGGAAAAGCGGGGGAAAGGTGCGGGGCGTGGCACCGAAGACGAGTTGTCCGCCGTATTGGAGAAACAACGACACGCCGATGGCGGTGATGAGGACGTTGAGCACGGGCGCGCCGCGCAGGGGCCGGTAGGCGATTTTTTCGATGATCCAGCCGAGGACGCCGCACACGAGCATGGCGGCGGCGAGCGCGGTGAGTCCGCTCCACCAGGTGACGGCACCGGCGAGACGCCCGATGTAGCAGCCGACGAAGGCGCCGACCATGAAAACCTCGGAGTGGGCGAAGTTGATGAAGCGCAGGACGCCGTAGACGAGCGTGTAGCCCAGCGCGATCAGCGCGTAGATGGCGCCGAGGGAGAGGCCGTTGAGAAGCTGCTGGGGGAGGTCGGACACCGAAGGGGTTGAGAGTTGAGTGATGAGCGTTGAGAGAACGGAGTCCGGATTACCTGGCCAATGCGGTCCGCAGGCCGCTGAGCATGCGAGAGATTTCGCCGGCGGATTCTTGTATCAGTTGATAGTCCGTTGCGCTGAGAAAACCTTGGTTTCGAGCGATCGTTGCCTGGGTTAGCACTTCAAAAAGCGAACCTGTGGAGTAAGTCAGAAATTTGCTGAAGTCGGCTGGCGGTCGTGCCGAGCCTTCGGCGATATTACTCGGGATTGAAACTGCTGCCCGCCGGATTTGCGTCGTAAGACCGTAGCGCTCTTCGGATGGAAAGCCTTTGGTCAATTGATAAACCAGCTCGGCAAAAGCTATGGATTTCTGCCAGACGTCCAGCTTTTCAAAGTTAAACATGGGTTTGCGTGGTTCGTCTCTCAACTCTCAGCTTTCAACACTCAACTCGCCCGTGCGGCATCATGGCGTGACGGTTTTGAGGTAGAGGAATTTGCCTCCTTCGATTTTAAGGATGGTGGCGGGTTTGCTGGCGTTGCGATTGGCATCCATGTCGATGCGGCCGGTGACGCCTTCGAAACCGCGGGTGGCGGCGAGGGCTTCCTTGATTTTGAGCGGTTCAGGGGAACCGGCGCGGAGGATGGCGCCCGCCATCATGTGCGCGGCGTCGTAGCCGAGCGCGGCCATGCAGTCGGGGGATTGTCCGTCGTAGCGGGCGCGATACCTGGCGACGAAATCCATGATTTTCGGGTCGCTGGAACTGGCGGAGAAGTGTGTGGAATAGTAGCAGCCCTCGACGGCGGTGCCGGCGATCTGGAGGAGTTCGGGGGCTTCCCAGCCGTCGCCGCCGAGCATCGGGACGGCGATGCCGAGTTCGCGGACCTGTTTGGCGATGAGGGCGACCTCGGTGTAGTAGGCGGGGATGAAGATGACGTCGGGGTTGGCGGAGCGGATGGCGGTGAGCTGGGCTTTGAAGTCCTTGTCGCCCTCGGCGAATTTCTGGTCGGCGACGATCTCGCCGCCGGCGGCGGCGAACTGTTCGCGGAAGACCTGGGAGAGACCGGTGCTGTAGGACGAGGAGATGGAGGTGAGGACGGCGGCGCGTCTGGCGCCGAGGTCGTCGCGGGCGAATTTGGCGAGCACGCCGCCTTGGAACGGGTCGATGAAGCAGGCGCGGAAAACATAGTCGCCGGTGGCGGTGACGGCCGGGTTGGTGGCCGTGGGGGTGAGCAGGGGAACCTTGAGGGCCTGGGCGACGCCGGCGGCTTCGAGGGTGCGGCTGGAGATGATCTCGCCGATGAGGGCGACGACCTTGTCGCGGGTGATGAGTTTTTTGGCGACGGTGGCGGCTTCGCCGGGCTTGGACTGGGTGTCCTCAAAAACGAGTTCGATGCGCCGGCCAAGGACGCCTCCGGCGGCGTTGATCTCGTCGATCGCGAGACGGGTGGCGCGGGTGGAGGATTGTCCGTAGGTGGCGTCCTTGCCGGTGGTGGAGGCGAGGTTGCCGATCTTGATGGTGGCGGGAGTGGCGGAGTCCCTGGGCCCGCAGCCGGCGAAGAGGAGCAGGGCGGCGAACGCGGCGAGAATACGGAACGGGTGCGGCATGAGGGATTTTTTAACCGGGAATTTCACGGAGGGACACGGTTGACGGGCGAAAGGGTTGATTGAGAGGGAGCAGGGTTTGTTCCTGAACTTGAGTTTGTTTCCCGCTTTGCATTTCCCGGCGCAACGTTCTTTAACCGCTGCCGTTGAATCTTATCGACCGATACCTTTTGCGCGAGTGGCTGAAGATGCTCGGGCTTGTGCTGGGCGCGACGCTCGGGTTGCTGCTCATGCAGGCGCTCTACGATGACTTCCGCGATCTGCTGCAGGACGGGGCGACGGCGATGGACCTGGCGGTTTATTTCATGATCAAGCTGCCAAGCTACCTGTCGGTGGTGCTGCCGCTGGCATTGTTGGTGTCGTTGCTCTACACGCTCGGGCAGATGCACCGGAACCATGAGTTCACGGCGTTGCGGGCGGCGGGGGTGGGACTTTTTCGCATCACGCGCGGCATCTGGGTCGCGGGTCTGCTGTTGTGCGGGGTGACCTGGTATATCAACGCGACAGTGATTCCCTGGTCGATCGAGGCGTCAGGGGTGATTCGTGAGAATCTGGCCTTTCGCAACGAGGTGAAGGATCGCAGCGTCGACCGGGTGGGGGTGACGCCGGCGGTTGCCTTCGACAACCGGCAGGACGGACGCATGTGGTTTTTCAACCGTTACAGCCAGTTCACGCGCCGTGGCTACGGGGTGACGGTGGTGGAGCTCGATGCAAAACGCCGTGAAAAAACCCGGTTGCTGGCGCGCGAAGGCTGGCTGGATGTGGCACGCGGGGGCTGGGTGTTCAGGGACGGACGTGAACTGACGATGGATCCGGAGAGCGGCGAGGTGGAGGGAACGGTGCAGTTTGCCGAAAAAGTGCGGACGGACTTCGACGAAGATCCCGAGCTGATGTTGATTTTTGACGCACGTCCGCAGGACCTTTCGTTCACCGAGCTGCGCCGGATCATCGGGTATTTCACGTTGAATGAAAACCCGAAGCTCACGGCGTATCAGGTGCGTTACTATAGCGTGCTGGCGGAGACACTGGGGCCATTGATCATCATCGCGCTGGCAATTCCGTTTGCGGTGAGCGGAGTGCGGGTGAATCCGGTGGTGGGGGTGTCGAAATCCCTGGGGCTTTTCGTCGTGTATTTCCTGCTGTTGAAAACCTGCGCGACGCTGGGCGGGCGCGACGTGATCCCGGCGTTGTGGGCGGCGCTGCTGCCGAGTCTGACGATGCTGGGGGCGGGCCTCTGGTTTCTGGTGCGGGTGCGGTGAGAGCGCGGGCGCGCGCGCCGCAAGGCGGCGTGGAGTCTGGCGTTGAACCAGTCCGGGGAAATCTGGAAGCGTTTGAGTCAATGTGCCGTTTATCTACCGGGCGGCGGTTTGCGGCCATCGAGGCTTGCGGGTGGCGGAAACACGGGCGGGGGCTGGGACGGAATCCGCCCCGGGCAGGCCGGAGTCGTGGCGGATCGGGCGAGCTTGTTCAAATTGACACGATCTAAAATGAGCTACACTTGTAGCGCATGAGCACGACGTCCGCCAAGCCTACCTCCATCCGGCTTACTGCCGCCGAGAAAAAGCGCATTGCCGCGGCTGCCCGCAAACGTGGGCTCACCCCGACTGCCTACATCAAACGTGCCGCCCTGGAAGGTGCGGAGGCCAAGGGTGATGACGCCCGTCTTGATCAACTCGAACGCATTGCCACCGCCCTGCGCGAGGCAGTGGAGGATGAAGTCGATTATCGCGCCGTCACGACTGCGTGGAATCGTCATGTAAAGAGCGGCGCGAAACTTCTGACCGGCGCGGAGGCGTGGCGTGAGCTGGGATTATAAGCTGACGCCGGAGGCGGTCCGCAAGTTGCGCGACCTCGGCCCCTCGGCCGCGAAGGAAATCAAAGCCTATCTTGAAACGCGCATCAAGGGGGCGGCTGACCCTCGCACGCATGGCAAGGCGCTCCGGCACGGCTTGAAAGGATTCTGGCGCTACCGTGTGCGCGACTGGCGGATTCTCTGCCGGTTAGAGGACGGCGTATGCATCGTTATCGTGGTGGACGCGGGGCATCGTTCCAGCGTCTACGATTAACATTAACCCCATTATGACAACTGCGCCCACTGCATCGGTGGTTCGCGGCGTTGAGACGCTTGGTCACCAAAGGCCTATCCGATCCATGCGCACCGACCTTCGATAACGACACAAGTAATATTCCAGTCGTCCTGCCGGAACGTCATACGTTCTCCAATTGTCAGAGTTTTTCCCTGTGCATACACGTTCTCGTCTTGGGTGAATCGTGGCGCACCGAAACGTTCAACGAGTTTACCGGTGGTTTCACCCAAGCGGGCGAACACACAGGTGCATAGGAGGAGGAAAAGTGCGGCAATCTTCATGGGCTGGGTGCTGGAGAATTACTGACCGGATCGCGTGGAACGTTTCGCCCGACGTGAAAGCCATACATGAGATAGGCCGCCACCGAAAGAAACACCAAGCCCAACGTGATTTTGACGGCTTTCATTTTATGACGGCGTTTTGGAGAAGGATGCGGTTGCAGATCGCTATGGGCGCGCGGGGGAGCAACGTTGGCAGACAAGCCGCGCGAGGCGCGGCTCAGGACCAGGCGTAGTTGAAGCTGATGCTGATGCGTTCGTCGTCGACGCGGTTGGCGGCGACTTCGTGGCGGAGCCAGCTTTCGAAGAGGATCACGTTGCCGGCTTCGGCCGGGTAGGTCGTATACAGGCGGTTTTCGTCGCGGACCGTCGGAAGTTTCGGCGGGGCGGCCATGAATTTGCTGAGGCGGGGATCCTCGAACTTGAGGCCGGAGCAGCCCTTGGGCGTGCGCACATAGTAGGTGCCGCTGATGAATGAGTTCGGATGCAAGTGCAGTGAATGCGCGGCGGTGGGAGGCATGATGTTCACCCAGCAATCGGTCATGCGGATGGAGCGCTTGCGGAGGTCCATGTCGAGGGCTTTGGCATAGGCGCGGACATGTTGGGTGATCTTTTTTTCCAGGTTGGCAAAGGTGCTGGAGAAGCCGTGCAATTGGTGCATCGAGGCGTAGCTGGTGTAGCCGCCGGGATAATTTTTTTCGGACCAGGCGCGGCCTTCGTCATCGTAGTCGCGGAGCTGGTGGCATTCGTCGGCGAGGTCGTCGTTAAGGCGGGCAAGGCCTTTTGCTTGCAGCGGCTCGACGTAGATGAAGGTGGGAAACCAGGCTTTGATCGGCATGGTTCGGAGCGTCTAGAGTCCGGCGTCTAGAGTCCAGAGCGGAGAGGACGGTAGGCGACAAGGAAGAGGCGATGGAAAGGAAACAGCACGCGGCCGTCGGCCTGGCACGGGAAGGCGTCGGTGATGAGCTGCAGGTAATCAGCAAGGAATCGTTCGCGAGTGGTGTCGTCGGGCAGAAGGTCGAGCCACGGACGCAATCCGGTGCCGCGATACCAATCGACAATCGCGGCGGGGTCCGGAAGGACGTGGATGTAGTGGGTCTCCCAGAGTTCGATCTGAGCAGCCTGCGACGAGAGGGTGTCGTAATAAAACGAGGCGGACTCCACCCGCCATTCGCGCGCGGGCTGGTTGAAGTGCCGGCGCCAGGCGGTGGACGCGGCGAGTTCGCGCATGAGCCGGTGGGGCGTGGCCTGGGCATTGGCAGGCACCTGCATGGCGAAGGCGCCGCCGGGGGCGACGTGTCCGAAGAGCCGGGGCAGGAGCGCGGCGTGATCCGGCACCCATTGCAGGGCGGCGTTGGTGAACACCACGTGATAGGGCTGGTCGGGGGTCCAGGTGGTGAGGTCGTGTTCCGTCCACGTGTGTCCGGGAAAATCACGGCGCGCCGCGGCGAGCATGGCGGGTGAGCTGTCGATGCCGGTGAGAGCGGCGGAGGGCCAGCGTTGAGCGAGGACGGCGGTGCTGTTGCCCGGCCCGCAGCCGAGATCGGCAACAAGGGCGGGGGCGTCGAGCTCGATGCGCGCGGCGAGATCAAGGGCGGGCTGGGTGCGTTCGCGGGCGAATTTCAGGTATTGATCACTGTTCCAGGTGGGCATGGCGTGGGGTCTCGTCGATCGTGCATGCGCAAGGGCCGGGTGCAATCCGGCTCCAGGCGCCGCTCGACAGCCGGGGGCATGCGGTTAAGCCAAGGCGAATGTCGATTGGAGAAACACTGGCGGTTTACTATGCGGCGGTCAGCGGGCTGACGCTTTGCCTGTATGCCTGGGACAAGCGCGCCTCAAAACGTCCGGGAGCTCCGCGGGTGCGCGAACGCACGCTGCACCTGTGGGCGGTTGCCGGAGGGTTTGCGGGCGCCTGGGCCGGGCAGGCGGGGTTGCGGCACAAGACGCGGCATGCGTCGTTTATCGTGGTGACGGTGCTGGCGGCCGCGGCGCACGCGGGTGGGTGGTGGTGGTGGTGCGGGCGGTGAGGAAGGCGAGCCGGGGCGCGCACCTCCATTCGAGGCCTCACTGACGTGGCAGGTGCTGCAGCCACTCGACAAAGGCTGCGGTCCAGTCGGTCGCCGGCGGGATGGGGAAGTTAAACGCCATGTGGCCGCCTTTTTCGTAGGGCTGGAAGGCGACCGGCACGCCGGCGCGACGCCACGCTTCGGCAAGTTCCTCCGAGAAGTGGAAGGGGGCGGTGGAGTCGTCCTTGGTGTGAAGGATGAAGGCCGGGGGGACCTTTTCGTCGATGGCGAGGGCGGCGACTTTTTGATTGTTGGGCCAGGTGGCCGCGAGACCGATGAAGTTGGGACGACTGCTCCAGCGTGCGAGCGGGTCGGGGCTCGCGGGATCGGCCTCGTCAGGCGAGGTCGCGAGATTGAGGATGAGATTGGCGCCGGCGGAAAAACCCACCATGGCGATGCGATCGGGGGCGATCCGCCATTCGGCGGAGCGACTGCGCACCAGGCGGACGGCCTGGCGGGCATCGGCGAGGGCGTCGCGGAGGACGTCGGTGGAAGGCGGGCGCACGCGGTATTTGAGCGAGAAGACGGCGTAACCTTGCGGGTTGAAGCGGGCGGCGGCATCGCGTCCGAGCGGGCCGGAGGCCAGGCGGGTGTAGCCGCCGCCGGAGCAGATGATGAGGGCGGTGCCGTTGGCCTGGTCCGGTGGCGGGAGATACACGTCGAGCATCGGCACGCTGACGTTGGAGACGCGTCCGGCGGCTTCGGCGACCTCGGGGCCGGGGTTGGCGGGAGCGCCGGGAGCGTCGCCGGGCCAGAGGCGCAAGGACAGAGGTGCAGAGGTTGTCTTCATGGCGAGGACGGGCGTGGACACGACGGCGGCTTGTTTTTTGGCGGGAGGGGGCAGCACTTTTTTGAGGGCTTCAAACCAACGATCGGCCATCCTGGCGGCGCCTTGGGCGTTGGGGTGGACATGGTCGCCGATGGTGTCGGTTTTCCAGTCGAAGCCGGTGGCGTGGTCGACGAGGATCACCGGCTGGTCGGGGGTGTTGAGTTCGGCGGCGAGCGAGGCCAGGGCCTGGTTGTATTCCGGGATGTAGGAATACTTGGGCAGCTTGCCGCTGGGGATCACCTGTCCGAGGAGGATCGTGACACTGGGGTTGATCGCGCGGGCGGTGACGATGATCGCCCGGGTGTCCTTGAGCATGCCGGGAACCGGCTTTTGGTCGGCGAATTGATTATGGCCGGCGTGAAGGAGGATGATGGCGGCGGGATTCTGCCGGTAGAGCGCCTCGAAGCGGGCTCTGAGAAACGCGATGTTCTGGCCGGCATATCCCTCATGCGGGAGGGGGCCCAACGGCGAGCCGGCGACGGGCTGGGTGGTCTTGGAGCCGACGTAGGCGACGGAGTAGCCGGCGCCGAGGAGTTTTTCCATCAGCGGATACCGGTAGACGTAAAACCCGCCGCCGCCCTCGGTGATGGAGTCGCCGAGGGGGAGGAGGGTGACGGGCGCGGCGGCGGGGGTCATCCCGATTGCCGCCTGCTGCATTGCGGTGAGTGCGAGGCAGGCAAACGCGAGCAGGCGGCGGAGGCGGTTCACGGTTCAGGCTCCGTAGGCGCGCACCTCGTAGACGCGGGCACCCGGGGCGCCGTGGGTGGCGGTGACCTCGAGTTCCAGTTTTTTGCCGCTGACAGGCGTAGCCAAGGTATGGATACGCTTGCGGAGGTAGTTGTCGGAGACCTCGGCGATCACCTTGCCGTCGAGCAGGAGACGGTAGGCCTTCACGGTCTCGGGCTGGGCAGCGCGCGGGGCGGCCTTGCTGGTGTGGTGGTCGCTCATCGACAGGACGAGTTCCTTTTGGAAGTTCGTGTCGAAGGTGACGTGGACTTCCTTGATGGCGGCCGGGGCGGGGAACTCGAGGGCGAGCGTGGCGGGAAGCGAGGCGGATTCCCAGCGGTGGACCGAGTCGGAGGACCAGGTGCCGAAGGACGTCTTGAGGTCGCGGGTGATCCCGTCGATGACGTTGGCCGCGGGGTGGGTGGAGGAGGACGCGGTGACGGTGGCCTTGCGGGCGAGGTCGGCGGCGTCGGTGTTGGGCAGGTTGAGGAGATAGGCGTCGTCCTTGAGGAGCGTCTGCTGGAGGGCGGAGACGTTGTCCTTGGTGGCGAGCTTGCGGATGTCGTTGCCCGCGGCCTCGCGCCAGAGGCCGGCGGCGGTGCCGATGGCCTGGCCGCCGATCGCGCAGGTGGCCATCACGCGGGTGCTGGCGAAGGCGACGTGGGTGGCCGAGATGTTGCGGCCGGCGAAGAAGAGGTTGGCGATGTTGCGGGAGTGATAGGTGCCGAGGGGAATCGAGTAGAGGTGCTTGAAGAGCGTCGGGGTGTAGGGGGGCTCGTCGGGCACGTCGACGCCGGAAGGCGGGTGGAGGTCGATGGCCCAGCCGCCGTAGGCGACCTGGTCTTCGAAGACGCGACCGCCGAGGACGTCCTGTTCCTTGAGGATGTGCGGGCCGAGGAAGCGGCGGCTTTCGCGTTTGCCGGGGATGGCGCCGACCCAGTCGAGGGCCCAGTGGGCGGAGGCGGGGTGGTCGCCGGAATTTTTGACGTAGTCCCAGACGCCGAGGGCGATGCGAAGGAGTTCGTGGCGGATGGTTTCGTTGTCCTTCAGGGAGTCGATCTGGCCACCCCATTCGAACCACCAGTAGCCGTATTCGTAGCTGCTGATCGGGCGGTGCTTGAAGTGCTCTTTCTTGAACTTGCGGATCCAGGACGGGGCGATGAAAGGCTGGGGCGTGTCGTATTTACGGCCGGTGATGAGGATGGAGCTGCCGAGGGTGTGGCGGTCGGCGACATCGCGGGCGAGGGTCTCGCCGTATTGGGACTTGGCTTCGCGGCCGACATGACAGTCGGCGCCGGCCTCGACGCCGAGGCGCCCGTCGCCGGTGCAGTCGGCGAAGAATTTGGCGCGAATGATGAACTCGTCCTCGGTGAGATTGCGGACGGCGCGGACGGTGCGGATGGTGTCGCCCTCGACCTCGGCGCCGATGACGTCGGTGTCGAGCAGGAGGGTGATGTTGGGCTCGAGTTTCACCTTCTCATAGAGGAGGAGGTCCCACTGCGAGTAGCAGCGGTGGGGGTTGCGGACGGCGTCCTCGAGGCGGAGTTCCTCCATGATGCCGGACTCGCGGGCGCCGGGTTTGCTGCCGTGGCAGTCGGCGCCGACGATGTGCATCTTGATTTCGCTGGAGGCGTTTCCGCCGAGGACGGAACGGTCCTGGATGAGGACGACGCGGGAGCCGTGGCGCGCGGCCGCGATGGCGGCGCAGACGCCGGCAAGGCCGCCGCCGGCCACGACAAAATCGGTTTCAAGGGTATGACGAGTGGAGGGCATGGAAAAACGAGGTTGCCGCGGATGCGTATTTGCCTCGAATCTCGGTTTAGTGAAACCGTTGACTGAAATTTGCGCCGGGAAAGAGGGGAAACCCGGGATCCATGCCCCGTCATGCGAGTTGTTGCGGGGAGAGGGGGCGTTGTGAGTGAGGAGAGGCGGGTGACGTTGCGGGAGGTGGCGCGCGTGGCGGGTGTGTCGGTGTCGGCGGTTTCGTATGCGCTGCGCGGAGCGGCGAATATTCCGGTGGAGACGGCGGCGCGGGTGCGGGCGGTGGCGGAGAACCTCGGTTACCGGCCGAATGCGCGGGTGGGCGAGTTGATGGCTCATATCCGGCGGGCGCGTCCGCTCGCGCAGGCGGAGCCGCTGGCGTTCATTTACCTGGAGGAGGATCGGGCGGCGGCGAAGCGGAGCGGGTTTGCGCAGATGGTGGAGACTGCTGCGCGGCGGCACGCGGCGGAGCGTGGTTACCGTCTGGATACGTTCTGGCTTTCAGAGGTGGAGGGAAACGCGCGGCGGCTGGCAGGGATTTTGAGCGCGCGCGGGATCAGCGGGGTCCTGTTCGCCCCGACGGTGGGGCAGGAGCGGATCGAACTGGCGTGGCCGTGGGAGGAGTTTGCGGTCGCGGTGGTGGGCATGTCGGAGTTGAGCGTGGCACTGCCGCGTGCAGGCCATCATCATTACGAGGCGATGCGCGAGGTGCTGCGGCGTCTGGCGGCGATGGGGGCGCGACGTCCGGTGGCGCTGGTGGAGTCGTCGACAAACGAGCGGGCGCACCGGGGGTGGCAGGCGGCGTGGCTGGCGTGCGGGTCGCGAGGGGCGGCGGGGCGTTTGTGGCTGCACCGGAAGGGGGGCGAGCCGGCGCTTGCGTCCTGGTTGCGGCGTTTGAAGCCGGACGCGGTGGTGGCGGACCACCTCGAGTTGCTTACGCTTGCCCACCAGTCGGGGTGGACGGGGGCGAGGGAGCGGAGCGTGGTGTTGTCATGGCATCCGGGTTCGATGTTTGGCGGGATCGACCAGGGGTATGACGCCATCGCGGCGCATGCGGTGGATCTGGTGGTGACGCAGTTGCAGCGCAACGAGCGCGGTTTGCCCGATCCGCCGCCGATGGTATTGTTTCCCGGGCGCTGGCGCGGGTGACCGGGGTGGAATGGCTTGCGCGCGGGAGCTGATTGCTCCTACTGCGGGATAACCACGGACCAGAAACAGCCATGTATCTTTATCTCTTGATCGCCCTGGGGGGCGCGTTGGGCAGCGTGACACGGTTCGCTCTTTCCGATCTGGCGGGGCATCACCTGGGGGAGACGTTCCCGTGGGGCACGTTTTTGATCAATATCCTCGGGTCTTTCGTGATTGGTTTTTTTGCGACTTATACGGGGCCGGAGGGACGGCTGTCGGTCGGCCCGGGGGGACGGCAGTTTTTTATGACCGGCGTGCTGGGCGGTTTCACGACGTTCTCGTCGTTCAGCCTGCAGACGCTCGAACTCGCCCGCGAAGGCGACTGGTGGCGTGCGGGCGGAAACGCCGGCGGTTCCTTCGTGCTTTGCCTGTTTGCGGTGTGGCTGGGGCACCTGTTCGCCCTGCTGTTGAGTTCGTCGTCCCGTTGATGCGCCGCCCCGGATGAGGGCGGAAGGAAAGACTTCACTCTGTGATTGGCCCGCGACCCGGGCGGTTACACGCTGGCGGGGATGCTGAAATACCTTCCGCTGCTTTTGTTCCTGGCCTGCATTCCCATCGCGGTGCGTGCGGATGACGTGGTGGAGCGGGTGATCGTGCTGGCGAACAGCGACGAGCCGGAATCGGTGCGGCTGGCGGAGTATTATGCGGCGAAGCGCGGCGTGCCGAAGGCGAACATCATCGCGTTGCGGATGCCGATCACCGAGGCGATCGGCTGGCGGACGTTTGTGGACACGGTGTTCAATCCACTCGAGGAAGAGCTGGTGAAACGCGGCTGGGTCGACGCGATCGGGATGGATCTGACTGACGCGGCGGGGCGGAGGAAATACGCGATCTCAGGTCACAAGATTTCCTACCTCGTGGTCTGTCGCGGCGTGCCGCTGAAGGTGGTCAACGACCCGCAGATGCCGGCGGAGAATCTTCCGACCGCGGCGAATCCGGCGTTCAAGACGAACGCGGCTTCGGTCGACGGGGAACTGGCATTGCTGGCGGTGAGCAATCCGCCGCTGATCGCGTTTGTGCCGAATCCGCTTTTTAAAAACGACGCGCCCTCGACGATTCAATTGAGCCAGATCGTGAAGGTGAGCCGGCTCGACGGGCCGACATTTGGCGATGCACGCCGGTTGATCGACCAGGCGCTTGAAGCGGAAAAAACGGGACTGATCGGACGCAGTTACATCGACATCGGTGGTCCGCACAAGACGGGTGACCTCTGGCTGGAGGAGGCGGCAAAACAACTGTCCGAATTGAACTTCGACGGCGATGTCGACCGGGCGGGCGGGTCGCTCCCGGCGTGGACCCGAATGGATGCCCCCGCACTGTATTTTGGGTGGTATGCGGGCTCGCTCAACGGGCCTTTCACGCAGGACGGGTTCACGTTTCCCCCCGGGGCGGTGGCGCTGCACATCCATAGTTTTTCGGCCGACACGCTGCGTTCGACCACTCGCGGGTGGGTGGGCCCCCTGGTCTCGCGCGGGGTCACCGCAACGTTTGGCAACGTGACAGAACCCTACCTGGAATTAACGCATCAGCCGCAGCTTGTGCTGAGGGCGCTCGCGCGTGGCGACCGGTTCGGGGATGCGGCGGCGTATGCGGTGCCCGTCTACAGCTGGCAGGCGATGGCGGTGGGTGATCCGTTGTATCATCCATTCAAGGTGACGCTCGAGGAGCAGTGGGCGCGGCGGGCCAAACTGCCTCCCGAGCAACGCGTCTACGTGGTGTTGCGGAGAATGCGCGAACTGGACCGGGCGGGGCGGCGCAACGATGCGATCTGGGCGGGGCTGGAGTCGCAGAAAACGGGTTTTAATCTGGCGGTGGCGTTGGCGCTTGCGGACCTGCAGCGCGCGGCGGGAGACCTGGCGGGCGCGCGGCAGTCGATGGAGGGCGTGACCACGCGGAGGCGTTTCCCGATGGCCGAGGCCCCCCTGGCGGTCCTGCTGGCGGAACGGTTGCGAAATGCGGGGGATTCGAAGGCTGCGTTGCGCGTGTGGCAGGCGGTGCTGGGCGAGCGGAACCTTCCGAAGGACATGCGCATTCAATGGCTGAGGATGGCGCTGGAATCGGCGCGCGCGGCGAAGGAGGAGCGGCAGGTCGTGCGGTGGGATGAGGACTACAAGGAACTGACCGCGCCGCCGGCTGAGGACGCGAAAAAATAAAAAGCCCCGCAGCGCGGGGCGGCGGGGCTTTTTGTGCGGCGGTGGCTCCGGGCGTGAGCTTCTCTCGGCTCACGCCTCGAGCCGCGCAGGGCGGCGTCAGAGCTTGTCGATGATCTTGTCGGCGAGGCCGTAGGCGATCGCTTCCTTGGCGTTGAGGTAGAAGTCGCGATCCGTGTCACGGTTGATCACTTCGATCGGTTGACCGGAGGCATCGGCGAGAATCTGGTTTAGTTCGGAACGGAGTTTTTCCATTTCCTTGGCCTGAATGTTGATATCGGTCGCCGGGCCCACCATGCGGCCGGAGATGAGCGGCTGGTGGATGAGGACGCGGGAGTGCGGGTAGAGATAGCGGCGGCCTTTTTTGGCACCGGAGAGGAGGATGGAGCCCATGGAGGCGGCCATGCCGGTCACGATGACGTTAATGGGCGAGGTGATCATCTGCATGGTGTCATAGACGGCCATGCCGGCGGTGATCGAGCCGCCCGGGGTGTTGATGTAGAAATGGATCTCTTTGCCGGGAGCCTTGGCCTCGAGGTAGAGGAGCTTTTCGGTGATGTCCTTGGCGGTTTCGTCGGTCACGGCGCCCCAGAGGAAAAGTTTACGGTCATCGAGAAATTTTTTCTGGATGAGCATCGCGACGGGCGCGGCGGATTTCTTGGCGGTTTCGTCGGACTCCTTGTCATCGTCATCCTCGTCATCGTCGAGGCGGGGGAGGGGCGCGTTCAGACCGGATTGGAGATTGTCGAAATGCATATGTGGTTAGGTTGCGAGCCGGGTGCGGGTTGGCAAGTGCTCAGGCGAAGTTGGTGCGGGAGAGGAGGACGGACGAGGTGACACGATCACGAGCGGTGTGGCCACAGAAGACACAAAAACGGACCGCTGGTTTCGGAGAATCAGTCGAAGAGAACGATTAGGAGAAAGGGGAAAGATGCGGGGCCAGGGCGGTGCGCAGGTGTTCAATGAGAGCGGGATCGTGGGCGGCGGGGTAGTCGTCGGGGATGCGCAGGATGATGACGGGTTTGCCGGCGAGATCTTCGGGGAATTTTTCCCGGAGGCGGTCGGCGTGTTTACGTTCCATGCAAAAGATGATGTCGGCCCAGCCGAGATGGCAGGCGGTGACCTTGATGCGTGCGCCGTTTTCCGTGCCGGCGGAGCGGGCATCGTAGCGCGGGTGGTTTTTGAACAACGCCTCGGCGGTGGGGGAACGCCATTGGTTGCGCGAGCAGAGGAAGAGGAGCTTGGTTTTCGGCAAAGATCAGGGGGCAATCAGCGTAACTTTTGGAAAATAAGTCTGGTAGCGAACCGTGTCGCGAGTGAGCAGGCGCAGGCCGTCAACTTGGGCGTGGGCACCGATATAGAAATCAGGGAGCGGCGAGCGTTTGATACCGTCACTGCGACGATAGGCCATGAAAGCCTGGGCGGCGATAAAACCAGCTTCGTAAGGGAGGGACAAACGTTTCAGATCAAGATCGCGCAACGCACGGTCCAATGTCGCCTGGGTGCGGTAGGCAGGGGCGAGTTCGGCGTAAATGATCGGGTTGATCGCCAGCTCATCCGTGACGGCGGCGATCAATAACTGCTCTTCCGACCATGCCCGCCATTGGGGGTCGTCGGTGAAGATGTCGATCAGGACGTTGGCGTCGACCAGGACCATGCTCATTCGCCGCGGGTCTGGCGCATGATGTCGCCGGTCGTGAGGCCGGAGGTGGCGCTGCCGCGCGCCCGCCGCAGCGCGGTTTTCAGGCGTTGCAGGCGTGGAGCAGACGCAGGTTTGATGAGAACACCGCCTTCGGCGGCTTCAAAGGTGACCTCGGTGCGGGCGGCGAGACCGTAACGCTTGCGCAGCTTCAAGGGGATGGTGACCTGACCCTTGGTGGTGAGCTTCATGGTAATACTTTTATTATTAAGTATTACTTTGTCAACGCCTGCCCGGGGAGGGGGAGACCTGCCAAAGATCGTGGAAATGATGCACGGGGCCGTGGCCGGAACCGACGGAAAGCCGGCCGGAGGCGGCGATGGCGGCGGTGAGGTAGTCCTTGGCGGCGCGGATCGCGTCGAGCGGATCGGGGTGTTGCGGAAGCAATGCGGCGATCGCGGCGGACAGGGTGCAGCCGGTGCCGTGGGTGTTTTTGGTGACGATCCGCACGGCCCGCAGTTCGGTTTGCGTCACGCCGTCGTCGATCACGTCAACGCTTTCGGGGCCGTCGAGGTGACCGCCTTTGAGCATCACGATCCGCGGGCCGAGTTGGTGAAGAGCGCGGGCTGCATCGCGCATGTCGGCAAGCGAGCGAATGGGTGCGCCGCCGAGAAGAACCTCGGCCTCGGGAAGATTGGGCGTGATGATTTCGGCGAGGGGAAGCAGCTCCTGTTTCAAGGCGGCGACAGCATCGGGCGAGAGCAGGTGATGGCCGCTTTTCGACACCATCACGGGGTCGACGACGAGACGGCGAACGCCATGGCGGCGCAGGGCGGCGGCGACGGTGGCGACGACGTCGGACGTTCCGAGCATGCCGAGTTTGACCGCGTCGATGCGCACGTCGGCGAACAGCGTGTCGATCTGCTGCGCGATGAATTCCGCGGGCACGGGTTGCACGCCGGTGACGCCTTGCGTGTTTTGTGCGGTGAGCGCGGCGACGACGCCGGTGCCGTAGGCTCCAAGGGCGGAGAACGCCTTCAGGTCGGCGAGGAGGCCGGCTCCGCCCGAGGGATCGACGCCGGCGATGCTGAGGACGTTGGGAATCATGAGGCCCTCAGGGCAGGGTAATCTCGTAGTTCAGCACCTGTTCGGAAGGCTGTCCGGCCATCGCGAGCACGAACGAAGCCAGGGCGGGATCTCCCACGACGGGCTGCGGGCCGGGTCCCTTGAACTCTCCGTGGCGCAGGACCAGCGGGCCCCGCTTGGTGCCATACGTCAACGATCCCGGCTCCATCAGCGGTTTGCTCGTCGCGCTATGGAAATCCGCCGTCTCAAAGTGCACGCCATAAATTGCATCCAGGGGGCCTTGATTGTCGGTCAGGGCCGTGGGCTTGAACCGCACCTCGACCTTGAGCGAACCGGGCAGGCATACGAAGGTTTGGGTGAACGCGAATTTGGGGTGGGACACATCCACGTCGAACACCACGACGCCGTCGCGCACCCGTTTGTTGACCTTGGCCCGGTAGTCCGGACTGCTCATGTCGCCGGCCCGGCGCACCGCCCGGCCGCCGTCGGGAAGAGTCGAGACCCCGTAGAGCCGCATGAAGCCGAGGTTGCGTATCCAGGGCTTGGGCCGTCCGGCTGCGAGGAAGTCCGTGAGCACGCCCTTGCTTGAAACGCTGAATTGGTAGCGGTCGTTTTTAAAGCCAAGGGGGTCGCGCTTCACTTCGGCTTCGAGGGCGGCCGGGTTGGCTCCGGTTGGTTTGGCGGCCGCCGCCGATGTTGCCGCAGGAGCGGGTTTCGCCGCGGAGGCCGCGACGGGCGCGGATGTGGGGGCGGGTTTCGAGGCGGGTCTGCGGATGAAGACGATGGTGCCGACGACCACCACAAGCGCCACGAGGCCGACCAGCACGGGGACAAGCGGGAACGGCGTTTTGGGCTGGGCGGCGGGGGCGGGCGCGGCAGGGGCGGGGGCGGGGGAAGGCCGGACCGGCGCGGGGGTTTTGGCCGGAGGAGCCGCGGGTGCAGGTGCGGGCTTTGGCGCGGGTTTTGGGGCCGGGGGAACGATCTTGGATGCAGGCTTTGGGGCGGCAGGGACAACCGCCGGGGCGGCGGGTGGGGTCGGTGCCGGGGCGGGAGCTGGCACGGGGGCCGGGGTTGCATTGGCCGTCGCGGCGAGCACGGTGGCGGGGGTGATCCAGGCGGGCAGCCATTGACCACCCACCCAGCCCGCGGCGGCGGCCTGGAGGAGCCCGACCACACGCGGTGACAGCAGGTCCACGGCCACGCCGTAACGTGCATAGGCCGTGGACTGGGAGGGGCTCCAGGCGGTGGTGCCCAAGGACTTGGCGATGGCCTTGGGCAGCCAGGCCTGGCCTGAGGGCAACCCGAGCACATGGAGGGCCGGAGGGGTTTCACCCAAGGCGTCGCGCAAGAGCGTGCCAAGGCGGGCGGCGATTCGATCGGCGGCCTCTCCAAAATCGTAGCTGGCGTTGAAAAACAGCTTGGTCGCGGCGGCGCGGAATTTCAGGCCGAGTTCGGTCTGCACCGTTTCAAAGATCTGGGTGAAGCCGGCGGGCGCCTCCCTGACGGATTCAATGCCGGCCGGGGAGATGGTCCACAGGCGCGCGGACGACTCGCCCGGCTCCCATACGACGACGCGGGAGGCGCCGGGCGTGTCGCGAATCAATTCCACGACTGCGCCCAGTTCGGAGGGGAGGGCGGGCGCCCAGGTGGCCGGAGCCAGCCCGAGTGCGTTCAGTTGCCGGCTGGCGGCATGGGCGTCGTCGGCGGTGATCGCGGTCACCAGCCAGGCCGAGGCGACATCGGTCATTGGTATCCGGCCTTCGACTACATCGCAGGCCGCGAGCAGCGCGTCGGAGCCGCCGATGTTCGCGGTTCTGGCCAGCAGCGCGTTGACGGTGCGCTGCGATGCCGGTGCATCGGCGGGCAGCAGCTCCGCCAGGCTCGAGGCCGGGGCGATGAGCGCCATGTCCAGCGGCAGGCCGGTGGCGTTTTCCGCGATAAAGGAGGCGAGTCCCGCGGCATCATCCGGCGCGAATTCGCGATGTGCGACGAGCCGGCCGCCCGCGGCCACCGCGGCTTGCAGGAAATACGTGGAGAGTTCGACGACGAGGCGCTGGGAGGAGGACATGGGAATATGGGGGTAACGTATTGGCTGTTACGGAGGGTTGCGCAAGAGCGGCGGGAAGTATGAGGGTGGAGGGATGAAGATTCAGGCGCGCCTGCAAAGGCTCTCGGGGCAAATTGTGGATCTGCACCGGCGGGTGGTGTTTCCCGGCACGGTGGAATGGCGCGGGGGGCGCATTAAGGCGATAAGGAGGGACGATGCGGTCAAGGAGAACCGGTTGATCATGCCTGGGTTGGTGGATGCGCACATCCATATCGAGAGTTCCCTGCTGCCGCCGTCGGAGTTTGCCCGGCTGGCGGTGATCCATGGCACGGTGGCGACCGTTTCGGATCCGCACGAGATCGCCAACGTCCTTGGCGAGGCGGGTGTGCGCTACATGCTGGCGGATGCAAGGCGTTCGCCGCTCAAGTTCAACTTTGGCGCGCCTTCGTGCGTGCCGGCGACCACGTTCGAAACGGCGGGCGCGAAGCTTGATTCGAAGGCGGTGGCCCGCCTGCTCGCCCGCAAGGACGTGCGCTACCTCGCCGAGGTGATGAACTTTCCCGGTGTGCTGGGACGCGATCCGGAATTGATGGCGATGATCGCGGCGGCGCGGCGCGAAGGCAAACAGATCGACGGTCATGCCCCGGGACTGCGCGGGAAGCAGGCGAAGGCTTATGCGGACGCGGGTCCGACGACGGATCACGAGTGTTTCACGATCGAGGAGGCGAGGGACAAGCTCGCCGCCGGAATGAAGATTCTTATTCGCGAGGGTTCGGCGGCGCGCAATTTTGCCGCGCTTGCGCCGCTGCTGAAGTCGCATCCGGACCGATGCATGTTCTGCTGCGACGACCTGCATCCCGACCTGCTGGTGAAGCGGCATCTGGACGAGCATGTGCGGCGGGCCCTGGAGTCGGGCGCGGATAAATTTGCCGTGCTGCGCGCCGCCTCGGTGAATCCGGTGGAGCACTATTCGCTCGGGGTGGGCTTGCTGCGCGAAGGCGACGCGGCGGATTTCATCGTGGTGGAGAGCTGGCGGAATTTTAAGGTGAAGCGCACTTACATCGACGGGGTCCAGGTGGCCTCGGGCGGGCGTTCGCGGTTGCCGCGGCTGGCGCCAAGGATTGCCAACAAGTTCAAGGCGCGCCCGGTGAAGGCGGCGGATTTCGCGGTGAAAACCGCAGGCGAAACGGTGAACGTGATCGAGGCGCTCAACGGACAGCTGGTGACGAAACACCTCCGGTTGCCGGTGTCCGAATGCGGGGTTGCGGGCGATGTGTTGAAGATCGCGGTGGTGAACCGCTATGCGCCGCGCGCACCGGTGGCCGTGGGGCTGGTCCGCGGATTCGGGCTGAAGGCGGGGGCGCTGGCATCGTCGGTTGCACACGATTCGCACAACATCGTGGCGGTGGGCGTGGATGATGCGTCGCTGGCGGCGGCGGTGAACCTCGTCATTGCCGGACGCGGCGGGTTGAGCGTGGTCGGGCCGCGCGTGAAGGCGGTGCTGCCGCTGCCGATCGCGGGGTTGATGTCGGCGGTTGACGGCCGCGAGGCGGCGCGACTCTACACGCGGCTTGACCGCGCGGCGAAGAAGCTGGGTTCCCGGCTCGATGCGCCGTTTATGACGCTGTCGTTCATGGCGCTGCTGGTGATCCCTGATCTGAAACTGAGCGACCGCGGGTTGTTCTCGGCGGCGAAGTGGGGTTTTGTGCCGGTGTCGGGGTAGGCGCAGCGCGGGCGCGCCTCCGCCGGGCGGAGACAAAGACAGTTGGTTTAAATTCAAAGGAGGCCGATAGTGAACGCATGCAACGCGCTTCCGCCCTTGAACGCCTCCGTGCAGCCGGCTCCTTCGATGTGCTCATCGTCGGGGGCGGTGCCACCGGGCTCGGGGCCGCGGTTGAAGCGGCGGTGCGCGGGCATCGAGTCGCGTTGATCGAGCGCCACGATTTCGCCAAGGGCACGTCAAGCCGTTCGACCAAGCTGGTGCATGGAGGCGTGCGCTACCTGAAACAGGGGAATATTTCGCTCGTCCGGGAGGCGCTCCGTGAGCGCGGGCGGTTGCTGCGCAATGCTCCGCACCTGGTGCACAACCTAGCCTTCGTCATTCCCAACTACACATGGTGGGACGGGCCGTTTTATGGCATCGGCTTGAAGCTCTACGATGCGATGGCGGGCGGGCTGAGCCTTGGTTCCTCCCGGGTCCTGAGCCGCAAAGAAACCCTTGGGATGATCCCGACCGTGGAGCCGGAGGGGCTCGCCAGCGGGGTGCTTTACCATGACGGCCAGTTCGACGATGCGCGGCTGGCGATCAACCTCGCGCAGACGGCGGACGAGCACGGGGCGGTGGTGCTCAACTACTGCGCCTGCACCGGTTTCATCAAGGACGCGGGGCGGATTGCCGGGGTGAAGGTGCGGGACGAGGAAACCGGCGGCGAGTTCGAAGTCCGCGCGCGTTCGGTGATCAATGCGACGGGTGTATTCGTGGATTCATTACGAACGATGGATGCCGTCTCGAGCCGCCCGGTTGTCACGGTGAGCCAGGGCGTTCATCTGGTGCTGCCGAAGGCATTCATGCCGGGCGAAGCGGCGATGATGATCCCCAAGACGGCGGACGATCGCGTGCTTTTTGCGGTGCCCTGGCACGATTGCGTGGTGATTGGCACGACCGACACGCCGGTGCCGGAGGCGTCGATGGAGCCGCGCGCCCTGGCGGAGGAGTGCCGTTTCGTGCTGGAGCATGCACGGAAGTATCTGTCCAGGGACCCGGCGGCGGCGGATGTATTGAGCGTGTTTGCCGGCCAGCGTCCGCTAGTGAAGACGGCGGGAGCGGGCAGCACGGCGAAATTGTCCCGCGAACACACCATTCTGGTGAGCGAAAGCGGTCTGGTCACGATCACGGGAGGCAAGTGGACGACCTACCGTAAAATGGCCGAGGACGTGCTCGATCATGCCGAAAAGGCCTGCGGGCTTCCGCGGCGCCACGGGAACACGAAGGAATTGAGAATCCATGGCTGGACGCTGGAGTGCCCGGCGGAGGAGAACCTTCAGGTTTACGGTGCCGACGCGGCGGGCATTCGGGCGCTGCTGCACGCGCACCCCGGGTGGGCGGAGCGCATTCACCCGGCCTTGGCGTATCAACAGGCGGAGGTGATCTGGCATGCGCGGCACGAACAGGCGCGCACGGTTGAAGACGTGCTGGCGCGACGCACGCGCGCGTTGTTGCTCAACGCGCGCGCCTCGATCGAGGCGGCACCCGTGGTGGCGCGGTTGCTGGCGGAGGAACTGGGCCGGGAGGACGCCTGGCGGCAGGCCCAGGTCAACGCTTACACGGAGCTGGCGCGGGGATATATTTTCGAACGGGAGTCGTAATCGGCTGGTGCTCTTCGCCGCGCCGATTGGGGCCGCTCAGGCGAGGGTGATCTTGTAGCCGATGCTGCCCGTCGTGGCGGGCAGACTCAACGGGGCGAAGCGGGCGCGGTTGATTTTTTCGTCGGTGCCGTGGTGGCCGCGGTAGTCGCAGATCTCGATGGCGCCGAGCGTGGTGCCGGCGGACGGCACGATGCGGAGGACGGCCTTGGGTGTGGCGATGAGTGCGTCAGGGCCCTCGCGGGTGACCGGATCCTGGCAGATGAGCATCGATTCCACGGAGCCGGGGCCGTCGAGTTCGAAGGTGTCGGTCACGGAAAGGATACCGGCGGATTTTTCGAAGACCCACGCGCGGTGGAGTTTTTTGCAGCGGGCGGCGGGCGGGTAGCACTTTGTGAGATCGACCTTGAACTCGATGCGGTTTCCGCCGACCTCGACCTTGAGCACGGTGGCGGCGAACTCAGGGCCGGCGGGTTGTTCGCAGCCGTTGACGAAGGGAACGGAATGCCCGAGCGAGCGTGCGGCGAGGAACTCGTAGCGTTTATCGCTGAAGAACGCGCGGGTGTATTCGGGCGCGCCGATTTCGATGAGCGCGGGCGCACCGTCGATGTTGAGGAGAAAACTGCCGCAGTCGTTGTGATTGTGGTGCTCGGCATTGTGCCCGCCCTTGGCGGCGAATTCCCAAAGGTGCCCGCGGGCGTCGGTGCCGCGCGTGACGATCGCGCCGTAATCGTCAAAGAACACGTCGGGATGCACGGGTTCACGGGCGGCGGCCAGCTGGGCCGGCGCGGGCGCGCGGAGCGCGAGGCGCGTGAGGAAGAAGAAGTCGGTGCGGAGAATATTCAAGTCGAGGCCGGTGTCGGCCTGGCTGCGGTAGAGCGCGGCGCCTTGGGCGGTGAGGATGGGGTCGGCGAGACGCTGGCCGAGGTAGGTGAGCAGCGAAGGGCTGAGCCGGCCGGTGCGGCCGCCATCGGAGAAGTTTACGAAATGACCTCCGGCGAGCGTCACTTGCGGGGCGAAGCGGGCGATGGCGGCGACCTTGGTGTCGCCCTCAAGGACGGAGAGTTGTCCGCGTGTGCGGTGTTCGAGCTGCGCATTGAGTTCGGCGAACCAGCCGAAGCCGTAGGACCAGTAGCCGGGGCCCTCGGAGGTGGCGCCATCGGAGCCGTAGCCGCTGAGAAACGCGGGCAGGCGGCCGGCGGCAAGCGACAGCATGCGGGCGACGAGCGCGTGATCTTCCTCGATGGCGAGGGCGGCGCCGAGGACGCCCTGGTGGCAGACGGCGTTCCAGTTGTTGGTGATGTCAGGCCAGTGGAACTTGGCGCGGGGGTTGACGTAGTTTTCGAAGATCTGGACGTGGAGGCGCGTCTTGATGCGTTGCGCAAGAGCGGGGGGGATGACGGCGGCGAAGACGACGAGCAGGTCGGCGAGATTGTTGGCGGTCTCGGCGGCGAAGAGATCGATCATCCACGGATTTTTTCCGGTGGGCTCGCTCCAGACGTGCGCGGGCAGGGACCACGATTCCTCGTCCATGATCTCGCCGAGTTTTTTGAGGAACGAAGGCAGCAGACGGGCGCGGGTTGCGTTGTCTCCAAGGAGGACGGCCATGGCGGCGCGGCCGAGACGGCGGCGGCGTTCAAAATAGACGTTCTCGAAAGGGAGGCGCGCGCCGGTCTTGAAAAAGTCGGCGTAGAGTTCGTCGGTAAGGGACTCGAGCGGCTCACCGGCTTCGGCGCCGGCGCGTGTTGTGAGCGGGGCGAGCCATGAAGTGACCGCGGGGTTGTCGCGAACGGCGGACCAGGCGGCGTCGCCGAGGGGTGGGAGCGCGGGCCGGCCGGCGGAGGCGGCGAGGATCGCGGCGATTTCAGATTCGGGGAGCGGGGAGTGAAGAAGATTGATCATGGGTGACCGGGGGGAGCCCAATCCATTGGAACGATGGCCACTTGGCCACAAAAAGCGCGTGTGGTGCGCACGGAAGAGGCCGGCGAAAAATGGACGACGTCAAGAATCCATAGTTTTTGTCGGAGTTTTGGAATCCATGGGGTTTGAACCTCACCACCAGGTCGGGGGATGAATACGTCACCCGACCCAACCCGACCGCGCGTCTTAACCGAGCGCAGTCAACCCCCGCACGAATTCCCATGAAAATCCCCCACTCCCTTCTTTTGCGCGGCCGATTGACGGCCGCGGTTCTGCTCGGTGTCGTCGCCCCGGCGGCGGACGGCCAGACGCTGCTCTCCCGTTACACGCTGGATGGAAACGGCACGGATTCCGGCACGGTCGGGATAACTGGCGCACCGGTGGGCACGGCGGCTTATGGAGCATCCGGCAGCGGCGTCGGTCCGTTTGACAAGGCGTTTTCGACAGGGGACGGCACGAACGATTACTTTTCCGCGCCGACCGGCGGAAACGCGGCGTTCGGCGTGAGCGCGATCACGATCGCGCTGTGGGTGAACGTCGATTCGATGGCTGCCTCGGATCGGCTTGTCTCGAATCTCGCCGGTTCGACGGGATTCGATTTCTACCTTCAGTCACCCGGGGCGGGCGCCTACAACCTGGCGTTTGGCTTCAACAGCAGCTCCGGTGCGGTCCAGTCGAGCTCGACCAAGTATGTAACCGATCAATGGCTGTTCCTTGCGGTGACCTATGACTCGGCGACTTCGACGGTTTCGTTTTACAGCGGCAACCTGGCCTCCGGAGTGGGCCTCAATTCGACGGCGACGAAGTCGGGCAGCATCGCGGCCAGCTCGGGGGCGCTTGAGATCGGCGGCACGCCGGCGACCACGAGCGACCGCAGTCCGGTCGCGCTATTCAATGACGTTCGCATTTATAGCGGTGCGTTGAGCTTGAGCGAACTCGAGGCTATTCGGACCGCGGCGGTCATTCCGGAGCCTTCACATTACGCGACGATCTTCGGCCTGCTGTCCCTCGGCGCCCTGGCAATGAGGGGTCGCGGGCGCATCGTTGATTGATTTTCGATGGAATCGAAGGGCAGGGCGCCCTGGGGTTTTTCGATTTGAAGAGGCGGCCGAACTTCAGAATCGAAGAGCCGTGACAAACCGCATTGAATCCGGCGCATGAGCGACGCCCCTCTTGATACCCCCGGCGCCCGGCTGCCCATGCGGGAGTGGGCGTATCTGCACAGCGGGCTGGAGTGGATATACGATCATGAGGTGCCGGCGGCTTATCGGGAGCGCGCGGTGAACAAGGAGAAGGGCGGGTATTGGGCGTGGTATATTCGCGAGGGCCGGGTGTGGGTGATCACGCGGTCCGGCAAGAAATACGAGGCGGGCCCGGGCATGTGGTTGCTGGTGCCGACGGAGCAACTGACCCAGCATTTCTCAAGGGATGCGCGCATCCTTTCGTTGCACTTTCTATGTCAGTGGCCGTCGGGGGAGAATATCCTGTCGGGCAACGGCGGGCTGGTGTTCAACGGGGCGGACCATCCGCTGCTGGAGCGTCGGGCGACGCAATTGGAGCGGATGGTGCGGAGGCACATCCCGGATGCGGACCGGCGCTACTACAGCTGCTTTTCGGACTACGAGCGGTTTCTTTCGTTTCACCTCCTGTTTCAGCAGTGGCTTGTAATCTGGTTCCGGATACAGAAGGAGAACGGCGCGGACGTCTCGCGTCTGCTGGCCAACGACGACCGCTTGTTGCGTGCGATGCGCTGCCTGAACAACGCGCCGCTGGGCGAAGGCTTGCCGCATGAGACGCTTCACAAGGAAAGCGGGCTGAGCGAGGCGCACCTGAACCGGATGTTTTTGGCGGAATACGGGATGACGGTGCGCAAGTGCTGGGAGCGGCGCCGCCTGAACGCGGCGAAGAGCCAGCTTGAGACGAGCCTGATGCCGATCAAGGAAGTGGCCTATGCGCTCGGCTTCAGGTCCGACTCGCATTTCATGATGTGGTTCAAGCAGCACACGGGAAAGCGTCCGAAGGAATACCGGCAGATCCACCGGACGCTGACGCGTTGAGTCGCGGACTGATTAAACGGTGACGGCGTCAGCGGAGGCGGGTGAGGGGAAACGACTTCCCGGCAGGGCGTCTTTGAGCAAACAGACAGAAGGCGCCCTGGAAGAGGAGGCGAGGCATGGCGGAGAGCATTCAGCGCATGCGCCGCATCTCGAACTGTTTTCCGGCGAGGGCCTCTTTGGCGAAGACACCCCAGAACGGCGTGGGGGTGTATTTCCAGTCGGAGATCATGACCGGGGTGGCGCGGGGGTGAAAACACCAGGCGGTCCAGTTGAGGCGGTGCTTTTGAATGAAGCCAAGCATGTCGGGCACCCAAGTGTAGGGGGACTCCTGGATGTCGTGGGGGATGAAGTTCATCTTGTTGGTGTCGGCGCCGACCTCGCCGACGAAGACTGGATGCAGCGCGGCGACGGGCAGCACGGTTTTGTCCCAGCCCTTGTGCCAGTTGTATTGATGCCAGGAATACATGATGCCGTTGCCGCCCTCGCGTTCCTCCAGGGCGTAGCCGTTGACCACTCCGGACAGGTCGCCGGCCCAGCCGAGGCCGCCGGCGATGACGATGTTTCGCGCGCCGGTGGAGCGGACGGCATCGACGAGGGCCTGCATGCCTGGCGACTCGAATCCCTGGTTTTTCTTTTTCTCCTCCTCGGAGAGGAAGGCGGACTCGTCGGCGCCGGTTTTCTCGCCGACGAAGCCGCCGTCGCGCCAGATCTTCCACGAGATCCCGTGTGGTTCGTTGAAGAGGTCGAAGAGCACGGCGGGGTGGTTCTTATAGCGGGTGGCGGCGTCTTTCCAGAACTCGACGTGCTCGGCCTTGGGGGCGCGAAAGCGGTGCAGGTCGATGACGAGGTAGGCGCCGCGATTGGCGGTGAGGGTGATGATCTGGTCGATCTTTTCGCGGTAGGCTTTCCCTCCGTCTTTCTGGCCCGGATCGCGACCGAACCAGAAGCGTTCGTTCATGGGCAGGCGGATGGCGTTGGACTTCCAGTCGTCGATGCCGACGACGACGGATTTGAGCACCTGCATGTCCTGTGGGAGGGTTTCGAGTCCGCCGGCGTTGAGGCCCTGCAACCAGACCTCCCTGCCTCCATCGACGGTGACGAGGCGGTTGCCTTGGACACGGATTTCGGCCGGCCAGGCGCTGCGGTTGTCGGTCTCTGGCGCGACGTAGCGGAAGGCGGCCTCCTCGGCCCGAAGTTTCGCGGCGGCTTCCAGTGCGGCGGTGTCGGTGGGAACAAGGGTGATGTCGTCGATCTCGATGACGCCTCTCGTCACTTGGAAGAGTGCGGGCATGAGGGTGAGGGTGGCGGCGCCCTCGGGGATCAGAAACTCGGTGGTGCGCGACTCCCAGTCCTTGGTGCCCCGGGAATAGGATGGGTTCGGCTGCGGGGAGAGTTTTTCCCCGCCGGCGTCCCTGAACTCCACGACGAAGCGGGCGTCGAACCAGGGCTGTTTGCCAATCTTGAGATCACTGACGCGCCAGCGCCAGGCGAGCTTGAGCGCCTTCTCGCCGGCGGGGACGGGGATTGTGCGAAGGAGCATGACGAGCTTGCCGGGCTCGGTGGCTTGCAGGCGGACGAAGCGATTGCCGGCGGCGTCGGTTTCGTAGGCACCGTTGGCCTTTTGGTTATTCCAGTTGTCGGGCCAGTTGTCGGCGTTGGCGTCGGTTTCGAAGTCGCCGTTTTCGACGAGGTTGGCGGCGACCGAGCGGGCGGGCAGTGCGGTGAGGCCGGCAAGGAGGAGTCCGGCGAGGGCGAGAGAACGGAATAGCGGGGGCATGGGAGAAAGCGGGCCTGTGTCGAGCACGGCCGTGACTACGCGGATTTTTCGATGATGGGGCGGAGGGCGCGGACGAGATTTTCGGCCATGCGGGCGTGACCGTAATCGGTGGGATGAAGCAGGTCGGAACCCAGGCAGGAAAGGTCGTCCACGATGTCGGTGCCTTCGATTAAGTGGACGTGGCGGCCGGCGAATTCGGCGGCGAGGTTGCGGAGGATTTTGTTAAAAGCCTCCTGTTTGGCGGTGGCGGCATCGGGCTCGACGAGGTGGTCGGCCCAGTTGCGATAGAGGGTGATGAGCACGAGTGGGCGGCCGGGCTTGGCCTCGGTGCAACGGGTGACGAGATGGCGGGCGCGGGCGGCGAAGGCGTCGGGTTCGAAGGTGGTGCGCATGTTGATACCGAGCTCGCAAGTGGCGAAGTCCCACTCCGTGCCGGTGGCAATGTAGTCGACGGCGGCGGGATCGAGGTAGCACGAGCCGGACTGGCCTTTGTTTTGCACATCGACGCGCAGGTGGGCGGCGGCGCGGTGCGCGTAGCCGTTGCGGGTGGAGTGGGTGATGGAGGAGCCGTAGGCGAGCCAGCGCAGGGCGGGTTTTTCCTCGGGCAGGGGTTTGCGCACGGGGGCGCCGAAGGTGTCGATGCCGTTGAAAACCATGGTGCCGCGGTCGAGGACGATGCGCCAGACATCGGAATGAAAACGGTGGTGCAGTGCGTCGGGTCGCATGCGATCGAAGAGATCGGGCGGGGTGAGGTGGATGCATTGCACCGGGCCTTGGGGGATTTTTTGAACGAGGTGCTGGAAGTCGCCCTTGAAGACGGCGACCTCTGAATCCTGGGTGAGCGCGGTGACGAAGACGCGCAGGTGGCGGGCCTTGGTGACGAAGCGGAGTTCCACGCCGGTGGATTCCTGGGCGGTCAGAAAGCCGGGGGAATCGAAAGTGTTGTAGGCGTCTCGTGGATACCGTGGAAGGATCCAGCCGGAGCCGGCGGGGGAGGGCTCGGGCGCCGGGCAATTGTGAAACTCGATGAAGTCAGGAAGAGGCTTGAGGGACATGAAAACGACAGAGTGAGGAGAATGGGCATCACCGCAATATGGAGAGCCGCAGAAAGTGTTATTTGCGCGCGTGGAGCACGCGCAGATAACGAGGCATGGATATGTCTAGGTCACACAAATGATTTCGAGACCCAGCAGGAGGGCCAGCTTGTCGAGTTTCAGCGAGATATGGCCGACGCCGACCGCGCAGTGATGGGCCGGTCCGTGGGCGTTCCAGCGGTTCACAAATTCGCGTGCACCGCAGGCGAAGCGATATCGGCTGTTGGTATTGCCGATCTCGAGAACGGGGCCAGGCACGGATTCGCCTTCCGCGCATAACAGCGCCAGGCTGCCGCCCGTGCGTTCGATGATGGAGAGCAGTGTCACCGGGCCGTGTTTCACGGCCATTTCGACCGACACTCCTTTGCCGACCTTGCCATGATACACCTTGAGCGGGCGGACCTTGGTCCTGCCCTGGGCAATGGCGATATGGCCGGGACCGTCGTGCCCCATGAGCACCACGTCGTCGTTGAAATCCATTGCGTAGTATTCGGTGAAGGAGCCGCCGGCTCCGAAAAGATCCATGATCTTCATGGCCTGGACATTTTTCACCTCGTATTCGCCCGCCACGGGCACGTTGCGTCCGGTGAGCAGCGAGGTTCCGAGAATGATCGAGGCGATCGAGGTTTCGTTGTCCGAAACGCCGGTGCCCTTGTAATAGTAGGCCAGTGAACCGAGCCGGTGGTCGGCCACCATGCGGTCCAGGGCGACGGAGGTGCGCGCGGCCTCGGTCAAATCCTCCGCAGGACAATCGGGCTGCACGTCGAAATGTTCTGAAAAGTCCCGCAGCCGGCGGGTGATTTCGACGTCGGAAACATCCCTTCGTCGGGCGGAGAGTTCGTCCACTTCAAGGATCTCGATATGCGTGCCGAAAACGGCGCATTGCAACGTGGTGTCGCTGTAGATGTCGAGCATGCCGCCATAGTAGTGGCCCATGAGCCCGAGCCGGTTGCCATCCATGCCGGAGACGACGCGCGCGGCCTCCACCCATGCGTCCACTTCGTTCCAGCAGAGGGGATCGTTTTCGAGGACGCCGGTGATCTGATGAAAGACGATGCCGGAGCGTTTGAGCACATTGGCGATTTCCGGGACCGGACAAGCTGAGCAATAGGCCAGCCAGTCTCCGGTCATGCGCGTGCGATCGCCGAGCGCGTTGAAGGCAGCGTAATCGATGGCCGGCCCGGGGGCGAGATTGAGCACGATCACGGGCACCTTGGCCCGACGCACCACGGGTAGCACCGTCGATGACAGGGCGTAGGTGGTGACGTGGAGGAAAATGATGTCCACGTCGGCCCGGCGGAATTCATGACCGGCGGAATAGGCCCGGTCAGGATTGTCAACGAGGCCGAGGTTGACGATTTCGACCCCGGGTCTCCGCAATTTTTCGGCGACGCGCGACAGGTAGCCTTCAAGGCGTTCCTTGAGCCCGGGAAACTGAGGCCAATAGGCATCCAGGCCGATACCGAAAAGACCGACGCGAAGGGGTGAGGCGTCCAGGTCGGGCGGGGTGGTGCAGGTCGGATTCATAAGGGATGGATGGGTGGCTGACGAAGTTCGGATGAGTGTCCGGGCGAGGAAGGCGCGGCAGCGGCAGAGGATTGAGACGGCCGTCCCCGGGATTTTC
This sequence comes from Rariglobus sp., assembly GCA_029266495.1. Taxonomy (GTDB): domain Bacteria; phylum Verrucomicrobiota; class Verrucomicrobiia; order Opitutales; family Opitutaceae; genus Rariglobus. The sequence goes on along the minus strand of JAQSWS010000002.1, from coordinate 64,138 downwards.
GGGGCCGGCCGTCTCCGGTCGGTCAAGGGATCAATTGTTGTTGAACTGCTGGAGGACGCTCATCTGCGGGCGATCCACCCCGGCGCGAGGTTCGCAATCGAGCGAGTAATTATTCCAATAGGGTCCGCCCGACCAGTAGGTTCCGCTGACACCGTTGTCATCGAGGTATTGGAGGAAGTTATACAGCATTTCATTCCAGCGAGAGTCGTTGTCGGGAACGCCGAATTCGCCGATGTGCCCGTAGACGCCCCGGGCCTTGCACCATTCCACGAAGGGCGCCACCAGGTGGATCGCCTTGTTGGGGTAGGCGTTTTCGCCCGAATAGCTTCCATACTGATCGTTGTTGGTGTTGGCGAAGTAGCAGTGGGCCGAAAAGATCAGTTTCCGCTGCGGATCGGTCACGTTGTCGAGGCCGGGGTTGAGCTTGGGCCAGCCCTTTGCCGCCGAATATCCCTCGCCCTCGATCACGATGAAATGAGTCGTATCGGAGGCACGGATACCGTTGATCGCGGCCTGCACCGCGGTCGGCCAGGTGGATCCCTGGTTAAGGGGCTCGTTCATGATGTCATAGCCCCAGATCGCGGTTTCGTTGGCGAAGGCCGCGGCCAGCCTGGTCCACACGTCCTGAAAGGCGGCGAAGGTGACCGCGCCCGTTCCGATGGCGGTTCCGTTGTGTTGTCCGTAGCTATGCAGGTCCAGGAGGACCTTCATTCCGCGGTTGCGCGCGTTGGTCACGACGGACTGGATCTGGCTCAGGTGTGACGCGCTCAAGGGGCCGTTCAGGGTGGGCTGAATCCGCTCCCATTTGAACGGAAGGCGGATGAGGGTCAGTCCCTTGGATTGATAATAAGCCAGCGAGGCATCCGTGGGGACCATGACCAAGGTGAAGTCCATGCCCGCCTCGTTCACTCCAAACATCTGCACCGGACGGTTGGTAACCGTGATCGTGCCGGTGCCGCCGAGTCCGAGCGAGGCGGGAGTGTAGGTTCCGGCCGCCCTGGCCACGCCGCCGACGGTGAGGCCCGCAAGGCTGATGGGGCGGTTGACGACCACGGTGTTGCCCGCGCCGACCACGAGTTTGCCCGAGGTGATGAAGGGGGTGTTGATCGTGAGCGTGCCCGGGCTGGAGCTGCTCAGCGTAAAGGTCCCGGTGTATTTATAGGCGTTGGCGACGTTCCAGATCAGTTGTCCGCCGCCGAACGCCTGAAGGGTGAGGTTGCCGGCGCCGGAGAGGTTCTCGACCGAGAGGTTGATCCCGCGGTTGTTCGCCACGGTGTCGAGGACGAGGTTGGTGCCGGTGTTATCGAGGTTGGTGACGTTGAGAATCTGGATCCCGCCGACGCCGTTCTGAATGCTGCCGCCGCTACCGAATGTGTTCAGGTTATAAACGGTGGTGGCGTTCGTGGTGCTCGTGCTTTTAAGCAGCATGCGCCCGCCGTTGATGGTCAGCGATGCTCCGCCGAAGGAGGAAGCGGCGCTGGTTGACGGTGTGCGCAGGAGCCGGCCGTTGGTGAAGTAATCGTCATTGGTGCTGATCGCGGTGGGATGCGATCCGGCGGTCGGCGTGGACCACCAATCCGCGAGCGTATGCCAGGTGTTGGCCGAGCCTTGATCGGCATGCAGGTGCCAGATGAGTGGAGCGCGGACGATCACACTGCCGGTGCCGGTGAAGCCGAGCGAAGCCGCGGTGTAGGTGCCCGCAGCCCGGGTGGCGCCGTTTACGGTCAGCCCGCTGAAGGTGACCGTGCTGTTGACCGTCACGCGGGCTCCGCTGGGGGCGACCAGGGTTCCGGCGGAGGTGAAGTTGTTGAGAAACGTCACCGCGGTCGTGCCGGCGACATACATTGTGCCGGAGTAGTTGGGCGAGGAGCCGACGGTGAGCAGAATCGTGCCGTTGTTCCAGAAGGTGATGTCGCCGTTTCCGGACAAGGTTCCCACCGTCAGGTTGAGGCCGCGGGTGCTGGTGCCGGTGTCGAGCAGCAGGCTCTCGTGGACGGTCGCGTTCGTCAGGTTGACGAGCTGGACGTTACCGGTGCCGTTTTGGATGCTGCCGACATGGCAGATGAAGTTGCCGACGGTGGTGGCGTTGGTGGTGCTCAGGGATTTTATCGTGAGCGGGGCGCCGTTCAGGGTGAGCGACCTTCCGGCAAAGGTTTCCGCGTTGCTCGTGGAGGGTGTCCGGATCTGGCAGGCGTTGGCGTAGAAGTCATCCGCGCTGCTGATCGAGGCGGGATGGGTGCCGGTGCCGTGGACGGAGGACCACCAATCGGCCAGCGTATTCCAATTGGCCGTCTGGTCGGCGTGGAGATACCAGGAGGCTGCGTTCACGGTGGAGAGCGTCGCGGCGAGAGCCGAAACGAGGAGGTATATTCGTCGGAGTTTCATTTTGGGGGGTGGGTTCTGTGCATTGATTCCGTTGCCGGCGGGCAGCGGAAAAGGGGGACGGCGGGGCGTTGGGTCAGGGCGTGGTGGACACTTCCGACGGAGTGGTTCGGGTCGACCGCGGGGTGGCCGAGATCGGGGCGGACGCGGGACTGGTCGCGAAGGCGTTGGCCGCGCTCACAACATAATGATAGGTCGTATCATTAACCCGGGCGGTATCGGTGAACGTGGGAGTGGAAAGGCCCGTGGCGATCGTGGCGTAGGGTCCGTCGGATACGGTGGCGCGCTTGACCGTGTAGCTGGATGCGTCGGCGACCCGGGTCCAGGCGAGGAGGACCTGGCCGTTGCCGCCGAAAGAGGTGAGGCCGGTGGGGGTGACCGGCGCGGCGGGTGAACCGGAGCGACGGGTGTTGCCGCCGACCGTGCTGCCGGCCGGATGGACGACGAAGCCGCCGCTGTGGCCGTAGTGAGTGTTGTTGCGAACCGTGGCCGGTCCGTCGAGGTGGGCCGGCCGCTCGGGATTTCCGATCGCCACGCTCGTCTGATAACGGTCGATGGTGAGCCGGGTGATGTTGTCCTCCACCACGACCCCCGGCGCCGCCCTGACGACGATGGCGGTGTTGCCGACGTTCTCGAGGTAGTTCCGACGCACGATCAAGCGGGAGAAGCCTTGGGCGGAATCGACGCCGTAGGGCTCCAGCGAGATGCCCCAGGAGCCCTCGGTGGCATCGGGACACTGGATGAAGTTGTCCTCGACGGTCAGGCCGTCGATGAGGCCGTGAGCGGTGATGTGACCGCCGGGGCAGAGTGTTTTGTAGATGAGGCGGTTTCGGCGCACGGTGTTGCCCCGGCCGTTGCTCAGGTAGATCTGGTGCACAAAACCGGTGGTGGTCGGCGATGTGAACAGGTTGCCCTCGATCAGGGAGTCGTTCATGTGGCCGAGGATGCCCATGCCCCGGTTGTCGTGGATGTGGTTGTTCCGCAGGGTGACGAAGCGGTTCAGTCCGCCGCTCTGGCAATTGACGGCTATGTAGTAGCCGCTGATGTCGACGTTCTCCACGGTGACGTGGCTCACGTTGTTCTTGAGCCAGAAGCCCCACGACTCGTTGGTGCCGCCGGGTCCGCGGAGGGCGAGATTGCGGAACACGTAGCCTTGGTGGGAAGTCGTATCAAAAAAGTTGATACCGAACTCGAACGAGGCGTGACCCGAGGGTGTCGTGATGAGCGGCGGCGGGCCCGAGCCATAGGCGTCGAACACGATCGGCGCGTCGGCGCGGGCATTCGGGTTCGCGATGCGCAGGAGGGTGTGGGTCCACGCGCCGCCGCGCGCGAAAAGAAGCCGGGTGCCGGCGGGCAGGGTGTTAAAGTCGACGCCCGCCAGGTTTTGTTTCGGCGCCGCCTGCGTGCCCGGGTTGCGGTTGGATCCCGCGACCGTTCCGGGGACCGCGCCGGCCTGGCAGTCGGAGAAATAGATCACGGGGGCGGCGTTCTGCGCGATGACTTGTGCGCAGAGAGTGAGGAAGAGGCTGGGAAACAGTGCCTTCATGCATTGGGGGATTTCTTTGGCGCGGGTTGAGGTGCGGCGCGGTTGGCGGGCAGCGGAAAGGCGGTGGGATTTGGGCAAAGCAGTGGCTATCGCGACGGGGTCGCGGTGGAGAAGGGGCGCCGGAGAACGGCGGGGTCGGCTGGAGAAGGGAATCCCTTCCGGCGGGTGTTTAGTCAGTCGAGGTGGAAGACCTCGTGCAGGTCGTGCGCGATGGGGCGGTGGTCGGGATGGGAGGGCATGAGATCGCTCATGTGACGCCACCACCTTTGGCATTCGGGAGTGGCGGCGATGGCGGCCCAGCGTTCTTCGCTTTCGATCTCGGCGCAGGCGAAGAGCGTGTGGGTGCGGGGATCGAGGAAGATGGAATAATTGTGGACGCCGTGTGTCTTGAGCACGGCTTCCAACTCCGGCCAGACCGGCCGGTGGCGACGTTCGTATTCTTGTTCGCTGCCGGGGTTCACCGACATCACGAAGGCTTTGCGGATCATGGCGGGGTGGGCGGGCGCCGGGGTCAGGGTGTGTCGGTGTAGGTGAGCCAGAAGTGGCCGGGCTTGGGCTGGCCGAACTCGGCGAGCTCTTCGGAAGTGTAGGTGGTCATGCCGGACGAATCATGGGGTGGCAGCGCTGGTCTCTGGTTTGGTGGCCGGCCACAGAGGAACAGCAAACATGCCCAAGCCGGCGCCTTGCTGGCCGTGAATCAGCATGATATTGGGGCCGCCCGTATCGCTCATTTCCACTACATTGTTGAAAAGCTCGCGCCACTGTCCGTTCGTTTTTCGAGCTACACGAATCACCAGCGCGGCCCCTTCTGCGGTGGCGATGACGGATGTCGCGGGGGCCAGTTCGATGGGTCCGTTGGTGCCAAGGGCGACCAAGAGACGATCCGTGGTGAGATTGTGAATGCGCGTGTGCTTGGCAGGCAGACCTGCCGGATCCTCGGGAATTACATACATCGCATACCGTGCGCGGCCCGCCGGGACGGTGAGGAGGGTGACCCGCTTTGAGTCCTTGGGGAGAAGAACCGACGCGACTACGGGTGCCGGCTTGCGCGGATCCGGTTTCTCCACCGCAGTCGTAAACTTGAGGGTGATCGGACCCGAGTAGGTTTGTATTTCGGAAACGGTGGCGGTTTCAGTCAGCTCGATTTTTTGATGACGGCCGTAATTCAGAGCGGGCACGTCGCCGAGCCAGGCCATCAGGCGGAATTGAAGCGAGACCTGCTCTTCCTCGGGCAAAACGGAGTCGGGAGTCTGCGCATGCAGAGTGCCCAGAAGAGCAATGGGCAGAATGAAGTGGCGAATGAAGCAGTTCATAGAATCATCAAATATCTTCGGCGGAGAGCCATCGGAAGGAGACGACTTTGTAGGCGCGCCCAAAGGCTTTGTTATCGGGTGAGGTGAGGGCGGAGGGGAGCGTTTCGGAAGCGTCGCTGGCCGCTTGCATGTATTCCGGCACGCGTTGAACAACAGCTTCGCACCATGCGCGCGCTTGCGTTTGCGTGGAGTCGACCGGGTTGACGACTTCTCCGTAGGCGCGGATGACGAATGTATCCGACCGGGCTGAAAGCGCCGGGCCGATGGCTTGAAGCACGTCGCCCTGAAGAAGCCATCCGGGTATGCCGGTGGACGTGCGTCCCTGAGGACCGGGCGGGGCGGCATTGCCATAGACGGGGTCCAGATTGGGAAGATCCACCAGCTTATCCGCAAAGTAGGCAGGCTGCGCATTGTAGCCGGGTTCTCCCGTGGTAAAAGGCCGCTGCGCCTGGGTGCTTAACATCTCGCCGGCGAAGAGCAGGCGATCACCGTAGGCACCGGCGCCATCGGCGGTGACCACGTCCGAACTCACCGTTTGAAAGGTATTGATGCCGGCCGCAGTTGAGTCGATGGCCGCCTGCAGCGGGCCGGCGAGGCCGCGACCCATGGGGACGGGGGATGCGGCCAGATTGTCGGAGGTATCGGCGTCATTGATCGAGGAATTAAATGCGCTGCTGGCGGCGACCAGAGACCGGTTGATAAAATGCGAGAGGGAGACGAAGGGGCCGCGAGCACGGACGCGTTTCACAATCTCCGTCGCCAAAACATTGATTTCAGCGGATGAGAGTCTGCGATAGCCGCTATAGGAATCATCGCCGGTGCCCGATGGTTTGTAACTTGATACGCCTGCGTTTGCGGTCGAGGTATTCGAGGTGGGTTGCCAGAGGGTGCGGGGAAAGGGCACGCCGTCGGCGACGGAGTCGTTGTTGACGCGAAGGGAGTTGAGTCCGCCAAGCAAGGCGACCCAGGCATCGCGGGATGTGGAGTTGATATTGAAGGCGCCCCCGGAAACCAGATGAGCGGACGAATAGGGGACGCGCACTTGGTTCGGGGCGGTGGCGTTGTGGAGTGCGTAACGGGGATTGAGGGGCTCGAACGCCGCGCCCGACTGAGGAACGCCTGAAAAAAAGAACCCATCCCACAGGGCCGTGTTCAACAGGTAGGCCATGTCGAAATAGCGGATGCTACTCGTAGGGGCCTTATACCACCCCCTGGTGCGGTTTTGCACGGATTGGCCGCGGGTGACAAAAGGATACGAGTATGAATTTCCGACAGCGTAGGCGGGCTGATAATTAATGGTCGTGCCCGGGTGCCAATCATCAGCCGTGAGGCTCGCATGTTGTAATTGGCCGATGGACAGGATGGGCGGCTGCCCGGTTGCGCGACGGGGAAAATCAAAAAATATACCTTGGGCGGCAACCGGACTACGGGTTTCCGGGCCGAAATTTTCCGCCCAAGTTGCCGGGGTTAGATTCTCGGTGAAGCCACCGGCGACCGGCTGGACGCCACCGCGAGAAACACCGCCGGAGTAGGATGTGGGGGTCCATAGTTTGCCGGGTGTATCCATCGCGGTGTGATCAACCGTGGCGGACCGCAGGTTGAGGTCGATGTAGGGGCGGGCCTGGGCGAACAGCGCATACTGGAATACCACGGCCGGCGAAGCGGAGTTCATGTCGCGGCGTGCGGGCGGCATGAACTTGATGTGAAAGTTGCCGATGATCTCGCCTTCGACACCGGTGGTTTCGCCGGTTTTGCTAAAGCCGCAATCGACGAGTTGCTGGAGAATGGGACCGTTGTTTTTTTCCCGAAGTGTGATCGTGGTGAAAACCTGGTCATGAATATACATCAACGCGATGGTTCGCGGCTGGTTGGTGGCGGGGGGAGGCAGGCCGGGCGTGGTGAAATCGAGGGTGTTTTTCGCGGTGAAATAACGGCTCTTGGCCACGATCGGGTTTCCGAGGTTGTTGATCTCAAGTTCGACGGGGTCTTCGGCTCCGACGGCCGGCTGCAAGATTCCGCCCGCGACCTGGGTATTGCCTTTGACCGACAGCACGCAGGTTCCGCCGGGAGGGATGCTGAATGCCGGCACCGTGTAGCGGACCGTATCGAGCATGCTTTTGGTCACGTTGTCATTGGGCGCGCGCATCAGCACGAGACTGCCGTAGCTTTCGTCGTAACCGTGGCTCAGCGGAGAAGCGCCGATGACGAGGCCGCCGGGCGTCTTGTTGGGGGCGTCGGGGATCGGAGGGTTGCTGCTTGTGTAGGTGTTCTTGAGAACAAACTCGTAGGTATTGGCGGGTGCGGTGAGCGTGACGTTGTAGGGATTTGCCAATACAAAGGCGACATTGCTGCGAATGGGGAGTTGGTAGGAACGACCGGCCGGAATACGCTGCACGTCGGTTCCAGGCGCAATCATCGCGAGGTCGGTGAATGCAATCATTCGGAACTGGGTGATGATCGGGGCAATTCCAACCTGCGTGGAGGTTTCCGGGCGCACGACCAGCGAGGGCGACGAAACGGAGGGATTGATATTATAGAATGAATAGATCCAGTCCCACTTCGGTGCGTAGCCGGAGGCACCCCAGTTGGGGGAATGAGTGGCGGGAATGATGCTTGTGCCGGACAAGTCGGAAGCGTTCCAACCGGACTGAGACATCTCAAAGTAGTGGGTAAGGTCTTTGCGCAGGCCGCCGCTAAGCGTGTTGGAGAGCACGCCAACGGATTTGGGCGTGAAGTCGTGAAAGTGACTGCGTTGCGTTTCGCTCGTGAGGGTGGTGTCGAGCAGGGAGGCTTGGGGCATTTGCAGAAGGCGCTCCAAGCGAATGACCGAGTCAGGATCGTTGGCGGTGGGATAAGCGGTGAAACCGGGGACAAGCTCAACGCCAGAGCGGGAGGCCGTCATCAGGCGAAGGCGAGACTCGGCGGCGTCGGCATCGGAACCGCCGGGAGTGTTTTTGCCAGCGTGGGGATCAGCGAGTCCGTAGGAGGCTTTGACACCTTCGTCGCCGATCCACCACGCGTAGCGCCCGATCGTGGTGTTGCCGGAGGTGCCGGCGCCGGGCACGGCGGAAGACGGGACTGTGATGTCTTTGATGGGAGCGACGACGTAACGCTCGACCGCGGCTTCGCCGCCGTTGGCAGTGGTGCCGGCGGTTTTGGGTCCGACGAGGAGGGCGGCCTTCTGCCCGGAAGACTTTATTTCGAGATTGCCATAGGCGGGGCCGGCGGCCCAGGTCGCCGGGGACGCGGTGTCGAGGCCGGCGGCGCTCCAGTTGACGGGCGCTCCAGGGGTGAAGGGAGGGGTGTTGGCAGCGATGCGGCCATCGCTCGTGGAGGCGGTGACGAGGCCATCGGCTCCGGTGGTGAAGGTGCGGTCCTCGTTGCCACTTACCAGCCAGTTGAGGAGGACGGGGCTGGGGGTTTGATCGTAGGGCGAGCCGCCAGGGGTGGCGTAGGTGGTGCCGGAGCGGCCCCAGACACCGGTCCACCAGCGGGTGCCGGTCTGGACCGAGGCGGTGGCGCCGGCAGGGAGGAGTCCGTTGACCGTGCCGTTGACGGCGGCGGTGTTGCGCGCGGGGGAGCCGGCGGCGAGGCGTTCACCCGACGAGGCGGAGGCGAGGTCAGCGGTGGCGGTGACGCGCTGGTCGGGGCCGGTGTGTTTTTGCAACTGGCCGAGGGCGAGGTTCAGCGCCATCAGCGCGTGCTGGCGGGCTTGGGCGAGGCTTTGATTGTTGGAGGCGACCTGGGTCTCGACGCGCGTGAGGCTTGCCAGGGAGACGAGCAGAAGAACAAGGAAAGCGAGCAGCGTGACGGTGATGAGCAGTGCAAAGCCGCCGCGCCTGCGGCGCGGAATGCCCAATGACGATGGGGAAAGAAAGGCTTGGGGCGGGCTCATGACTCGGACGGGGTTGAAAAGCGGCGCGTCGGGGGGCGGCCGGGAGTCGCGGCGAACGGCCAAGGCAGTGACCTGAACCACCGCCTTTGAGGAGGGGCGGTGGCGGAGCAGAAACGTTGGACGGCGGGGTGTTCCGGGAGGGGCTTACGCGCTCATGCCGGCGCGCGTTTTGCGACGCACGAAGGCGATGAGGAGCATGCCTGAGCCGGCGAAAAAGGCGTAGGTGGAGGGCTCGGGGATGGCGGTGAACTGCACGGTCAGGGAATGGTTGATCGTGTCGAAGACGTATCCGTTGCCACCGCCGTAGGTCGTATCGAGGACGTAGCCGGCGGGACCGTTGAATGCAAAGCTGGCTCCGATGGAGGGGGACCAGTCGCCGGTGCCCGAGAAAAGGCTATAGGCGGTGCCGGTCTGGACCGTGCCCAGGTTGGCGAAGTCGAAGGTGACAGTGCCGGCGAGGCTGAGGGTGCCGTTGCCGAAGTTGACGGTGTCAACCGAGGCTCCGTTGACGTCGTAATTGAACGTGGCCCCGCTGGCGGCGGTCAGACCGCCGGTGAGATTGAGGGTGCCGATGGAGCTGACGCCTTCCTTGGTCATGTTGCCGGGGGTGAACACGCTGGTTGCGGCCGAGGCGCCAACCAAGCCGGTGGTGATGCCGGTGCCGCCGAGTTTTGCGTTGGCTTCAATCGTCACGGCGACGGAACCGGCGAGGAGTTGCGAGGCATCGCCGGTGGCCGAGCCGCTGGTGTTCATGAGGAGCAAGGTGCCCGCACTGACCAACGTGGGGCCTTTGTAGGTGTTGCCTGTCGCGCTGCCCAAGGAGACGATGCCGGCACCCTGCTTAATGATGCCGCGAGGGATCAACGAAGATGCGGACAGCACACCGGTAAAGTTAACCTTTCCGCCTGCGGCGGCGGTCAAGATCGGGTTGGGATTGCTGATGGTGCCAGGATTGCCGCCAGTGCCGAAGCCGTTCAGGTTGAAGTTGCCGCTGAAGGTGGATTCGTGGGCGGTGTTGCCGCCGACGTAAACCTGTCCCGTGCTGGCGCCGGACGTGGAGACGGCATTGGCGATGGTAAGCGCGCCGTCAGTCAGCAACTTCATGTTGCCGCGGGCGCCGGAGCTGCCGATCGAGATCGTGCCGGAGCCGAGGGCGTTGTTATGGCCAACGATGACGGTGCCACCGCTGATCGAGGTGCCGCGTCCGTAGGTGTTATTGCCGTTGATATAAAACGTTCCATTGATGGCCAATGCATTCGATTGGGAACTGCCGCCTTGGCCGATGGTGACGCCCCAGAGAGAGGCGGCTCCACCGTTCGCGCCTTGGGCAATGTTGCCATTCAGGGTGATGCTGGCGCTGGAGGTGCCGGTTTGGAAAATGATGGATTTGTTGCCGGCGGGAGTGCCCGAGGAGTAATTGAGGGTGAGGTTGCCGCCGAGTGTGAGCGAGCCCGTCCCCGAGTTGTTGATCGTGTAGCTGGCTGCGGTGCCCGCGGTGCCGACGTCATCCACGATGAGATTCGACGAAACTGTGTTTACACCTGTTCCGGAAACGTAGTTGAGGATGGTGGTGTTGCCCGTTCCGGAGGCGCGACCGAGGGTGATGTCTGCACCGGAGAGTGTATAGCCACCTGCGTTGAAGAGCACCGCGCCGGCAGAGATGCCGCTTCCCACGGTGACCGTTCCGGCGGTGCCGCGGAAATCGGCGGTGTCACGGTTGGTATTGTTCCATCCGGATACGATACCGGCGCCGGTCGCGGTGTCGTTCCAAAAGAGATTGCCGGTGTTCCATGCGCCGGTGCCGCCGACTCCGGAGGCTCCCGAATCAATGTCCCAAAAGAGGGTGGCGGCTTGTGACGAGGGGAGTCCGATGGCCAAGGTGGCGGCGAATGCGAGGACGGCGAGGGGCAAGCCTTTGAAGCTGCGGGAGGCGTGGATCGAGTTCATTACGTAGGGCGGTTGGGGTTGGAAAAACTGCGGCTTTTTACCGGGCGGAATTCAGGGGTGTGTGGTGAGGGGAGGGGGAGCGAACGGGCGGTGAGGTTTTCGGAGGAACGAAAACGAAACGGACTGTGACTTGGGCAAAACGTGATTAAGGAACCGAAAGGTGTGTCGTTGAGACTGGAGTATTCCTTGGTGATTATCGGGACGCGGAGGGGGTTTCTTTAACTGAAAGCTATACTTCGCCCGTCGGGAAACAATGCGCTCGTCGTGCAATAGATTGCGTTATATATCTATTTTTTAATAAGCATGTTATGTTTAACACTTAACTATTTTTTAGTTCTGAATGTGGTGAGGATTCAGAAGAACATAGCAACTACAGCACTTAGGTGGGTGGGGCGTTGCGCCACTTGCGGACTGGCCGGCACACGGAAACGAGGATTCCGGGTGTTTCCCATCCGTCCGGCCAAAGGGTGAAGGCCGGACGGGGATGTCCCTCATCCGCCCTCGCGTTGAGGCACCTTACTTGGAAGACACACTCTCGCGGAGCAGGCTGGGGCCGTTGACCCAGACGCCTTCGATCATGGAGGTCACGGGTATCTCAGGAACACCGCGTTCACCGCGGCGGAGTTGGGCGATGAGCAGGTCGACCGCGGCGGAGCCGATGGAGTTTGGTCGTTGATTGATGCCGGCGATTTCCGGCTCGGCCTTGGTCCAGTTGAGTGTGGCGTAATCCACGTCGCCGGGCGCACGGATGCCGGCGCGTTGCAGTTCGTGCAGCGCCTGCACGTTGTCGCTCACGACGACCTCAAGGTTTTCCGAGAGGGCCCACGTTGGGATATTGGCGCGTGTGTCGTCGTTGAAGAGAAACACCTTCAGCGGCGCCTGGGGATTGTGGTGCTGGGTGAGCAATGCGCCTGACAACCACAGGTCGTCCACGCGGGGGCTGGTGCTGACGTAAAGGCACAGGCCGATGCGCGTGTAGCCGCGGCGCCACAGTTTGCGGCTGGCGACGAGGATGGCGTGGAAATGGTGCGGCGTGGTGCGGTGCAGCACGGGGTGCAGGAGGGAGTAGCCGATCGTCACGCAGCTAAAACGGGTCCAGTCGAGGTCGAGCCGTCCGCGATCGGTCGGGGTGGGGGCAATGCATACACCGCCGATCCCGCGGTTGTAGAGGATGCGGCTGAGACGCTCACCGGTCATTCCCGGCTCCCTCATCCAAAAGTGTTCCATCCGGTAGCCGTTGCGGAGGGCCTGCGCCTTCGCTCCGTCGAATACCGGCCCGTAAAACGGGTGCCGCATCCATTCATCCGCCGTTTCGAAATTGGTGACGTAGGCGAGCGTGGTGATCTCCACCCCGGAAGCCGCCCCGCGCCTTCGGCGTGAAAGGGCGGAAATCAGCGGATCGGGACGGTAGCCAAGCGCCGTAGCCACTTTCCTGATACGCTTCCGGGTAGCCTCGGGTATCTGCGGGTCGGTGCCCAGGGCGCGGCAAACCGTGGAGGGCGAGACCTTCGCCTCGGCCGCCACTTCCTTCATTGTTACGCGCTTCGGCATGCGACGAGACGATGGCGGCCCGTCGCCGCGAGGCAAGTCGATGGCCGGCTGCCCTGCCGGCAATGGCAGGGGCGGAGGGCCGCCGGTTCTCCGTCTGCGGGGAACGCGGATCAGTTTTCGGCGTCCGTGCGCTTGGCGAGTTCCTCGAGGCGTTTGGTGGTGAGGAGGGTGAATTTGCCGCCGTTGCGGCTGGTGAGGGCAGACAGGGTTTTCCGGGCGGCCTCGGGTTTTTCGTCGGGACCGGTGAACAGGAAGATGTTGAGCGCGGCGCGTTCGGAGAGGAGCCCGTATTGGAGTCTGGCAATGTGGCTGATGACGTCGGTAAATCCGGCGTTGTGACTCGTGCCGACGTTGTTGCTGAAGTCGGTCCAGATGAGTCTGCCCTGCTGGTCGGTCCAGCCGGTGGTGTCGAGCTTGAGGGAAAAGCCGGCGCGCTTGAGCGCGAGTTGGAAGTCGGCATCGAGGACGCGTCGGATGTCGGTGATCACGAACGGGTCTTTCTTTTGTGAAACGAGCTTGCGGTTGATCTCGTTGAAGTCGGTGCGGAGACGGGCGAGGGCCTGGCCGCGGGCGGTGCCGATGGCCGCAAAGTCGAGGCCCTGACGCTTGAGGTCGGCGAGGTGTTCCTCCCGTTCGCGTTTGTGCCGGGCAATGGTCTCGTCGCTGTAACGGGTTTGTCCGGCGGCGGACGAACCGGTGATCACGAAGAGAGTGTCGGGTTTCTGCTCCAGAGCGGCGTGGATCGCGTGGACCCAGGGGGAGGGGCCGAATTCGGGATCGAGCTTGAGGGCTTCGTCACGCTTGAAGCTCCAGCGGGGCGAGGAGGCGGGAATGGAGCTGGCTCCGAGCGAGGAGAGGCTGGCGTTGATGGGTTTGATCCAGTCGAAGAACGCGGTCTTGTTGGCGACGGTCGCCGGTTTGAGTTCACTGGCGAACAAGCGGACGGTGACGCCGTCGAAGAGGATGACGTTGAACTGGTGCGCGGCGGGCAGGGTGCTGACCAGGCGGGAGATTTCGTGGCGGAGGATTTCGAAGGCGCGGAAACCGCCTTTGCGGATGTCCATGAGGGAGGGGCTGATGTCGACCACGAAGGCGACCTTGTTGGAGCGCAGGTCGGTGACGCCGAGGAAGGTCATGCCCATGAACCCGCGGCCGAGGTCTCCCGAGCTTTCCAGCCCGGTGTTATAGTGGGCGCCGGTGCCGGTTGCGCCGATGCCTTTGCCAAAGCCCGCGCCGCTCAGCGAACTGGCGCCGACCGAGGGCAGTTCGGGCATGACGGGCAGTTGCAGGGCGGTTTCCGCCGTGGAGAAAATGCGCGACGCGTTGACCGGCGAGGAGGTGGTTGATCCCCCGGATTTGCGGACAAGTTGCAGCCGGCGTTCGACCTGGGTTTGCGCGACGGACGGGCCCGGGACAGGCGAGGACTCAAAGCCTCTGTTTCCTCCGCGGACTTGTTCGGTCACAAGGTAACCCGCAATTGCCACCAGCACGATGTGGATGCCTATCGTCACCAGCAGGGGAACGCCCGCGGTCAAGCGGCGGTATAGGAGGGAGAAGGATGCGGTCATTGAGGGGCTTTCGACGAAGGGTTGGTCGTGATCGGGCGCAGGGACTGCTCCCCGGCTCATCCAGTCATACGATGCAGTCGCTTTTTTATTATGAAAATCGGCCTGTAAATCGCCGCCCCTCATTTTCTGCGCGGACCGGCGACCGATCAAAGGTCGCTCAATGGAAATGCCACCGCGCGAACGCCAGAATGCCGGTGCGTCCTGGTTGGGCGGCTTACTCCTGAGGGGGTATTTCCCCGGGCCGGGCGAAGGATTCGCTCATCGTGTAGGGCAGTCGAAACACACGGGAGCCATCCGCATTGGCAAAATACAGGTGCGATTTCGTGAGCCGTTGAGGGTTACCGTCGGCCCAGAACACGGCGAAGTCCGGGTGGGCGTGGAGCGGGCGGCGGGCATAACTGTGGTTGAAATCACTCGCGGTGGTGAGCGCGCGTTCCTTCCGCCAGGTGGCGCCTTCGTCCCGGCTCACCCAGGTTTCCATCTCACCTCCCGCGCCCCATTTCTGGGGACCGGCTCCGGTCGGGCCGATGATGCGCCACTGGCCGTCGTTCACGTAGAGGCTGCCCATATCGTAGTTGTGATCCGAAATGGCGACCACGTGCCGGGACCAGGTGGTGCCGGTCCAGTGCAGGACGGTCCACTCGCGGGGATCTCCCGCCGGACCCGGTTCGCCTGCGCGGCTGATGATGCAAAGCAAAATGGGATTTCCGCGCCGATCGAAATTGAGGTCGCACGTATACATGAACTTCCCCTCGGACTGGAGATCGAGCACCAGGGCGGAATTGTCGCGTCCGGTGAGGGGCGGCGTGAGACGCGTGCCCGAGGCGGTGGTCCAGGTTTTCCCTTCGTCGGCGGTCTGTGCGTAATAGAGATTGGTGCGCCGATCGACGTTGCTGTCCGGGTGGTAGTTGAAAAACGTCGCGATTTTTCCGCCGCCCTGGCCGCTCGTCTGGTAGTGGCCGCCAAACCCGGCGAGCAGGTGGTCCTCGCTCCAGGTGCGTCCGTCCGGGCTCGTCTTCCAGAACAGTTTCCGTTCGGGGCCGTTCGCGGTGCCGGGAAAATATTTGGTGAAGAGCAAAAACCAGCCGCCGTCCTTTCCTTTCCAGATTTGAGGATAGGTGACCTCGGGCTCGGCCATGCGTTCGAAGGCGGAGAGATCGTGGGGTTTTACGCTGCGGAAAAAAATGCCCGGGCGGCTGGTGTTGCGTCCGCTCTTGAAGACCCAGACATGACCTTTTTCGTCGAGCCGCAGGCTGGCGTTGTCGTGCGGATCGTCCACCGCGGGGTCGAGGTAGAGGGTGACCGGCCGCGGGACGACCTGCCGCTCGTGGTCATAGTAGGACACCATGATGGCGAGTTCGCGTTTGTCCGGCGACGGAGTGCCGCCGTAGGTGAAAAAGGTTTTGTTCACGGCGGGCGCATACTCGGCCATCGGCACATGGTTGGCGGTGTAGGTGCCGAGGCCTCCGGAATACTTGTCGCCGAACTCGAACTTGAACCCGAGGGCGAACCAGATGCCGCGATAACCATCGGCCGGGACCGACGTGGCGATGGAGGCGGCGGAGCCGGGGCGAAAGGAGGCGGGGGCTGCTTCGTGGAACGGGGGAGGCAGGGGGACGTCGTTCATGGGAGGGCGTGGTCGTATACAGCCGGGCGGGCGTCGAAGAGGCAAAGCGCTGTTTAGATTACCCGTAACATGAAATGCTCGCCTTTACCTCAAGGACGGCTGGGATTCCCGTCGTCAACCGCCGGTCGTGATCATCCCTCCGGTAAACCGCGAAATGCCTTCTTCTCCCACGCTACAAACAATCGCCGATCTGGTCGGGGTGAGTCGGATGACGGTGTCGCGGGCGTTGCGGAACGATCCGGCGATTTCACCGGAGACCACGAAACGCGTCCGGGTGGCGGCCGCCAAAATCGGTTATCGCCCAAACCCGTTGATCTCCGCCTATGGGGCCAGTCTGCGCGCCGGGCACCGGGCGAAGAGTCCGCCGCTGATCGCATTTTTCACGGCGGCGGCGACGGAGCACGGCTGGCGGAAGGCGCACTATTCCCGTGGTATCTACGACGGGGCGGAGGCTCGCGCGGTGCAATTGGGCTACGGGTTGAGCCCGATCTGGATCGCGCAACCGGGAATGACGGAGCGGCGGCTCGACCAGATTCTGCGTGCGCGGGGCGTGCAGGGAGTGATCGTCGGCACGATGGAGCCCTTGAGCCGCGTGCCGCTCGACTGGGCCCGCTTCGCAGTGGCGGTGGCGGGCTATACGCTGGCGCACCCTGCATTTCATCGCGTGGCAAGCAACCATTCGCAAACCATGACGCTGGTGTTGCGCATGCTGGCGGAGCGCGGCTACCGGAGGATCGGACTGGCCCTGTCCGAGCGGACGGATCAGAGAACCGATCACCTCATACTCGGCAGCTACCGGGCCTGGCAGTTCCTGCAACCGCGCGAGGAGGAAATCGCGCCCTGTTATCAGAGGGAGCCCGACGAGGAGCAATTTGTGCGATGGCTGGAGGAGAGCCGGCCGGAGGTGGTGATGATCACGGAGCGCATCATGCATTCGTGGCTGCAGAAGCGTGGCTTGAAAATACCCGGCGAACTCGGGGTGGTGCTTCTGGAGCCGGACCGGATGCTTCAGGGGCTCGCATGCATCCAGAGGGATTTCGCGGCCATGGGAGCGGCTTTGGTGGACCTGGTGGTCGATCAGCTGCATCGCAACGAACGCGGTGTGCCCGCCGTCCCGAAGATCGTGTCAGTCGCCACCACGTGGCGGGAAGGGCGCTCGATTCGCGCAACTTGAGTCCGGAATGCCCGGTGCGTGGCGCGGGCAAGGCGGGCTCAGGCCGGGCGGTGTCCCGTGCCGGAGGCCTGGTTCAGGCGGGCACCATATAGCCGCGTGCGGTCCGGCGCGTGGTCCGAGGTCCCTCACCCTGCACGAACTCGAGTTCGGTCGTGCGTGAATGGCTGCGACTGATAAGGCCGTCATCCAGGTGGGGGCCGGTCGATTCCGATGCGGCGGTGAAAAATGCGGTGACTCCGAGGATCGCCGTCAAAAGAAGGGTGGACGGACGGCGGGCCACGGCGGCGAGATCGGACTGCAGTGCGCGGGCAAGAAAACCCACGTGCGGTTCGGTCATGAGGGTTTCATGCTGGCCCGGCAGGATTTTCACGGTGACGCCCCCGAGCGCGAGTTCGCCCCAGCCGCACTGGTGATCATAGGAGCAAAAGAACGGGTGGCCGCGGGTGCGGAAAAGGGTGACGCCGCCTTCATAGGGGCCGGTCTGATGATTCGCCATCGCGAGGGTGTGTTCGCGCCACAGTCGCTGCTCGGCCTCGGAGAGGCGGGAGACGTCCACCTCCGCCTCGACGTCGATTCCGGACGGCGCCGCCTGAAGGCGGAGCCAGGTGGCCAGTTTGCGCTTGAGCGACCGGAATTTCCACCGGAGGAAGTCGCGCCGGGTGCGGGGTTCCCATTGGATGAAGCGGCCGCCCCAGAAGACGAGGTTCTGGGCGAATTTAAACAAATGCACCGGGGTCCAGCGGAAACGATCGTAGCTGGAGCTTGAAGGCCAGCAGTTGAACAGCGCGAGCAAGGCGACCTCCTGCCCCTGGTCGCGAAGGATGCGGGCCATTTCGTAGGCAATGTTTCCGCCAAAGCAGTATCCGCCGAGGCAATACGGTCCATGGCTTTGGAAACGCCGCAGTTCCTCTACGTAGCGCTCGGCCATGGCCGCGATCGACGGGGAGGGCCTGCCGTTGTCCAGTTCGGGCGCCGTGAAGACATAGACGGGCTGCTCGGCACCGAGGTGGCGCGAGAGGTTGGCGTAGCCCCAGAGCATGCCTCCGCCGATGCCGTGGACGAGGAACAGCCGGGGCAGGCTGCCCTGTGTCTGCACGCCCACCAGCGAAACGTCGTCCGCGCCGGACGCCGGCGCCTTGCCATCGAGGACGGCCGCGAGCCTGGCCACGGTGGGGGCCTTGAGAATGATGTCGTGGGGGAACTTCCGTCCGCTGATTTTTTCGACTTCGGCGAGCATGGCCGCGCCGGCCAGGGAGTCGCCCCCGATATCGAAAAAATTGTCGTTGATGCCGACGTTTTCCACATCGAGACGGCGGCTCCACAGGAGGCAGAGGCTTTCCTCCGTCGGGTTCCTCGGCCGCCGGTAGCGCTGCCCGCTGTCCGGGCCCCGGCTGCGGGAAGGCGCGGGCAGGGCATTGGAATCGATCTTGCCGTTGGGGGTGAGGGGAAGCCGCTCCAGGAAGACGACGGCCGCCGGGATCATGTAGCCGGGCAGGTGTTGACGCAGGTAATCGCGCAACTGCCGCTCGGAAGGCGCGGGCTGGCCGGCCGATGGCACGACGTAGGCGGCGAGTTTTTTTGCGCCTTGAGGATCGCTCCACAACCGGACGACGGCCTGGCCCACGGCGGGGCAGGAGGCCAGGACGGATTCGATCTCGCCGAGCTCGATGCGGAAGCCGCGGATTTTCACCTGCTGGTCCGCGCGCCCGAGGAATTTGAGCCGTCCGTCGGGCAGGTAGCGGCATACGTCGCCGGTGCGATACATGCGCGCCTCCGGGGCGGGGGAAAACGGGTCGGGCAGGAAGCGCGCGGTGGTGAGGTCGGGGCGGTTGAGATAGCCGCGGGCCACGCAGGCGCCTCCGATAAAGAGTTCACCGGCCTCGCCAAGCCCCACGGGCTCGAGGCTGTCATCCAGAAGATAGACCCGGGTGTTGGCGATGGGACGTCCGATGGTGCCGGGCTCGTCCGGGTCGCGCAGCGCGCACGTGGCGACGACGGTCGTTTCGGTGGGGCCGTATTGATCGTAAACGCGTTTGATGTGAGGCAGCTCGTAGAGCGCCCGGACGAGGTCGTCGGGCACGGCCTCGCCGCCGAGGTTGATGGTCTCGAGCGAGGTCGGAAGCCCGCCGTTGCGCAGCAGCTCCCTCACGGCCGAGGGCACCGTATCCATTAAATGGATTTCATTCACGGCCGGCAGCCCGGGCACCGCGAGGGCATTTTCGGCGATGATGACTTTTCCGCCGAAACTGAGGGGCACAAAGAGCTCAAGGACCGAGGCGTCGAAGCAGATCGTGGCGGTGGCGACCACGCCGCTCAGTTCGCGCGGGCTGTAGAGTCCGCCGCCCCATTGGACGAACGCCACGGCATTGCGGTGCTCCAGGCAGACCCCCTTGGGGCGACCGGTGGAGCCGGAGGTATAAATGACATAGGCGAGGTTTTCGGGAGCGGCCAGGGACCCGGGGTTGCTGTCGGGGGCGAGGGCCAGTTGCTCGTCGGTGTCGAGGCAGACGACGTTCGGGCCCGAACCGGTTGCGGCCGCGAAGCGATCGAGGGCACCGCTGTGGGAGGAGCAGGTGAGCACCGTGTGGACCCGAGCGTCCTGGAGGATAAACGACAGCCGATCGGCCGGGTAAACGGGGTCCAGCGGCACGTAGGCGCCCCCGGATTTGAGGACGCCAAAAAGCGCGGCCATCATGTCGGATGTCCGCGGCAAAAAAATACCCACCAGGGTTTCCGGGCCGACGCCGAGCGCACGGAGGCGATGCGCCACGCGATTGGCACGCCGGTTGAGTTCGCCATAGGTGAGCCGCTCGTGTCCGACCACCAGCGCCTCCGCATCGGGAGTCACCGCAGCCTGGGCCTGAAAACGATCGTGGAGGCACGCGGTGCGGGGATACGGGACCTCGGTGCGGTTCCAATCCACCAGCACGCGCTCACGATCCTCCGGTGAGAGCGTCAGCCCGTGGTCGATGGTGGTCGTATCCTCGGTAAGAACGGTGTTCGGCGTATTCAAACTCATCGGAACCTACGTTACCGTTATCGCGGTAACAGTTGAGTGGGCATGCGCCCCAATGGCGGGAGGGTTGGACCCCATCTGGGCGATGCTCATACGCCGGAGGGGAAGGTTTCCGGCACCTCATCCGCCACCGGTGGTTGCTGGCGTTCAAGGGGCTGGAGGGCGGAGGTCTCGTCAATGTGGATCACGGCGTCGAACTGATCGGCGAGCCGTGCATGAAAATAGTGGCTGAGGCGTTCGGTTTCCGGCCGGTAAACCACCCCGATGGCCCGTTCGAGCCGGCGCCTGGAAAGCACGTCGAAGGCCGCGGTGCCCGGGGCGAGCGGCAGAAAAAAACAATCGAGGCCGGTGGCGTGAAAGAGCGCCTCGTGGCTGCCGGGGAGGGCGGGGCGGACGCGTTTACGTTCCGCCGGTTCGCCCCAATCGGAAGCGGCGATCACCGTGCCCTGGTGCGTCGTGAAGCCGACGAGTTTTGCCTGCCGGCCGTGCGTCTGGCGCACCAATTGCCCGAGATTCAACTCGCCGCCTTCCCCCATCTCCGTCGCGCGGGCGTCGCCCAGGTGGGAGTTGTGCGCCCACACCACGACCTTGGGCGCCTGGCCGCGTCCCCTCAGGTGGGCGAGCAACGCCTCCAGCGTCCCGGCCATGTGTTCGTCCCGGAGGTTCCAGGAGGCGACCCGCCCCTTGAACATGGTGCTGTAATAGCGTTCCGCATTGTGCGCGAGCCGGGCGTTTTGCTCCGCATAGAAAAACTCGTCGGAGGAGGCCGCGTCGTCAGGCTGCAGAAAGGCTGAGCGACTGGCCCGCAGCGCGAGCAGTTCCCGGGTGACGGCTTCTTCACACAGGCCGTGCTGTCCCGGCGAGCGGGAGGCGGCCCAGGCATAGGTGTCGTGATCGTGGCCGAATTGGTCGAAGCAGCCGTAGCTCCGGCGCGCCGCGCGGGCGGCTTCCGGGTCGTGTTTCTCCAGGTAGTCGACCACCGCCTGCATCGATGAACGCAGACTGTAGAGATCCAGCCCGTAGAAGCCGGCTCGTTTTAACGGGTCGGCGGCCGCATTGCGGGCGCGCAACCAGGCGATGAACTCCATGAGCACGGTGTTGCGCCACATCCACGTGGGAAAACGTTCGAAGCCCGCCAGGGCGTTCGCCGCATCCTCGGTTCCACCGGTCTCCTGCACGTATCGATTAACGCGATACGCGTCAGGCCAGTCGCCCTCGATCGCGACGGCGGAAAACCCCTGGTTTTCGATCAGCAGGCGCGTGATGCGGGCACGGGCTTCGTAGAACTCGTGGGTTCCGTGCGACGCTTCCCCGAGCAGCACGAGCGGGGCATCGCCGACCCATGAGACGATCCGCTCGTAGTCATCGGGCCGGGAGAGCGGGTGTGCCGCGGCGCGCACCGTGCCGGCGTCATCGGGCGGGTGTGGATGGACGCCGGGCATGGCGGGAACTCCGGTTTTTCAGGCCGCCGAACGGTCCATGTGGCGGGCAAGGATCTTGAACACCTCGTCGTCCTCGACGGCCGGGAACTTGTCATACCACAGCCCCACGGCATGGAAGGGCTGCGGCTGAAGCGGGCAGACCAGGGTATCAACCTCCGCGTCGAGCTCGGCGCAGGTCGAGCGCGCGCCGACGGGGGCCGCCACCGTGAGGTGACCGCAGCCGGCGCGTCGCAAGGCGGCGACCGCCGCGCGCATCGTGAAACCGGTGGCGAGGCCGTCATCGACAATGACCACCGGGCGGCCTCTTACGTCCGGCGACGGACGGCCATGGCGATAGAGGGTTTCCCGCCGGGCCAGCTCGATCGTTTCGTGCTTCACCACGGCGGCAAGCTCCGCGGATGTCACGCGCGCGGATTCGATCAAATCCTCGTTGAGGACACGGATGCCGCCGGAAGCGATCGCGCCCATGGCGAGTTCCGGGTGATCGGGAAGCCCCAGCCTGCGCACCAGGAACACATCCAGCGGGGCGTCGAGCGCGTGGGCAATTTCCTCGGCCACGGGCAGGCCGCCGCGGGGCAGCGCGAGCACCAGCGTGTTTTCGCCCGGCCGGACGAGCGAGGTTTCCTTGGCAAGCACGCGCCCGGCAAAGCGCCGGTCGCGATATGGACGGTTTTTGGTCATGGGCTCCACCCGGTCGCGGGCAGGTAGGTCCCAAACCAGCCGGCGGCGAGCGCGGCGACGGCGTCCAGGGCCCCCGGCTCTTCAAACAGGTGGGTGGCGCCCGGGACGATTTCGAGGCGCTTGGTGCCGCGCAGTTGGGCGAGGGCGTGTTCGTTGAGCGAAAGCACCTGTTCGTCGTCACTGCCCACGATCAGCAAGGTCGGCACGTCCACCCGCTGGAGGGCATCGCCGGCGAGGTCCGGCCGGCCTCCTCGTGACACCACCGCGCTTGCATTTTCGTTTTCGCTTGCAGCCACCAAGGCCGCGGCTGCGCCGGTGCTCGCCCCGAAGTAGCCAATGCGCAATCCCATCGTCTGCTCCTGTCGCGCCGCCCAAGCCGAGGCCGCCCGAAGTCGTCCGGAAAGAAAATCGATGTCGAAGCGCAGGTGCTCCATCCGCGCGTCGAGGTGTTCTTCTTCGAGCGTCAACAGGTCAAAAAGGAGCGTGGCCAGTCCTTCGCGTTGCAACGTGGCGGCGACGCTGCGGTTGCGCTCACTGTGCCGGCTGCTGCCGCTGCCGTGCGCGAAGATCACCAGGCCGCCCGCGTTCTCGGGCACCGCGAGCGTTCCTTCGAGAATGGAGTGACCGGCGGAAATATGGACGTCTCCCTGCCACCAGAGGGCGGGGGACGTGACGGTGTGTTTCATGAGTTTTTTGGGTCAACGATGTGGTTGGGCGGGCTCGGAGATCTCCCTGAGCGCCTCGCCGCCCCAGTGGGCATCGGCGTCGACGGCGAGGTCCCCGAGGGAGACGATGCCCACGAGCCGTTTTTGGCGGTTGAGCACCGGCAGCCGGCGGATTTGTTCGTTTTCAAAGTGTTGCACGGCCTCCTCCACATCCTGGTCGTCAAAAACGAAGCTGATGTCGGTGGACATGATTTCGCGAACGGTGGTCCGGGTGGGGTCCCGTCCGTCCGCGACCGCCCGGATGGTGATGTCGCGGTCCGTGATGATGCCGGTGATCCGGTCTTGATCGCAGACCGGGAGCGCGCCGACGTCGAGGTCGCGCAAAATGAGCGCCGCCTGGGCGAGCGTGTCGGTTGGAGAGACACACCGGGGGTTGGGTGTCATGATTTCTAGAATTTTCATAGACAGTCAGTTTACCCGCCGGCCGCCCGGTTTTCCATCGGGCTGAGGGCTAAACAACGGTGGGAACCCGGCCCCCCCTCCCAGCGGAAAATATCCGACGGGGGACCGTGCACGATGCGAGGACGCACGGCGGCAACGCCACCGCATGGGCTTATCTGACTGACCGGAATCCGGTCCCGCCTGCTTACAAATAATCGAGCGGCTGACGGGCCGGAACTTGCGGGGGTGGCGCCGGGGCCAGGCGCAGGAGGGCGGCGCCGGCAGCCGCCAGCAGGCCGCAAACGAGCACGAACCAGTCGCCATGACGCACGTAGAAACTGTGCCGGCCGAGCCAGCGTGCGTCGGCTTTTACCGCAACCGTTTGCGTGCCGCGAAAATAAACCGAGCCCTCCGCCGCACGATGCGGGTCGGTGGTCGCACCGGTGGAGGCGTTGCGGGTGAGGACCGCGCGAATGCCGCCGAACTCATCGATCCATCCACTCCAGCCCCCGTTGCCGCAACGCAGCACGGGGCGGCGCGTTTCCACTGCGCGCAGCACGGAGTTCGACGCATGCTGGTAAGCCGCGCCGCCTTCGCCGAACCAGCCGTTGTTGGTGTGCACAACCAGCACGTCGGCACCCGCGAGCACACTCTCGCGCGAAAGCTGCGGGAAAATGTCCTCGTAACAAAGCAGCGCGCCGAGTGCGAGCGACCGTTCGCCCACCGGCACGATCAATGGCGAGGAATCGGTGCCGCGGCGAAAGTCGTCTCCGACCGGCACGACTTTTTCCAGCCATCCGAGAATCGGACGGAGCGGCACGAATTCACCGAAAGGCACGAGCTTGCGCTTCGCATAAAAACGGTCGCGAAGCCCGGTCGCCGGCTCCACGACGAACACCCCGTTCATCCAGTCATCCAGGGCGGGATCGGTGGCGGACGGTTGAATCGCGATTGAGCCAAGGACGAGGGGCACGCCTGCGCGGGCGGTGAGGCGCTCGACCCATGCGCGCATCTCGGGGTCGCCTTTCACCGCCCACGGGGTGGTCGCCTCGGGCCACAAAATAACGTCGGGTTTGGTCTCTTCGTCGGCGGCATCGAGGGTGAGGCTTTCGAGCACCTGAAGAATGGCAGGCCCGCGGGAGTTGTCCCATTTGATCTCCTGGGGGATATAAGGTTGAACGAATGCGAAATGCCCGAGTGTAACGGAGTAGCCGTCGCGACGAAACGTTTCCTGAACGTGCGTCGCCACGCAGACCACCAGTAGAAACATCGCGGCGAAAAACTCCTGCGAACGACGGCCGAGTCCGCTGCGACCTTCGCGAATGAGCCGGTGCGCATACGCCGCAAAACCGAGGTTCATCGCCATCAGCACGAATGACACGCCGCCCGCGCCGGTGAACGAGGCGATCTGCAGGATCGACGTGCGCTGCCACTGCGTCGCGGCGAGCGGCATCCAGGGAAAACCGCTGAGCATCCAGGTGCGCGTCCACTCGCCGACCACCCAGAGCCCGGCGAGACCAAAGACCACCAGCAGGCGCACGGGGGTAGATTGACCCAGCATGCGAGGCAGTGCCCATCGGGCGGCGAGAAACCAGACGCCGATCCATGCTCCGATGAAAGGCCCGAGGAGCAGCAGGCCGCCAACGGTTACATTATGCAGCCATCCGAAGAGAATCGTCCACGCGACGGCCTGTGCCGCGAGCACGGTCCACGCGTAGAGCTTGAACGACGGACGCAGGTAGGCCCAGAACAGCGCCGGCACGGCGAAGGCATAGGCAAACTCGGGCGTGCGCGACGGCGGAAACGCGAGCACCGTCAGCACCACCGTGACGACAAACACGCCCGCCGCCCAGAGATGGGACGCATGACGTTGCACCCACGACGGCGGAAGGTCGTAGGGATCGTTGAAGTCGGAGGAAATCGTGGAGGAATCGGCGGGCACGGAGCCGGTCAGTGTGCCGCCCGAACCGGCGCCTGCAAGCGGCGACCGGGGCTACTTCCCGCGGCGCACCCGTTCTTTTTCGTCTTCGCGTTCCTCTTCCAGGCGGACGCGTTCGCTCACCAGTTCGTCGCCGATTTTGTTGACCTCGGCGAGGGCCCCTTCGGCGAGGGCCTCCTCGCGGCGTTTTTTCAGGAAGATTTCGCGCTCGGCGATCTTGCCCTTGTAGATGAGGTCGATCTCCGCGAGCCGGGCCTTTTTTTCGGGCGTGAGCTTGGATCCGCCATCCGGGTCGGACTTGCTAAGGCGCTCCATGGCGAGTTCGTAGGCACTTTTCATAAAAACGACCCTGCGCCTGGTCTTCTAAAACTCAAGCCGCCTGTAACAACCGTCGCGAGGACTCCAGGCCTACTTTGCTACACCCATTCCCCCAGGTAGGGCCGCGAGCTTGCTCGCGCTCCGAATACGCGCCTGCAAGCAGACTGCCTGCACAAAAAAATAAACCCATTCTTCAGCTTAACAAACTAGAGCTAGGCCGGCGGGATGAGCGACATCCCCGCGAGCAGCGCCAGCAGCGTGAAGGCGAAGGGTGTCCAGAAGCCGCCGCGTTTCATCTCCCAGTTCGTCGCATAACCGAAGAAAATCACTCCGAGCAGCCCCGCGAACACCGCATACCCGATCCCCTCGCTGAAAAATTGCGCGGCGTGAAAGGCCCCCGGCAAATCGACGAAGAAACGCACGCCTTCCCCGATGCCCATCAGCAAAAGAACACTGGCGTGGTTCAGCACCATCGCCAGCCAGCCGAGCCCGGCCAGTCCGCACAACAGCGCCAGAAATCCGGAGATGATCACCAGCGAGCCAACGGGAATCAGCACGAGGTTGGCCAGCAGCGAGACAGGGGTGAACAGCTTGAAGATCACCACGCCGCTGATCGTGCTCACCACGGTCGTGGAAAGCCCGATCGCGGTCACGCCGAGCAACCAGCGCCAGGCCCGGTCGATCGCATGATGATACCAGCGCCATGACGTCTTGGGCAAATAAGTGAACAACGCCCCCCGCTCCATCCAGCATTCGCCGAGGGGCAGCCCAAGGAGCAACAGCGAGGCAACGATGCCGTAGCTCAGCTGAAAACTCGCGGTGAAGAGCTGCATGGGTTGCACCAGCAGCACGCACACCGCCGAGGCCACGAGCGCGGAAAACGGGTTGCCCGGCAGGCGCAGCACGTGCGAGGCATGCAGGAACATCACCATCAGAAACGCCCGCACCGCCGACGGCGTGCCGCCCGTGATATCCACATACAGCCACAGCAGAATCCCCCCTGCCGCGAAACGCACCGCCGCCGGGAGGCGCAGCAACATCAGCAAACCATGGATCACCCCCGCGATCACCGCGATGTGCAGACCGCTTACGGAAAAGAGGTGCATTGTGCCGCTCTCGCGGAACACATCCTTCTGCTCGTCGTTCAGCTCCTGCTGCTGCCCGAGCAACATGGCGCGCAGCACCCCGCCGAACTTTGGATGCGACTCGATGCCGTGGCCGAGAATCGCGGTGAACCGCCGCAACGCCTTGTCACAGAAAAGATGATACGCGTCCGCTGTTTCCACCTCTCCGGTGATGCGCGCCCGGGTGAGCTTGAAATTCATGCCCTGGCCCGTGAGATAGCCGTCGAACGTATCGGACGGCGCGTTGCGCGGCAGGGTTTGCAGCACGCCGGTCACCGCGAGCCGGCTGGTGCGGGTGGGCGCCGGATCGTCGCGTTTCATGCCCACGGAGAAATACACCCGCTGTCCCGCGAGTTCGGGCAGGTGCGCATCGGTCGCGACCAGCCGGCCGAGGCCGCTCACGCTCCAGTCGCCGGGACGCGCCGGAAAGACGCGATCGATTTCGAGCGTCGCGCGCACCTCGCGTAACGGGAGGGTATCCCACTCGGGCAGACGGTCGCGGCGGATTTCGTAGAGGGCGCCGCCGCCCAGAAAAACGCCAAGCACCATCCCCGGAGCCCACGCGCGCCGCCACCCCAACGCGAGGCCGGCGGCCAGGACCGCGCCGGCGGCAGACCACCCCGGCGGAAATGGCAGCCATTGAAGACTGCCGGCAACCAACCCCGCCATCAACGGCAGCAGCACCCATAGGAGCGGGGCGCGATGTCCGAGGCTGCGGCTGTTCATGCGTCTGAGTTGGAACCACTAATGGGCACGAATGAACACTAATTTATTAAAGGGCTTTCATTAACGGGTTTTAGTGTAAATTAGTGGGTTCCAAAATGCCGTCGTCCGATCAGTCCGATCTCTTTGGCGAAACCGTCGTTCCTGCGTCCACGCCTTCCGCGCGGGCGCGTCCGGCCGCCCAGCCGCTTGCCGCCCGGATGCGGCCGCGCGTGCTCGCCGACATCGTCGGGCAGGAGCACCTCACGCAGCCCGACGGGCTTCTCACGCGCCTCATCAAAAGCAACCGGTTTGGCAGCCTGATTTTTTACGGGCCGCCCGGCTGCGGCAAAACCAGCTTTGCCGAGGTCATCGCCCAGGAAACCCGGAGCCGCTTTGTGCGCGTCAACGCCGTGATGTCCAACGTGGCCGAGTTGCGCGAGATTCTCACCACCGCGCGCAAGCTTCCCGAGACGCCCACGCTGCTCTTCATCGACGAACTGCATCGCTTCAACAAATCGCAGCAGGACCTCCTCCTGCCCGATGTGGAGGAAGGCTACGTGCGCCTGATCGGGGCGACCACGCACAACCCCGGTTTTTACGTCAACCCGCCGCTGCTCTCGCGCAGCCATCTGTTCCGCCTGCAGCCCCTGCCCACGGAGGCGGTCGCGGGCGTGCTCGCCCGCGCCCTCGCCGACACCGAACGCGGACTCGGCGCGCGCGCCTGCACGGCCGACCCCAAGGTCCTCGCCGACCTTGCCGTGCTTTGCGACGGCGACCTGCGCCGCGCGCTCAACGCCCTTGAAGTGATCGTGCTCTCGCTGTCCGAAGGCACCGCGGTCACCGAAAAGGAAATCGAGGTCTTTGCGCGCGAGCGGCGCATCCGTTATGACGCCGACGAGGACGAACACTACGACACGATCTCGGCGTTTATCAAAAGCTGTCGCGGGAGCGATCCGGACGCGGCGATGTATTGGCTGGCGAAGATGCTGGCGGGTGGCGAAGACCCGCGCTTCATCGCGCGGCGCCTTGTCATTCTCGCGAGCGAAGACGTGGGCCTGGCCGATCCGCTGGCGCTGCCGCTGGCGGTGGCCGCGCACCATGCCTGCGAGTTTGTCGGATTGCCCGAGGCCGAACTCACGCTGGCTCACGCGACGCTGCACATCGCCTGCGCACCGAAGAGCAACTCCGCCACGCTCGCGCTGGCCGAGGCGCACCGCGTGTTGAAGGAAAAACCCGTGCAGCCGGTGCCGCTGCCCCTGCGCGACAAGAGCGGCGCGGCGAGCAAGCAGGCCGGCCACGGCAAGGGCTATCGTTATTCGCACGATTATCCGGAGAATATCTCGGGGCAGGATTATTTGGAAAAACCGCTTACGCTCTACACGCCGAAAAACGCGGGCCTGGAGGCGCGCATTGTCGAGCGGCTCGCGCGCTGGCGGGAGCTGAAGGCCCGGGCGAAGAGCGGCCGTGCGGAGTAGGGCGCCGGCGAGCGGGCTCGCTTTTGGAGATCGATGGGGTTGGGCTTCGTGGCATGTCGTCGTCTCGATTTTCGGTGTTGGGTTTCGGTGTGGTGTTGCTCGATTACGTGCTCGTCCTGGTGCTGGCGGCTATCGCCACCTTGGCATGGGTGTCGGTTTGGTCCGTTCACGCGCCGAACCCGGCGGCCACGTTGGTGGTGTTGATCGCAGTCGCGGTGTTGCTCGCGCTGGGGCTCGTGTGGATCGTCTCAAGCCGCCGCGTCTGGCGGGTGACGGGCACGACCTGTGTCTTGGCGGCGGGAGTGCTTGGGTTGCTTCACAGCCTGGATGTCACAAACCGTCTGGAAGGGTTGGATTCGCAGGCCGTGGATGCAGTCTGGAAAGCGATCCATGCCGCCGTTTTTTTGCTGGCCGCAATCGGGCTTTGGCTGGTGCGGCGCCGGCTGTTGAAGCGAGGCGCGTTCACCGGTGCGGTCCGGGGCGCGCTGGTCGCGGGTATTGCGGGTTTCCTGACCTATCTCGCCTGGGACGAGTCGCCCGCTCCGAGCATCGCGCGCAACCACGCGGCGCTGGCGGGACGTTTTGACGACGAGGAGACGTATCGACTGACGCTTCGTTATTCCACCTCGCGCGATTCGGAGAAGGTGTTCGCTCCGCTCAGGCACGAATTGAAATGGGGTCAAAACGGCGAAAAGCGGAGGGCGTTTCTGCTCGCGCACCGTGCGGAGATCGAGGCGAACTGGGCCGAGTTGGCGGAGGTGCGGGTGTGGTGCGTCGAGATGGCTTCGAGGCCGAAGCTGGGCGACCGTGCAATCAAGAGCTTTGAACAGCCGATCATGAAATTTCAGCCCGTGCGCCACTACATGTTGCATGGCCTGGCGGTGGCGGAGCTGCGCGCCCTCGACGGCGACCCCGACGGCGCGCTGGCGAGCGTCTTGGAGATCTACAACCTGGGTGTTCGCATGGAGCCTGAGACAGGCACCTTGGTGCGGGCGATGATTGCCCAAGTGGTGAAGAAGTCGGCGCTGACGTCGGCCGGCAATGTCTTGGATTATGCCAGCGTGTCATCCGACTCCCGCGAACGCTTCGCCGCTGTGTTGGAGGCATCGGCGGGAGGTGGCGGCGTTATCAAGCGCGTCATCCTGGTGGAGTCGGAGTTTTGGAGCGCAGACTCGATCCGGCAAATCGGGGGAAGTGTGGATGGGGCGGGGGCGGTGCGGCCCTGGTATATGCGATGTGTCAGCGACTTCATCGTCAATCCGCAGGCGTCGGCCAATCGTGTTCACGACCACTTCGAGGCCTTGGCCGCGAAGGCCGAAGCGCGGGATATCGAAGGCATGAGCGCCCTCGATGACTCGGTTTACCGCGGGGCTCAGGGCAAAGTGCGAGTAAAGAATGTCGGCGGGGCCAGGCTTCTCGAGATGATTGTGGGATCCTATCGGTCGGTCGCCAAAAACTATTGGGAGATTGAGGACCGGCGCGCCGCCTTGGTCGAGCGTCTGCGTGCCGTGGCGACCGCCCCGTAACCGGGCGGACGGCGAGCTTCACCCATTCTTTACCGCGCGGTGCTTGCGATTCGTCGGCGAGGCCGCAGAGTGGCCGCATGAAGCTCAACTCCGCGCTCGCCAAGTCGCTGTTGATGGCCGCCTCGATCGGAATGATCGTGCCGATGGCCGCGCAAACCGCCCCCAAACCCGCCAAGCCCGCGCCTGCTCCCGCTCCGACGGAGGAACCAGCCAAGGTCGAGGGACTCGAACTGCCGCGCAAGAACGGCGGGTTTCTTGGACTCACGATCAACGGTGCCCAGATGACGTTGAAATTTTATGACGCGGAGAAAAAATCGGTCGCCGTCGATGTGGCCCGGGCGGCGGCCCGTTGGGACCCGGTCAATAAGGCGACCGATGTCCGCACCGTGTTGAACCCCAGTGCGGATGGGCAGTCGCTGGTTTCCCCCTCGGTGGTTCAGCCGCCGCTGGTGTTCAAGGTATACCTTACCCTGATCGCCGCTGACGGGACCGCCGTGGAGAGCATCATCGCCGACTTGCGGGAGCTGGAAAAAGCGAAGAAGTAGCCCGCGCGGAGGGGCTGCGGAGAGCAGGGCTGGCGCTGGCGCCATGCCTTTTGGACGGAGGTCGTCAGAGCCGCTGCATCACGACGGCAACCGAAAGTTTTTCGGTATGCGTTCCTTTAAACACTCCGCGTGTCGGCGTGCTGTCGTGGTAGTCGCGACCCAACCCGACTTTCACGTGGCGTTCGCCCACGACGCAGTCGTTCGTCGGGTCGAGCGGCCACCAAAACCCTCCGGGTAGGAACACCTCGACCCAGGCGTGGCTTTCGCTTGCGCCAATGAGCGCGGGCGCGCGCCGGGCCTCCGAGGCTTTGCGTTGCGTCTCGGTTTCGATGTAGCCGGTGACGTAACGCGCGGGGATCTCCGCCGAGCGCAGGACGGCGATCATTACCTGGGCAAAATCCTGGCACACGCCGGTGCGTTGCTTCAGGGCGACCGCCACCGGCGTGTCGATCTGCGTCGACCCCGCGACGTAGCGGAAATGCGTTTTGATCCAGTTGTTCAACCGGAGGAGCGAGGGACCGAGCAAATCGCCTGGTTTGAACAGCTTGTTGGCGAGTGCATTGACCTCGGGTCCGAGCGCGATCGATTCCGACGGCATGAGGAATTCGAAGAGGGCGAGTTTTTCTCCGCGGTAAATCTGCCGGGCTTCCGAGATGCTGATATCCAGCGCTGTCTTGGGCGGAGCGATCGGGGTGGTGTCCACCTCGCATACGCTCTCCAGCAGCAACTCACGGTGGCGTTTGACGATGGAGAACGTCTCCACCGTGTTGCCGAAGTAGTCGGTGTAACTGTGAATGTTGGCCGCCGGCGTGGTGACGAGCTGACGTGACAGCAGCTGCTGCGAATCGTCCGTCGTCGGGGTCAGGCGGGCCTCCATGAAGGATTCGGAGGCCGATCCGGCGTAGCGATAAAGGGTGCGGTGGGTAATGCGAAAACGCATGAACGCCCGCACTCTCGCTACTCCCGTGCCAACGACAAGCTTTTGAAAACGATCGCCGCGCGCTGGCATCTGGCTTTCCCGGGATCGGCACGCGGGTGCGGGCATGCTCCGGTCGGGTTGACATACGCGGGCCCCCGCCTGAACGTCGCCCTCCCATGTCGACCACCGTGTCCGCACCTTTCGATTCCATTGAGTCTGCGATTCAGGACATCGCGGACGGGCGCATGATCATCGTCACCGATGACGAGAACCGTGAGAACGAGGGCGATCTGGTCATGGCCGCCTCCAAGGCCACGCCGGAGATGGTCAACATGATGATCCGCCACGCCCGGGGCCTGATCTGTGTGCCCACCACCGGCGCGCAGCTCCGTCGCCTCGGCATCAATCCGATGGTGCAGGAAAACCGCGAGTCGCACAAAACCGCCTTCACCGTTTCGGTTGACGCAACCAACGGCATCACCACCGGCATCAGCGCCTACGACCGCGCGCGCACCATTTCCATTCTTGCCGATCCGGACGCCAAGCCCGAGGCGCTGGTGCAACCTGGCCACATTTTCCCTCTGCGGGCGAAGGATGGCGGGGTGCTCGAACGCGCCGGCCATACCGAGGCCGCCGTGGACCTTGCCTCGCTGGCCGGCCTCCACCCGAGCGGAGTCATTTGCGAGATCCTCAACGACGACGGCACCGTCGCGCGCCTGCCCCAGCTGATCGAATTCAAAAAACAATTCGGCCTGAAGCTCGTTTCCATCGCCGACCTGATCGAATACCGCCACCGCCGCGACAAGCTCGTCGAGGAGGTCTGCGTGCGGCTCTTCGCGAGCGATTACGGGGACTTCATGCTGCATATTTTCCGCAACAAGCTCGATGGCCGCCACCATCTTGCCTTTGTGCTCGGCGTGCTCGACCAGAGTCCGACCCTCGTGCGCGTGCACAGCGAGAATCTTCTCGGTGATCTTTTCCGCCAGCGCGGCACCGACAGCCATGCGACCCTCGTCGGCTCGCTGGAGGCGATCGCGCGCGCCGGTCGTGGCGTCGTGCTCTACATGGAGCACGCCCAGGGCGGCGCCGACGTGATGGACCGCCTCGCCGCCCGCCATGGGGCCGGCATGAGTTTTCGCGACTACGGCATCGGCGCGCAGATCCTCACCGCGCTCGGGCTTCGCAAAATCCGCCTGCTCTCCAACAGCCCGCGCAAGGTCGTCGGGCTCGATGGTTACGATCTCGAAATCGTCGAGCTGGTGCCGGTCGGCGGAAAATAGGTTGCCGAGGCCCGCCTGCCTTCGCACACCTTTCCTTTCTTCTTTCACATGAGCCTCGACGCGCCCACGCCTCTGTCTGTCTCCGGTGCCGATTGCCGCATTGGCATCGTGGCCGCCCGCTTCAACAGCGCGCTGGTGGATACACTGGTGACCCGGGCCGAGGCCTGGCTCACCGCGGCGGGTGTTTCGCCCGCCGCGATCGAGACCCTGCGCGTGCCGGGATCTCACGAGACGCCCTGGGCCGCCCAGGAACTGGCCGCCTCCGGGCGGTTTGATGCGGTGATCGCCCTCGGGGTCCTGATCGCCGGCGACACCAATCATCACGAGATGGTGGGCGACGCCGTGGCCCATGCGTTGATGCGCGTCTCGCTCGACACCCGGATCCCGGTGATCAACGGCGTGATCGTCGTCAATAACCTCTCGCAGGCCGAGGCCCGCACCACCGGCCCGATCAATCGAGGGATGGAGTTCGCCGCCGCCGCCCTCGAGATGGCCGTCCTGAAAAAATCCCTTTCCAAATGAGCAGTTTCAAAGCCCTTTTCGCCCAGCGCCGCGATGGCCGGGTGGCCGCCCTGCAATACCTGTTCGCCTGGAGCCTCAACACTCCGAAGAATCTCACGGACGACATCCGCACCTTCCTCGAAACCCAGGAAAAACCGCGCGAGCATTATACCTTTGGTGAAGAGCTGATTCACGGCGTGATCACCAATGTGGGCGAGATCGACGGTCGCATTCGCGGCCTGGCCCATAACTGGGATTTCGACCGCATCGCCAAGATCGATCTCGCCATCCTGCGACTCGCGATCTTCGAGATGGTCTATCGCAAGGACATTCCTCCGGTCGTTTCGATCAACGAAGCCATCGACCTGTCGAAGCAGTTTTCCAACCTGGATGCCAAGCGCTTCATCAACGGCATCCTCGATCGCCTGAAAGACCAGCTCGGCCGCGATTCGCGCAAAGTCGAGAAAGCGGAGTGATGAGTCGAAGTTTAACGCAAGGACGCGAAGACGCCAAGGCCGCAAAGCTGGATCCTATTTTCTCCGCCGCGCTTTGCGCCTTTGCGTCTTTGCGTTAAAAATCCGGTTATTCATGTTCGGCCTCTTCAAAAAATTTAAGGACGGCTTCTCGAAAACCGTCGCAGCGATTTCCGAGAAAACCCGCGGCATTTTTGGCGGACGCGCCATTGATGTTTCCTCCCTGGAGACGCTCGAGGAGGCCCTCTACACCGCCGATTTCGGCGTGGAGACAACCAGCGAAATCCTCACCGAGATCAAGGCCGCCTATAAACAGGACAAGGAGCTGCGCGGCCAGCAGGCTGCCGCCATTGGCGCTTCTGTGCTCAAGCGGGTGCTCGCCGGCAGTGAACGCGAGCTTACGCCCGCGCCTGCCACACCCACGGTGATCGTGATGATCGGTGTCAACGGCTCGGGCAAGACGACCACGTCGGCGAAGCTCGGCTGGTTGCTCAAGCAGGACGGCAAGTCGGTCATGCTGGCCGCGTGCGACACCTTCCGCGCCGCCGCCGTCGAGCAGCTCAAGTCCTGGGCCGTGCGTCTCGACCTGCCAATCGTCGCCAGCCACACGGGGGCCGATG
The DNA here is from genome assembly GCA_029266495.1 of Rariglobus sp. Taxonomy (GTDB): domain Bacteria; phylum Verrucomicrobiota; class Verrucomicrobiia; order Opitutales; family Opitutaceae; genus Rariglobus. Next base: position 29,465 of record JAQSWS010000002.1, on the reverse strand, counting down.
CCGCCGCAGTGGCGTTCGACGCGTGGCAGGCCGCCAGGGCGCGCGGTTGCGATTACCTGATCGTCGACACCGCCGGACGCCTGCACACCAAGAGCAACCTCATGGACGAGCTGGCGAAGATCCGCCGGGTGCTCCAAAAAAACGACCCCACCGCCCCGCATCATTCGTGGCTGGTGGTGGACGGCTCGCTTGGCACCAACTCGATCGAGCAGGCGAAGGTGTTTCACAAGAGTTTCGGCCTGACCGGACTGGTCGTGACCAAGCTCGACGGCACCAGCCGCGGCGGCGCGATCGTCGGCATCTGGCGTGAGTTGAAACTGCCGATTTATTTTCTCGGTCTCGGCGAGCAACCCGAGGACCTCCAGCCCTTCAGCGCGGAAAATTACGCCAAGGCTGTCTTCGGTGCGGAGTAGGGTGGTTGCGGGTTACGCGTAAACCCAACGGGTCGTTGCGACCGGTTTGCGCGGGCGCGATACCCCGTGTCGTTCGTTTACCCCCAACCCCAAACCCCGAGGATAAAATGAAGACGCTTCTGCGTATTCGTGTTTTGACGACCTTGCTAGCCGGCGCCTTGTGCGCTGTTTCCACCTTCGCCGCGACCTATCATGTCAAACCCGGTGGCAGCGACCTTGCCGACGGCTTGAGCGATGCAACCGCCTGGGCGTCCATTGCCAAGGTCAACGCCACCCCGCTGTCCGCGGGCTCGCAGGTGCTGTTCAAGGCGGGGGGTGTCTACCGTGACGCCACCCTGGTGCCCTCGGGCTCGGGCACCTCCACCAACCGCATTGTTTACGGCGCCTATTCCACCGGCGCAAAACCGATTCTCACCACCGCGATCGTGCTGCCATCATCGGGATGGACCACGGTCGGTGGCGACGTCTACAGCCTGCCGCTCGCCACGCCGACGCGCATGGTGACGGTGAACAATACCTACATGGTGCGTTCCGCCTCGGTCGTGGCGCTGACCGATGGCCGGTATTTTTGGGATTCGACGACGGGCACGCTCTACGTGAAGGACACGGCGGGCAGTCCCAACGTCACGGGAAAAATCTACGAGGCGGCGCAGCGCGACCACGTCGTGCTCTCCACCGCCGGACGCAGTTACATCACGTTTCAGGGGCTGCGCTTCGAAAAATCCAGCCTGGGTCTCGCGGTGGTCGAGTCGGTCTCGACCTATCACACGTTCGACAACTGCGAATTTTTCGCGTCGAGCTCCAACACCAGCCGCGCCGGCGCTGGCGTTCATGCCAACAATTCGGATGGCATCCGTCTCCTCAACAGTCGCATGAGCTATCATGAGGGCGACGGCATTTACGTGCAGAACTGCGACAACACCGAAGTCACCGCGAACGAGATTGATCACCTTTTCGATTCGGGCGGCGACAACGGTCCCGACTGTATTCAGCTCAACGGGCTCAAGGGCACGCTCAACAACTTCATCGTGAAGGATAATGTCGTTCGCCGCGAAACCACCACCACCAACAAGGGGTGCATCATCGTCGAGCGCGGCACGGGCGGACTCATCTCGGGCAACCGCGTTTACAAGGGCGCGTTCGGCATCGCGATTTACACGAACGACACGGTGGTCGAATACAATTACCTCGAAGGCATTGGCAATAACAGCGCCTTGCGCATGTGGGAGAACAGAGCCCAGACGAATGTCACCCTGCGCTACAATATCGTGAACACGTGCCAGCATACCGGGCTGGTGGTGGGCAACTCCACCAATACGTCGACGCCGATGACGAACATCCGGATATACAACAACGTGTTTTATAACACCCAGTGGGGCGTGACGGTTTCCGTGCCGGTGTCGGGCGAGTTTAAAAACAACATCATATGGGCCACCTGGAATGTTCGTTATGCCGTTTCCAGCATCATTGCCGGACAGACGTTCGTGTCGGATAACAACATCATTCAAACCCGGGGGACCAGCACGATGGTCTCCTGGCTGGGCACGGGCTACAACAGCATGGCAACCTACCAGGCTGCTTCGGGCCAGGATGCCAGTTCGCTGACCGTCTCCCCGGCGTGGGTGGCGGCCGCCTCCGGGGATTTCCATCTCCTAAACGGGTCTCCCGCCATCAACGCCGGCGCGGCGCTTGGCGCCACGACCGACTTCGACGGCAATCCCGTGCCGCAAAGCGGCGTGACCGACATCGGACCGTTCGAATACGGAGGCTTGCTGGCGTATGAAGGTTTCAACTACACGGCGGGTGCTCTTGCCTCCGCGAACGGCGGCTTTGGCTGGGCGGATGCCTGGACGCCCGCCGGCGGCGCGGGCATGACGGAGATTCTTTCCGGCAGCCATGCGTGGACCGGCCTTCCGACCACGGGCAACCGCTTCCGCATCTACGACACCGACGGCGTGCACCAGCAGGTTACACGCACGCTCACGAAGACGTTTGGCGCGATCACCGAGACCTACTGGCTGTCGTTCCTCGTCAAAAAATATGCCTCGGGACGGGAAGCCTACCTCGAGATGAATGGCTTCAACTTCAAGGCGACCACCGGCAACTGGCAGGTGAAGACGCCGGCCACCAGCTACGTGGACATCCCCGGCTCCACCTACTCGGGCCTGCATCTGATCGTGGCGCGGGTCGACGCGACCGCATCCGGCGACACCGTTTATGTGTGGGTGGATCCAGTGATCGCCTCCGGCGAACCTTCCATCGGCAGCGCCGCCGCGACACGGAGCGATCCGGGTTTCACGTTCAACACGGTCAGGTTCCGCCACGGGCCTTGGGGCACCTCGTCGGAGACGAGCGAATGGGACGAACTGCGTTTCGGGGCATCGTTCAACGCAGTGGTCACGGGCGGCAATCAGACTGTCACGGTGGAGGTGGACAACACGGACGCCGCGCATGTGACGAGCACGGGCACGTGGGCGGCCTCCACGAGCACCCCCGGTTATCTTGGCACCAACTACCTGCATGACGGCAACACGGCGAAGGGATCCAAGACGTTTTCGTTCCTGCCTCCGATCCCCTCCGCCGGCAACTACCTCGTTTATGCGCGCTGGCCGGCTGACGCCAACCGCGCGACCAACGTGCCGGTGGATATCATCGAAGCCAGCGGGACGGTCTCGACCGTGACCGTCAACGAGCAGCTCAACAGCAACACGTGGGTCCTGCTGGGAGTGTATCCGCTTTCGCCTACGAACGCGGAGGTGCGGTTTCGCACCACGGGCACCAACGGCTATGTGATGGTCGACGGCGTGCGCGTGGAATCGCAGTAAGACAGGCGGGCGATCACCTTCATCAATGGCGGCCGCCGGGCTGTCATTGACGAAGGCGCCCTTCGGTCACACCGCGACCTGTTCCGCACGCAACACGCGTGCGCGGCGCAGGGCGCGGGCGTGATTGGCGGGATCGATGTTGGCCCCGGTGAGGGCGACGAGCACGCGTTTGCCGGAGAGGTCCGGCAGACGGCCGGCGAGGCAGGCGGCGAGTGCGGTGGCGCCTGCGCCTTCCAGCATGACGCCATGGGCTTCATGGGCGGCGAGCAACGCGAGTGCGAGGTCGTCCTCGCTTACCGTGACCACGTCGTCGACGAAGGCTTGGGCGTGCGCAAACGGATGCGCCCCCGTGAGCGCAACCGCCAGGCCGTCGGCGAGCGTGGGCAAGGTGGCCGTGCGCACGGGGCGACCGGCCTGACGCGCGGCGGCAAGGCCCGCCGCATGTGCAGGTTCGACTCCGATCACCCGCACGTCGGGTCTCAAGGCTTTTACGACCGTGGCGACACCCGCGAGCAGACCACCGCCACCCACCGGAACCACAAAGGCGTCGACGTCGGGTTCGGCGAGCAAGGCCTCCAGCGCCAGCGTTCCCTGACCCGCGATGACCGCAAGATCGTCAAAGGGGTGCACGTAGGAGAGTCCTTGGTTTGCCGCGAGTGCGAGGGCGTGCGCGGAGGCGTCTTCATAGGTGTCGCCGTGAAGGACAACCTGTGCGCCGAGCGTATGGCAGCGGCCGGCCTTTACCCGAGGGGCCTGGCGGGGCATGACGACGGTCACGGGGATTCCGAGTTCTCGCCCGTGCCAGGCGAGGCCGAGCGCGTGGTTGCCCGCCGAGGCGGCGACCACCCCGCGGGCGCGTTGCGCGGGCGTGAGGCTGGCGAGGGCGTTGCGAGCGCCGCGTTCCTTGAAGGAGCCGGTCGCCTGAAGGTAGTCGTGTTTCACGATGATCTCCATGCCCGCCAGATCGCCGAGGCGCGCCGAGGGCGCGCAAGGAGTGACGCGAACGCCGCCGGCCAGGCGGGTTTGCGCGTGGACGACATCGTCAAGGGTGAGGAGGGATGGATTCATTTGGATGGACTGGGAAAAACGGTCGGAGAGGGTCGGGAAAAACGGGCAACAAAAAGCCCCGGGCTGTGAGGCCCGGGGCTGGTGGAGAGTCGCGTTTTTAAAATGAATTATGCGTTCACGCGATGTGTCCATGCCCGGGCCGGCGGCGGATAATAATCATGCCGATAATCATGGCGCGGGCGTTGGCGTTGCGGGAGGTCATTGCGGTGAAGCGGTAGCGAACGATGCCGATCTGCGGATCCAACGCAAGGCTGCGTTGGGTTCGCCGGGGCGGGGCGATTACAAAATGAAGCCGGAAAAAACTTAAAAAACCGGATGAAATTTGAGCGGGGATGACTAGATTAGCCACGTGACCGAGAGGTCACTAACTCCGCCAGATAGTAAGACGAAGAAAACCGCCATAGCAGCGGTATTCGGGTTCTGAACCCGAAGCAGTAGAATAGTCGCCGCCAGCTTCATTGCTGACGGCGACTTCTGTTTTTATCGATGAATCGGACCCGGCTTTGCTGCCCAACGACCAAGCCCGGTTTGTCACTTATTAAGTGACAAACCGGGCTTGGGGGTCGGAGCGCCAGGAGCGGGACGGTGGGTGTGTTTTAGAAGCTGGCCCGCAGGCCCGCGGTGACGCTGCGGCCGGGGAGCGGGGCGATGTCCTTGAGGAAGGAGGTGTGCATGCGGGCTTCTTCATTCGTCAGGTTGGAGCCGCGCATAAAGAGGTCATAGACGACGGGGCCTTGCACCAGGCGATAGCCGATGTAGGCGCTCAGGAGGGAGTAGCCATCGGTGCTGGTTTCACCGGGCGCGGTGCGATTTTGATCGGCAACAAGCTGCCAGTCCACGCCGGCGCTCCACGGGCCTCCGGTCCAGGCCAGGCCGATCAGACCTTTGAGCGGCGGGATGCGGGGCAGGTCGTCGCTGTTGCGTTGGCGGGCGAGGGTGTAGTCGATGTTGAACTTGAGATCGAGGTTGTGGCGGTCGCCTGCGTGCAGGTGCCAGAAGGTTTCCAGCTCGGCGCCGTAGAAGAGCGCGTCGCGTTGCACGAATTGGTAGATTGGCAGGTCATCGTCCGGGTCGAACGGATCGCCCGGGTCGATTGCCCCGGTGTCCTCCTCAAAGATGAAGCCGTCGAACCGGTTCGCGAAGAGGTTGAATGAACCCGTCACGAGGCCGGTGAGCTTGCGCAGGCTGAGTTCGACCCCGATGGATTTTTCGGTGTCGAGCGAGGGATCGCCGATTTCGAAGGAGGCCGTGCCGATGTGGGGACCGTTTGAATACAGTTCCTGCGCGTTGGGGGCGCGTTCGGTGCCGGTGACGGAAAACGCCATGGCGTAGGCGGGATTTATTTCATGCACCACGCCGCCGGAGACGCTCAATGTGGTGTCGTCACGCGACTGCGAGGCAGGGAAATTCGTGTTGGCACGGGTGTCGATGGACTGGCGCTCGACGCGGGCGCCGAACTGCCAGGTGAGCGTGTTGATCTTTGTTTCTTCGAAAACGAAGAGTGCGTGATTTTCGGTGAGGGCGGGCGGCATGAACGCCTCCGCACCCACGATGTCGAAGTCGCTGCGCACGGCCTGCACACCCCAAGCCCCGGTGAAGCGGGCGAGGGGGGCGTGCAGCAACTCCAGGCGTCCGTCGAAACCCGTGTTGGTGAAGGTGGTGCCGGTCGCTCCGCCTTCCAGCTCGACGTGTTCGTAGTCGGCGGTGCCGAACTTGAGTCGGGCGCCGGTAAAGATGCCGAACTCGCGTTTCAGCTCGGAGGCAAAGTCCACGCGGCGCTGGCGGAGGTCGATTTCGACGTCGGGTTCGGCCACGGTGCCGTAGAGCGAGTTGAAGCCGTTGTAGTTGAGGCCGGCGTTAAAGGTGTCGCTCACATAGGAGAGACCGATGGAGCCTCCTTTGGACTCGACGGCGCTGTTGGCGAGGCGTCCGGCCGGCGTGCGCACGTCGCCGGCTTCGCGTTCAAAACCGTCGAGGTGGAGGATGACGGCATGGGTGTCGGTTTTGACCACGGCGACGTTGGTGGTTGCGCCATAGGCGAATTCGTCGGCGACGGTGCCGTAACGAGTATCGATCGAGCCTGACACGCGGCGGTCGGGCATTTCGGTTTCGATGCGGTGATCGATGACGTTGACAACGCCGCCGACGGCGGAACTGCCATAGAGGAGCGAGGCGGGTCCGCGCACGACCTCAATGCGTTTTACCAGAAACGGCTCCACGCTTACGGCATGGTCGGGGCTGGTGATGGATGCGTCTTGGGTGCCGGTGCCGTTTTGGAGCACACGGATACGATCGCCGCCGAGGCCGCGGATGATCGGCCGGCTGGCTCCGGGACCAAAATAGGTGGAGCTTATGCCTGGTTGGGCGGACAGCGTTTCGCCCAGTGTGGGCTGTTGCTGGAGGGCAAGGTCGCGACCGGTGAGCACGCTGGTGGCGGAGGTGAGTTCGGCCTGGCTGCGTGCGAGCGGCGAGGCGGTCACGACGACGTCATCAAGGACGACGCTTGAATCGAGGGCGGAGGGAGTGGGCGTGGTCTGGGCGTGCGCCAGCGAGGTGGCGCAGACCAGGGAAATACGAAAGGGAAGGTGCATGACGGCTTACGGGCGGTTGCAAAGGAAGGAGGATCGCACGCGAAAACACGGTGGTGCGAAGAACACGAACACGAGGTTTCCCGCGGGAAGCCCCGGTCAAGACGATGGTCTTATCCGATGCAGGGAGGTCCGCGTGCCGGCTGAAGCAAGTGGCGCGGGGCGGAAAACGGCCGGAAGTCCCCGGCCGGAGGCAGAGTCGCGATCCATGCCGCGGGCGGAACGGTGAGACGCGGCAAATCCATCGGCGTGGTGACGCCGTGCTGGAAAAGGACGATGGCGCAGCCGGAGTCGTCATGGGTGACCGGCAGGCCATCCTGGGTTGTCTCGTGATGATCGTGCAGGTGGGCGTGCGCCGACGGGCAAACGGTCAGCAGGCCGAGCGCGAGCACCAAGCCCGCGAGCAACCACGCGAGTGCGCCTTGAAGGCGGCTGACTGCGGAGGGTTGGGTGCGGGACGACGGCATACGGGCTTACAGTAATAGCAAACGTGTCAAGGAGCGGTGACGGGCATTCAGGGGGTGACCAAGGTGCGAAGGTTAAAGAGCCACCAGTCGGGCCCGATGCGTTCGATGCGCGCAAACACCCGTTTGCCGGGTTGCGCGGCGGCGAAGAGGGGAGGCGCGGCCTTGAAGGTGCGGGTTGCGGCTTTCATGACTCCGGGGACTTCATCATGGGCGAGTGTGATGGTGCCTGCGTTGGGATCGATGGAGAGAACCCGGCCTTTCAGCGCATAGCCGCGTTGATCCTCGGGGCGTGGGTCGCAATCGCAGGCATCGGCCTCGGCGAGCAGGGATGCGTCGGGGAGAGTGATCAACCGGGCGGCGGGAGCCGCGTGTTCGATGTAGGCGAGCAGCAGTTGCGCGGGTGTCGTGTCACCGTCTTTCACTCGGGTGAGCCGGGGATGACCGGGGTCGGTCGGGAGGCGGACGAGTTGCACCGGAACGCTCAGGGTGCCGCGCGGCGAGATGCGGCGCAGGAGAATGAGGTAGTGGCCGCCGAGCTGTTCAACCCAGGAGACCAGCTGGGCGCCATCGTCGAGCAGCACGATCGAGACCCGGCCAAGGGGCGCGATGTCGTCGACGCGATTGGGCATGAGCCACTGGACGCCCGCGTTGCTGGAAACGGAGACATTGATCCGCGGGCCCTCGGCGGCGGTAAACCAGGCGACGGCCACGTGGGCGCCGCGGCTGTCGAGGGAGGGGCCTTCACCGACAGGATCCGCGGCGCTGCGCCAGCCGTCGGGGTTGAGCAAGGCGGGCGGAGTCCAGTTACCGTCTCGCAATCGCGAGAAACGCAGGTCTCGCAGGCCGTCTTGAGGCACGACGGTGGTGGGGGCAACGGGTTGATTTTGGACGATGAACACGGGCGAATCCTCCGCCGCGTGCAGAAGCGGTGTGCACAAGAACAGGGTAAGCGACAGGAGGGGCGGGCGCCGTTTCACGTGGTAGAGATGCAGGCGGGAGCGGGCCGAGACAAGCCATGCGGACGATTTTCGAGCAAACAAGGAGGTCGGGGACTTGCGGGTATCCGTCGGGCTTGTAGTGCTGGAAGGAGATGCTCTCCAAACCGATTCCTCCCTGGATTCTGATGGGCGGGTTTGTGCTCACCTGTGCGGCGGGAAGCATCAACGCGGTCGGATTTCTCGGGATGCACCACCAGGCGATCTCGCATATGTCGGGCTCGGTCACGGTGCTGAGCAACGAATTGTCGACCGGCCAGTATGGGCTGGCGATTTACGCAGGCGCGGTGGTGTTTTCGTTTTTTTTGGGAAGCGTGCTGAGCGCGATGATCATTCGCCAGAGCGCGCTCAAACTGGGGCGGCGTTATGGCGTGGCTCTGGTGATTGAGTCGGTGCTGCTGTTTGCCGCGTGCCGCATGTTGATGACCGGAAACTACGCGGGCGACTGTCTGGCGGCGATGGCGTGCGGCCTGCAAAACGCGATGGCCACGCATTACAGCGGCGCGATCATTCGCACCACGCATATGACGGGGATTATCACCGACCTGGGTATTGCGGTTGGCTTAAAGCTTCGCGGCGAGCCGATCGACGGACGACGTGCGGGACTCTACCTCGTGTTGTTCATTGGATTTTTTTTGGGGGGCATTCTCGGCAGTTTGGGTTATACGCGGATCGGATTCGCGACGTTGTTGTTTCCCGCCACGCTGACCGGGCTGGCCGGCTGCGGGTATTTTGGCTTCAAGCAGCTGGCGAGGTGACAGATACGGCTCGAACCAAAGGGCGCGGGGTAGCTGTCTTCGAGCAACGGTTGTGACTGTGGATAGCTCCGCTTCTACCACCAGTGACTGGCAAAAAGATGTGGAGATTCCTTCGAGGCGGCGCATGATCCAAAGGTAAACCCGGCTTTGATCCGTGGTTTCCGCCTGCGTGGTTGTCCTCCGGCCGACTCCCCAAGGACCACCTCTGTGAGATACTCCCTCAACGTTCACCCCTGAAGCTTCATGCATCCTGTCATGACACGCTCACCTTTCCTGCAAAATACGGCTGTCGACACCGAGGCCGAACACGTGGCCACCCACGAGGCCATTGCCCTGCGAGCTCAAGAAATTTGGAACGCTCAAGGCCGCCCCCAAAATCGCGATCTCGAAATCTGGTTGGAAGCCGAGGCCGAACTCCGCGCGATCGACCAAGGCTGCTTCCGGCATCCGCGCCTGCGGTGTGCCGAATGAGCCGGTGACCTCCCCGACAATCCTCAACCCCACCCCGCCATGTCTGGTAAACTCTCTATTTGCTATGTCGTTCAGGGCAACACGGACATCAGCACTCATTCCACCGACAGCCCTGCCGAAGCCGAGGAAGTGATCATGCATCTGTTGCTCAGCCAGAGTCAGATCAGATCCATCCGCCGTGAAGGCGCGGCGCTCACCTGTCGCGAGTTTGACGAGGTGCTCAAAAAGGCGGCCGAGCGCATCGTTTTTGAAATCCTGCGCGGCTCATTGAGTCTCGATTCCGCGGAGGTCAGGGCCCGGTTTTGCCTCGCGGCGTGACCGGCATCGACGGGTGAGGTGACGACGGTTGCTCAAGGCGTGGCGGTCTTTCGCTTCGCCTTGTGATGAGGCGGCCATTGGAGTCAGCCCGTCGCGGCGGTCGCCGGTGCGAGGGCGTGGCTCCAGCGCCAGGAATCGACGTCGTGCCAGCGGTCGACGGTGAGCTTTACGTCGATCACCTCTCCCGCGGCATAGTCGGCGGGTTCGGTGCGCAGGAGGCGAAAACCCCAATGCGGGGCGCGTCCTGGATCGTGAGGCGCCGAGCTGAGTTGCAGGTCATCGTCCACTCTGGTGCGGAAATACACGGCGAGGCCGTCGATCCGGCCGGAATTGATCACGCGACGTTGAAAGCGGAGATCATGGGACAGAGTAGCCTCGTCGACGGTGTGCAGATCGAACGCGAGCGCAGGCACGGGCTCGGCGAGAAAACGATCAACCAAGGCCGCATCGTTGCCGCAAAGGTGGTAGTAGTTGGGATCTTGCGGGCGATGGCGTTCCATCGAGGAGAAGTCATAGCCGTGAACGTTAAGATTCCAGATGAACGGGACGTGGCGCGCGGTGTTGAGTTGCACCGGTTCGCAGTAGAGTTCGAAGGCCGCGGGAAGGATGCGGCCGCCGGATTTGAGGAGCCGGTCCCGGAGGTCGCAGACGTTGGCGAGCATGGCCTCATCGAAGAGACAGTCGCCCATCTGTTCATGGAGAATCACATCGACCGGTGCGGGGAGAGTGAACTCGGTGCTATGGCAGGAAATGAAGTGGACGCGTTCGATGTGGTTGGCGGCGGCCAGGGAGCGGGCGTGCTTGAGAATGGGCGAGTGATCAAGGGCGTGCACGCGCGCCGCGCCGCGGCGGGAGGCAAAGGCGGCAAGGATGCCGGTGCCCGTTCCGAGATCGATGACGTGATCTCCGGGGTGAATGTGACGCTGAATGGCCGCATGGTAAAATGTCATGCGCGGGCGATCGGCAAGCATGCGCTCCTGTGCGTGCAGATCTGAAAAAATGCGTCGGTTGTTATCGCGATGGTTCCGATCGGGGGAGCGGTTGCGATCGAGAAGGCGGCGGACTGCCGACACGACGCGTGCGAAGGCGTGGCCGGGGTTTTGGGTGGGCATGAGGAAGGGAGGACGGAGACTTTTGTCCACATGCGAACGTTTGGAGGCGTGCGCGTGGAGCTGAGAAAACGCAGGGTCTGTGGCCTGCGTCACTCGATTTCGCAAGGAATCGTGATTCTGCGCGGGCAGGGGCGCTGGGCGGCGGGCGCACTATCGTGGGAACACACGGGTGACGAGAGGGCTGCGGGTTAACGCCACCGGGGTGATCATTGCACGGTCCAGGGGCAACTGGCCGTTCTCCATACGCCGGATGAAGGCTTCATACGGCTTCCAATTCAAGTGACCGAGTTGTTCCCAGCTGCCGATGGAGACGCCGAGTTCGCGGTCATAGACTTTGTGGACCAATTCCGAGCAGTAGATTTCCGCATCGTCCGGAGCATAGCTGAAATCATACGGGAGTCCCCTGAGCTTCGCCACGCCCGCGTTCAACGCCGGGGCGATCCCGGCGGGTGGCGGGTTTACCCGGTAGGCTTCCACTTTGAATTGACGACCACGCAGGACCCACAGGTGCAACGGGGTGTAGCGCACTTCGCCAATCGCTTCGGCCACCTGCCATTTACCGCCGTGTTTGACGAGGATGCCGCAATGAGACCATTCCGAGTGACTGATGCCTTCGATGGCATCCACCAGATCGCCGTGGGGGAGCGATTGGAACAGAATGTCTCCTTCTTTTTTCTCGGAGAAGTAGTAGCTGACGAGGCGATCCGGGCGCCGGATCGCAACCAACGCCACGAACACGGACAGAATGATCACGCAGCGGACGATGGCAGGCCGGCTCTGAGGGAGGAGCTTCATCGGTCGACCCGTTGTGGACGAAGGGGTGGCGAGGGTTGCGAATGGCGAAGGGACGGAGGCTGACTGCGCGAGGGGTTCATTTCGAGTGCGCCGTCGAATGGGGGCTGAACTTAAAATCAAAAGGGACCCGGGCGCGGGTGATCACGGCTTTGCCGTTCGCGGTGGGCGGATCAAACTGCCAGGTGCTGACCGCTTGAACCGCAGCATAGCCGAATTCAGGTGCATCGGACGAAATGATGCGGGGCAAGGCGACGTTTCCTTTCTCATCGATCAGGAACTCAACCGTGGCCCGTCCGGAGCGGGATTTTTTCTTCTGGGCCGACGGAAAGATCGGGGCCTTTTGTGAAACGATCCTGAGGGGACGATCGAGCTGGTCGCCCTTTACGATCGTCTCCGGGTGGGTGACCTCGCGTTTCAAGAGGCGAAAGTCAGGGGCCTGCACGTAGCTCTCGGTCGCCGATCTGCTGAACGTCATTTCGAGATGAAGCGCAGCCCAGATCGGTTGTCCCGCTTTCGAGGCGGGAGTGAAACTGAACTGTTCGGCAGCGGCCATTGCAGCCAGTCCGAACTCAGGGGCGTTCGCCTTGGTGGCGGATACACTCGAGACCGCGCCTTCGGTATCGATAAACAGGACCACGGTGGCTTTGCCGGTCTGTTTTTTCCGGAGCAATTCGTAGGGATATACTGCGAGGGCGACTCCCTGCGGTTTTGGCGCCACGTCGTAACGGAATTCAGGAGGCAGCTTGGAGGGGTTTCCACGTATGACTTCAAAGGCGCTTCTACCTCCATCGGGCATTAATGAAATCTCGAAAACGATGGGTTGCCGGGCCGTGGTGGAAACGGGCAGCCCGTCCCGGGTTGCAGGTGCAAAGGTCCAGGTGAGCACCGCATCGATTGCCGGTTTGTCGAACGCCGGATTATCGCTCTTAACAACGGTCGCTTTTTCTACGTGACCTTTATCATTGATGAAGATCTCCAGCAGGACTTCACCACGCATGCCGCTGCGGGCCATGTCTGACGGATAGTTTGGCCGGGTCTGTTTGACCACGCGAGGAGGCGTGGTTTTCTGCTCCAAATCATCCGCTCTTAGAGAAAGCACGGCGCCGCAGAGCAGGAGCGCCATGATGATGGCATGTTTGTAGCGCATGGTGGATTGTGAGGCGCCGTTCCTGTCCGTCCGGAGCCACCCGGTTTTATTTCCTCTCAAGCCAGACGGACAGGAGCGTTATTTCCGTTCCTTGAAGACGGTGTCGACGGCCAGGCCGGCGGCGAGCAGGAGGGTGCTGATGGCGGGGCTGGGCTGGCCGTTGATGCTGACGATGTAATTATCGGCGGACGTGAAGAGTTCTTTGCCGAGGCCGGCCCATTTTTTGGTGACCACGCCGAGTTCAGTATCGCCGCTGAGGAAGCGGAAGTTCCAGCCCTTCCAATCACCCTTCACCAGCGCGATTTCGGCGCCATCCGCCGAGAACACCCGGAAGGCTCCACCCAAGGAAAGGAGCTTGGACTGTAAATGCCCCAGCGAACCTCCGGCTTCATCAATGATCACCACTTTGGGGCGAATAAAGGTGAACCCGCGCTTGAGGGAAAAAAGTAACTTACGCGATGACTCGCCGGTGTGCTCGTAGACGGCAATGCGCGTGGGCATGAGCGACTTGTTGACGAACAGCCGGAGGAATTTGACGAAGCCGCTGATCTCCTCCCGGGCCTCTCCAATCTTCGCCTGCGATTGAGGATCAAGGATGTCGTAAACATCGCTGAGCTTGAGAAGGCCGGCGTGTTCCCGGATGAAGTATTGGGTGCGATTGAGCATGGAAGTTGTTTTCGGTTCTCATGTTAAAACGGTGCGTTGCAGTGAATGCAATCTTGGTGGGTAGACTATTCAGCCACGTTCATGGTTCTATAATCCGAGGCTCCTCCGACGCGGTGCAATCGCCAGCAGGGACGCCGTCACACTTATTTGAAGACAGGGCGCAAGGCTCCGCGAAGGCACAAGACTGGCCCGGAGGGGTTCAAATAAAACTGTAGCTACCCGGGTAGGGCGTGACCGCTGGGCGCGCCGGACTGGAAGCGTTTCTCCTCTGTGGATTCGCGGCGGTCCCAGCGGTCCACGCCCTACGTTCAAGCCGCAGATAATGGCTACGAGTTTATTCAAGACGCTGCTAGTGCATTTCAAATAAAGTTGTAGCCGTGGCCGTGTCGGCCGCGTGGTTCGAAATCGGGGATGCATCACGGAACACACCCGGCACGGGTGTGGCTACACGACAACCCGACGACCATGACTTTATTTGAAATATTGCTCGCACCGACGCGCGGTGGCGCGCCTTTGGATCCGTTGCGCGCTTAGTCGCCGACGGCTCCGGCAATGCGGATCTGATTGTCTATTTTCCAGCCGCCGGCGGATTGGGAGACACGGCTTTCAACCCGTCGCTTATCGTCTTCATCCTGCACGACCCCTTGCAAAATCACCCGGTCGTGGGCGGCAACCACGTTGACTTGAGTCCATCTCGTATGGGCATCGGAGGCCAGCGCCTGACGGATTTCCTCGACGGGTGGCCGGGTGGCGCTGAGACCGACATTTTGAAGCGGCGGAGTGTTTGTCAGCGGAGTGGCGGAGGTCCCGTAGGCGGGCCAGAGGTAGGGCGTCCGAAATGCCCCGGTAGACATCGCCCAAGTGGCATCCGTCGAGACCCGGGCCGTGGTGAAGTCCTGAAGGTTGAGCGCAGTGACGAATACGTTGTTCTCGATCCTGGCGAGGCTGCCAAATGGCAGGATGAATTTCTGATCGGTTCCGACGAAGTCGTCGCGCGGGTCGAACAGGACGGCGGCCACCTGGGCCTCAAGGTGCACGATCACATCCTCGATATTGCCAATGGTCTGGTCGCCGCGCAGGACCGGTTTGCCGGTCGTCTCTCGGGCCGACACCAGTTGTTGCTCGTCCATCCGTGTCACGAGGGGAGGTTGCTGACCGAAATACCGATAGATGTCCTCCCGGAGCACGCCCTCTTTGCTCAAGCGATCCAACTGGCGTATCTCAAACGACGGAACCTTGGCCCAGGTCGCTTCTTCGATGTTCAGTCTCAGCCGCAGCCCGTCCGTTGCGAGTTCGGGAATAAACGCGTTGAAGGGAACGGCGCGCAACACCACGCCAGGGACTTTCGTTCCTCCGGTGGACACCACGCCGTAGATGATTTTGCCCGAATACGAATCGACGAGGAAATCGCCAAGCTGGCCGAGCCTCGCGTCATTCGCGCCGACCACATCGCGTCCGATCAACGCGCTCGCAGGCCGCCCGCGTGAGTCTTCGTAATTGGCCGAGGTCGCCGGTATCGTGTTGGGAACAATCCGATCTGGAGCCGGTTCACCTTGGGAATCCGGGCTGCCCGACTGCCGGGTTTGTGAAGGGTTGGTGGTTTGCGGGGCGGGACCGGTCGTGGTTGCGGCGATCAGCATCGGGCCCAGTCCGAGAACCAGCGTGCCAACCGTGATCGTTTTCAGCGGAGAAGTTTTCATGGTGGGAGGGGCGTCTTTGGCCGGGGTGGCGCCGCGCGGAGAGAAGTTTCAACCGGGCCACCCGGGTCGCCGACCGCGCAACATACCCCTGCTGGAGGCGCGGTCATATTGGGACCAACCCCTACAAATGGATCATGAATCGTCTTACCGGCGCATGGAGCGATTTGCACCCGTGCGAGCCCGGATGCTTTCCGCCCGATGGCGGACGGAGGCCTGTTTTCGCCCGCGGAAGCGGACGAGCATGCTAGGTGTTGATGACGTGCGCTTCATGGGGTGGAGGACGGTTCCATCGGTTCGACCGCCCGGGTCGGGCGGTCGAAGAGCGGCGCACGCGGCT
Source organism: Rariglobus sp. (assembly GCA_029266495.1). Classification (GTDB taxonomy): domain Bacteria; phylum Verrucomicrobiota; class Verrucomicrobiia; order Opitutales; family Opitutaceae; genus Rariglobus. The sequence goes on along the minus strand of JAQSWS010000002.1, from coordinate 13,805 downwards.
TACCAGCCCAAGTCCTGCTTCAAGGTCGCCGCGAGTTGGGCGCCCATCAGCGAATTGGTTTTCACATTCGGGTGCCAGTCGGCGCCGTAGCCGTTTTCAGGTTTTTGCACGCCGAAATCGATCAGGCGCACGGGCGGGCCTCCGGCAGCGTTGGTCTGCTCGATCACTTGGTTGAGATAACCGAGGATCGTCGTGCGCGGCATGCGCGCGGCCGGCCAGTCGCTGAGCATCGTGCCGAGCGCGCAATAGACCGGCGCCTGCGGATAGCGCGCGCGTATTTGTTTTATGAATGCAACATACGCGGACACCCAGCCAGCCTCCTCGGGGTTGACCTTCACGTTGAAGTCATTTGTCCCGAGATTGATGATCACCACGTCGGGCGTCCACCGGGAGAAATCCCACCTGGCCTCCGCCGGACCGGGCAGCACGCGATCGTAGTAGTCCAGGACGCTGTTGTTGGGCCACAGTTTCTTGCCGGACCAGGCGACGCAAACGTAGTCCGCATCGACCGCGCGCGCCGCGACCGCACCGTAGGCCAGCCAGGCATTTTCGGTCGCGGGGGTGAAGTGTTCTTCCTTGGCCGCGGCTTCATTGCCGTAACCGCAACTGATGGAGTCGCCGATCACCTCGATGCGACGCGGACGGGCGGGCGTCGGCAACAGCCTGGCGCCCCCGTCGAGCTGAAAACCCAGCACCTGTGTGACGCCAATGGTGGCTTCGGTGCGTTTGACCAGTTCCACGCGATGACGACCGGCGGGTAGATCGGACACCACGGGATACACCTGTTCGCCCGGCTTGAGTTCCAGGACGCCCGTCGGTTGTCCGTTCACGACGATCTGCCAGAAATCTTTGCCGGTTTCATTGAACCGGACACTCAACGAACCGCCGGTGATCGTCAGTGCGACCGTGCTGGCGGACCAGGCGCAACGGGGACCTGCCGCCGCAGTGTGATCGAAGCGCCCCACGTAACGCACCAAGGGATCCGTGGGCGGGATCTCGATGGCTTGTCCGTGCAACGGGGCGACCCAGGCAACGATCAGGGCAAGTGAGGTAATCAGGAACGTAGGCAGCTTCATGGTGCGGTGGTAAAAATTGGATTGCCTGGCCAGAATCGAGGCTGAAAACGCTCCATTGGGTGGAGTCGTCACAAGCGAGTGCGAGCCCTCGCGGTTTTCTCCCTTACCGGAGTGCTGATTGATCGATACCGGAGTCTGAAACGAAGGTGGCGAGTTCGCGGTAATCCCCTTTGGTTAATTGGAGCGCCTCCATATAATTACTTGATGAGGTCTCGATGTATTCAGGGAAACGATTTCCGTCGCCGAAGTAGTCGCGCGCAATACGGGCATTTTCCTGTTCGAAAGAATCGATAAAGGCTCTTCGGGCATCGCTGCTTGCCCATAAGTTCGACTCGCTGGACCCCAAGTTTCTGCCTGGCCGTTGAAGCCATTCCTGATACGCATGACAGCCTGCCAGCTTGCTGAAATTTTTTGGATCGGCACAGGGATGACTGACGCTGTTCAGGCATCTTTTGATTTCAGTCATTTGGGTGGAGAGGCTGGGACGGATATGTGGCGTGGGTGATTCCAATTCCACATCACTGCCCAAAGCTTGGAAAAAATTCCGGGCAAGATCCCCTCCTTTGAGGGCATGATAGGAAAGCACCCGCACCTCGCCAAAAATGGACTTCATCAAGGTGATATTGTCTTCAAATCTCAGGTAGAAAGGGGCGCTGACTCGGATAAAGTCTTCGAATCGCAAGTGGGAGTTCTCATGTCTTTTTAAGACCCACTCCTTATAAAAAGATTCGATAAACTCATCCTGTCTCCGGAGCACAACGATGGGCACAACCCTGTATTCCTGCAGCAGGTCGGCGACTCCTTCTAAAAAACGTCGTCGTTTGTCCGGCCATTCCCAGTCAAGAGCTTCGATCGTTGTGGGGTAGCGCGATAAAGATTCGGCGCTGAGAAGCAGGGAGCTTTTATTTTCTGTGCATTGCTTGAGCCAGATGGCGCAGAGTGTTTTGCAATCAGCTTCTGAGAAGCCTTCGCATGCCACGCCGAGCCGGCGAAAAAGTAAATGGTGTGCCTCCGCCGGACGGCTTTTGATCGGTCGAAGATCTGGATAGAGGAACCCCGCTTTGGATAGGTTTGACCGATTTTGGGAAAAGGTGCGCTGGAGGGCGGTGGTGCCTGTTTTGTGTAAACCAGTGTGGATCCAGCAAAGCGGTTTGCTCATGGCGCGTTTTCGGGAACAGGGGTCGGTTCGGCGAGGCTGGCGATACCTTGAATGGATGGTCATTCACGGACAACGGGTTTCTTGAGCTTCATGACGTCACGTTGCAGACGCTGCCGGAAGTAGTCCCGTCCAGTGGACAAGGGCGGCGGGCACTCGAGCGAGAAAGTCACGGTGACCCGCTCGGGCCGTTTTACATGATCAGACCGGCGAGTTCTCGTTTTCGGCAATGAATTCGGGCAACTCCGCTTCTGACACCGGTTTTTCCGTTTTCGGGGCCGAAATGAAGCCGGCTCCAAGGGCGACTCCAGTGGCGGCGAGGCAGCATCCGAGCATAACGGGCATGCCGGTGAACGTCTTTGCGGGTGTGAGCGAAATCAGTGCTCCCGCCGTCAGCGCACCAAGGCCCGAACCCAAGTGGTGAGCCAGGTGAGTATGGGTTTGATGGGCGGGGCGTTCTTCCGGCTTGAGACCCGGCTGGACCAGACCGGCCAGCGTCAGGTGGCGGGCCGAGTTGACCGTCAGGAAGACCGCGATGGTCGAGACCGCGAGGGCCGCTGGCTGCGGACCGCGCAAAGCGAGCAACGCCAGCAAGCTCGCGGCGGAAAACCCGAGTGCCACGGCAAACGCCATGGTGTCCGAAACCAAGGTGCGCAGCCGCCGGACCGCCGGCGGCACGCCGAGTCCGAGCAAGGCGGCCAGTCCGAGCACGACGGGGATATGGAACTCGGTGTGCCCGGCGTTGAAGACCAGAAACCCGGAAAGCACGGTGAGGTAGGCGGCGCTCACGAAGGCCAGTGCCCCCGTCGCGACGAGCGCGGCGGGAGCGGCCTCGGCGGGTGCAGGGATTGTCACGGGAAGCGCGGTATGGCGCGGCGTGGAGCGGAGCGCGAGCCACGCCTGCGCCACGAGGAGGGGCACAAACGTCGCGCGCCAGTCGAACACCACCGCGGCGGCGAGACACACCGGCATGCCGAAGGCGATGATGCGCGGCGCGACACGGCCGACGAGCGGGAGGGCGTCGGCCGATAACTCGCGGTGAATCGCCACATAGGCCGCGCCCGTTGCCAGTCCGGCCAGCAGGCGGGCGGCGACAAACGATGGATAATCATACGAAAGCACGCAGGGCAGTGTGGTAAGAAAAGCGATCCACGAGAGGGTCCGCACGCCGGCCGGGAGGCGTGACCGACGTCTTGCCCACAAGCCGCCGATCACCACGGCGAGCGGGAAGGCCGCCGCGAGCATCCCAACTCCGCCCACGCCCGGGTGCCAAAGCCGCGTTTCCTGGGTGCCAAGGGGAAACACCACCATCAAGGCAAGCCCATGCAGCCCCATCAAATACGCCAAGGCCCGTTCGTCGGATTTGGCGGAAGGGAGGTGAGTGGATGCGGCTGCTGCGATCGGCATGCCCCGGTAGAAGCACAAATCCCGCCGTCCGCTCCGCCTAGTTTTTCAACAAAACAAGAAGCGCGCCTCATGGTCGGCGATCTCCGCCCGATTTCGTCGACTCGATAGGTGGACTTAGGCCTGCGATACCACGGATCGGATACGCCTGCGCCGGCCCCGCCGGGCACGGAAAAACTCGTTGGAGGGCGGAATGAACAGCACGGTTATCATGATAACGCTCCAAAGCAGGGCGACCCAGAAGCTGGCGGGAATGCTGGCACTGAGAAAAGTCCATGTGGTGGACTCCACTAAAAAGACGGTCATTAACCAACGCGCCCAATTGGCACCCCGCAGGAGGTTCCATGCGCCGACAGCGGTCACGATTGCTCCCAAGCTGGTCTGGGCGAGGATCAACGCAAACGGTGTATCCGGGTTGATCTGACTATACACGACCTTGGGGTCATAAATCATCAGCGCCAGCGACAGGACGGTGAGACCGGCGCCGATGAGATAGAGCCAGGCGATGATCGAGATGTAGATGGGACGGCTGCGATGCATGGTGGAGTGAGTGGTCGGCGGAGTGTGAGGGCGCGTCCGGTGTTTTGGGCGCGGGTGGTCACCTTTATCACCGTGAAGAAGCGCGGCATCGCGTCGAGGTTTGTTGTTAATAGTCGACGGCTCATGGGCCGCTTCGGTCACGCTGCTGAAGCAGGTAGGGCGTGACACTCCAGACCAGGGGATCTTTCGCTTTCAGCTCTGGGTGAACCGGAAGATGGTGTCAAAATCGGGGGCGTAGTGATTCGTGCAATCTACCACCAAGGTGGGGACACCCAGATCAAGGAGGGCGTAGTTTTGCGCCGGCTGTTGCGTCTGATTGACGGGGCTGTTGTGAAACTCATCCCACCGTGGATCGTTAAGACGGCGTTGGATCATCCGTGAATGAGCGAGGTCGGGGTCGGCCTGACATTGGATGAGTCTGACGCGGGCGATGGCTGTCAGGCCGGGCATATGTTGCCCCCAAAGCTGCGGACCGAGAAAACCTTCCGCCACGAGGGTTACCCGGTTTTTGAGCAGCAGTTCAATCGTCGCGAAAAACGTGATACAGGCGTCCATCGCCAGCGAGCCGCCGGGAGCGCCTTTGTCGCCGGTGGTATTTACGATGCCTTCCTTGATCATATCCCGGCCGATCAACGGACAATGGATGTGCTCGGCCAGTTTGCGGGCGAGGGTGGTTTTACCGGCTCCGGGGCGCCCGGTCACAATGGTCAGCGTAGGAAGCGTGCAGGCGGCCATGAGAGGGAGCGCGGTTCGGCTAAATGGCCGGGCGAACGCCGGGCCGGCGCGGTCGCTTCGATCAGTTCAAAAAGTTTCACGCGGGCCAGGCTTTGCGCGTTTCATGACGGACGGGTTCTTGTTGCCGTCTTCGTAGGTGAAGCGGTCCGATTCGACTTTGAGGATCGTGTCTTTGGTGAGCGCGTTGGCCTTGAGAAACTCCGGGTCTGAACATTCGGTGAGTTCGTAGATGAGGGTCTGGCCTTCAAGCCGCCAGCGACCGGCAAACGTGGCTTCGGGTTTGGTGTCGCCCTTGGTTGAGTAAAAACGCCCCGTGTAGGTTCCGTCGGCGTTGAACGTGGTGGAGCCGGCTCCGGCCAGGCCGAAGTCCTCCGTCCATTCACCGAACAGCCAGGAGGCGGTTTGTTGCTCGGCGGGAGAGGACGCAGTCGAGGTGGAGGGCGATTCGGATGTCGCGCAGCCGCCAAGGATGAGAACGCAGAGGACGAGGAGGAGGGGTAGTTTCATGGGAGTGTTCTAATCCGTGTTTTCGAAATAAACCAGCCCAGGGTCTTTTTCTCTCACTCCGAGCGCGAGCGATGGCATGGTTTCTTTCCCGGACGCACCCTAGTTCTTTTTCTTTCCCGGCGGCGGAGTCGATGCCGGAGGCGGGCTGTGCTCGGCCTGGAGTTCGTGCAGTTGTTCGATGATGTGCGCGAGGCGCTTGCCGGTGGGCGTGAGTTGATATTCCACGTGAAGCGTCGCGGACTCGGAGCGGTCGTCACGTGTGATGAGTCCGTAATCGAGCAGTTTGCGCAGCCTTTCGGTGAGCACCTTGGTCGAGATTCCGGGGATGTAGCGTTCGAGTTTGCCGGGGCGGTTCACACCGCGCAGGAGCGCGCCAACCACTGCGGCCGACCACTTGCAACCGACGACGTCTTCGAGACGGCGGTAGGCGGAGCGTTCGGACAACGACAGGTGTTTGGCGGTCATCCGGCACAGGCTAGCGCGTCGAGGCTGCGCGTCCAGCAGGCACAAAACGGTGCCCGGTGCCTATTTCATGCCCTCTGCCCGCTTGTGCGGAGTTCGGTTATGCTCTGTCCGTCGGTTCGCCCAGCGGACCGCGAGAATCGTAACCCTGATCCAAGAAAGAACCACCATCATGAAAGCCATCGCCAAATTCTACCACGCCGGTTGTCCCGTCTGCGTCGACGCCGAGACCGCGGTCACCCGCTATCTCGACGCCACCAAGGTCGATCTCGAAGTCGTTGATCTCGGTTCCGCCAAAAACCGGATCGCCGAAGCCGAGGCGGCCCGCGTGCGCTCAGTGCCCGCGCTCGTGATCGACGGCCATGTGATCCATCTCAACTTCGGCGCGGCCCTCTCCGATTTAAAGTGACCGACTCTGCCTGATCCTGACCGCGCCACCCCTCCCGCCGTGGCGCTGTCAGCTTTTCAGCCGGCTCCGTGCGACATGTCCGCCATGAACTTGGTCAGGTGGAAAGTTGTGCCGCAATGCCCGAGGGCTCGTGCTGCAAAGACGATGACTAACAGGATTGGGAAGAATGACTTCATTAGGCGGAATTGTGTCCAAGATCTTTGCGGTCTGCAGGAGCGGGTCGTGGGCTAATAATGGCGTTCAGGATGTTGAGTGGGTGATCGCTTTGCATACCAAGCGTGGATCATTCCGGCTTGGAAGAAGAGCACCGGGGAAGCAAAGCCTCCCTGCCTGATAATGTCGCGGGTATCGCGGGGTGGAAGAACCGCAACATCGCGAGTGTAGGCTTCGCGCATCTTCTCGATCGCTTCCGGTGAAGGAAGGGTGCCGCTGTCCTTCATTACCTGAAACCAAAGGTCAAGGAGGCTCGGGGAACCCGTCGCCACGGACAAGTCGCCAGCCAGGTCGGCACTGATGATAATGCCCTCGGGACGAAGGCGTTCGGCAATGCCTTGAAAGAACTCCGACCGAATAGTTCGCTCCTGGATGAACTGGGAGACCAGAAGGGCCGTGGCGGCATCGAAGGGCTCCCCGGGTGGAAAAGAGTCGAGATATCCGGAATGAAAGACGCATTGTGACGAAATCCCCTGTTCTTCCGCCCGGCGCCGGAAAACCTCCATCATTGCAACGGACGGTTCCACTGCGGTGAATTGCCAGCCGGGAAATTTCTTGGCCAGAAAGAGGATTTCAGTGCCCGTGCCTGCTCCGACGCAAAGAATGCGAGCTGACGAGGGAAGTTCCGCTAGCACCGCACTCGTGAGCAAATGCAGGGCGCTGCTGATCGGCGCCAGTTTGCCCCATTTCTGATCATAAGATGATGCCTGCTGATCAAAGATTGCGGTGACTTTTTCTTTTTCCATTCGGCTGTGTGAGATTCCCTGACCAGGCGCTCAAACCGACTTGATCTTTGAGTAGATTCGGGAGGTTCAAATTGACTAATCTACTCATCAGATCGACCCGGGCATTATTATTTGAAATTCTTTGTGTTCGTTATCTTGGTGCGGATCAACTCCATGAAATTTTGTTTATCTGGCACTGCTGATACTGGAAAATGATAAAATAGATTTTGGGCTGTGCGTAGAAAAAAATAACCTTTGTTTACTTCAGCGTGATTGAGAAGGCTCCATTCCAAGAATCCGTTGAATGAAGAGGCGGTTACTTGAATGCCGTGTTCATTAATGGAATATGACCGCTTTTCTCTTAGCTCCTTGGCGGCATTCCACCGCTTCTTTATCGTATATCGAGTCAGGATATGGAGGCAGATTAAAATGCCGGGTAGGATCAGTAATCCCAGCTGGGATGTATATGCTTGAAAGAGAGTGGGCGGCTGGGGCTGAGACCGTGTCATCAATGGGAATAGCAAAAACGTGAGGACAAGTAGGCCGCCGATAACGCGTAGTAACCGGGTCTTAGGCTGTAGCACATGCGTGTTTAGCGTATAAAATCCTTCAAGAGTCGGGGAGTCGGTAAAGTGTATGGTTTCCATTATTTGTAATTAAAGAAAAAGGCTGTCGTGGTTGAGGAGTAGCATCTGGCGTCCTAACTCCATTGGCTCGGCGGCGGCTCTTTCATGCGGCGCCAATGATAATGCCGCGGTCAGCACTGATTGTAGATCGGAGTCCGGTTATCAGAGATAAAATCCAATGTTGGATCATCTCTTTATTCGGAACCATGTCGCAGGGCATCCTTTGGATCGCTAGATGAAATTCAGATTGGATTGAATCGAGATCAAGGGATTCAGCACGAGCCAGCAGTGCCTTCACTTCGGGAGGGGGAATCGCCCCGATTAGCCAGCCGCTTGTAAACGTAATCCCTTTCTTGATGGGGTTGGGGGTGAAGGTGGTGTCCTCATGCAATAGGCCGAAATCCATGAAAAGTGCAGCAAGTGGGTCGATAACCTCTTTGTTCATCTCCCTTCTCTGGTCTCTAAACCAATCATTAAACTCCATAAGGCCGTTCCAGCTCTGGAAGTAGTAATGATCAATTTCGTTTCCGAACGGAACGGGAATAAGCCATGGCAGTTCTTCGTCTATTGCGGAGAAGAAAAAGCCGGCTATTTCGTCGTCATTCCCGACTGGAGTGTCACTCAGCTTATTCCAATCGAGTGATATGTAGCTATTATTGATGTTCATTTAGTTTTCCCAAACATTTAAGGTGGGGGCGCTCGGTCATAGTTCGACTAAAAGAGGACAAGTGATAATAAAACTCGAATTAAGTGGTAGCATCCCAAGAGGGAGATGGCGAATGGTAGGTCCCTGGGGTCGGATAATGATTCCAATGATTGCTTCCACGGGTTCATGTGCGCGTAGAAATTTATATCTTTAGAAAGAGAGGGGAGTAGCGAGTCTGCGCCTAGATATGTAGTTATGCAGATGACCCAAATTATCTTTGGAATAAGCGGCATAAAAAATCCACCGACTAAAATGCTTAGGGATGCAGCTGCGACTCCCGCCACAATTCCGACGATAGCAACGCGCTGTCGAAATTTCCGGGTTTTCTCCTTCTGGGCTTCTTTGGCAATGAATTCCCGCTCGATGAGCCATTTTTCCTCTTTGGAGAGTGAGTTCATTTTTTAGTTTGGTCCTTAACATAAGGAGGTTTCTCTTCCGTGAACCGCACGAAGAGTTCCCACGATGTCAGTGCGTTATCCCCGGAAATCGTGGCCGCCAGATACTCTTGGTTGAAGGTCAGGATGGCTGGCGCAGAGTGGAAGGTGGTCTTGATGTCTGCGGGACTGGATCGGCGGTCGAAAAGTTTAACGGTGGTCGAGTGGGTTTCCTTACTTGTCGCGATCGCTCCTTGCAGAGTGATTTTAGGGTCAACGTAGTGAAATTCATTGGGGATGGTCTGGTGGCCATGCGAGGATCCGACCTGAAGTAAGAACCGAGGATAGGGCGACCACGGCCCGTTCCATTCGGTTTCCTTTGTGACGTGGGGGATCTGCTTGCTGGGGACCAATCGAAATTGACCATACGCGTTTTTGGGAGGGATCCATTCTCCACTGCTTTGGATGATATCTTCGGCGCGTGTGCTTAATGTGCCTAAGCAGAGTAGGAGTATTCCGAGTATTCTTTTCATGGATCGCGAAATTATGATTAAAAACTAACAACTAGCGGACTGACCCATCGGCTCGACGGGCCTGACTCCCCGGCTCGAATGGCCTAGGGCTTTTTCTGGATAGCAAAAGCCTCTCAGCGAGATCTGAGATCACCCATTCTTCTACTATCACTCCATCGTGGAATCTGCTGGTGACGACGTCGCGCCACACGATCTCGTGACCTGAAGCGGGAAAGCCTTTGAATGCACCTTGGTGCTTTGCACGGAGCGTCCGTTGCCAGGAAATGCGGTCCGTCCCCTCAATGAGAATCTCCACCTGCACCTTTGGCAGTGGAAATGCACGCTGATAGAGATCCAAGAGGGAGCGCACCAGCTTGTGCCCGCCGGCCAAGTCTTGGTCAGTAAGGTGGGCGACATAGTCGGGCGAGAAAAACTCTTCAATTGCATCGTGTTCGCCCTGCGCAATCAGCCGTTGGTTGGCTGCCTTGATCTTCAATGAGAGTGATTCCATGGAAATGGGGAGGAGCTGCGGATCTTTATGATGAAGTGGTGAATACTAGAATCTAGTGGCCTTACCTATCGGCTCGACGGACCCATTGGCTCGGTCGACTGTTATTCTACCGGTTGAACACTGGTCGGCTTGTTCGCATCAAACGCCTCTCTGATTTTTCGCTCCACGGTGCTGTCTATCTTTCCTTCTATATGAAGATATCCGCTCTTTGTTACGTAGAGGAAGAACTTGTTGCGGTTTTCTGCGATGGCCTCCTTCAAGGCTAGCCGGGTTTTATCGTTGGAGAACCCTCTCATCATGCTCATGCCTGTGTTGTCGATTTCGGCTATGTGCTCCATGCCTCGCGTCAGCATGGCAAACTCCTTTAATTTATGGTCGAAATGGTTCTGGGCATATTTTAAACTGCCTTGATATTTTTCCTGGGCATCTTTTTGCGATGTCTCGAATTGGTGATATCGCTCGCGATTAACTTTATTGAGTTCGGTCATCGCCGCCTGGGTGTTTTTCAATGTCTTTTCGGCTTCCTGCAGTGCGCTGACATGTTTGGAGACCAGAGCGTCCGCCTTTTGTGCATTCTTTCGGGAGATCACTGCGAAAGGCACCACAACAATGAGCGCGGTGATGATCACGACATAGAGCGCACTAATCTTGAATCCGCTTTCCACGGGTGGGGCGGCGGCGACATCGCGCTCTGCAGCAGATAATTTCTCGGAAAAGCTTGGCTCTGCACGGGCGGCGTCGGATGGTTCCGCGTCCAATTCATATCCGCCGAATATTCTGACGTTAAGGTTGTATAAACCCACGCAGATTGCCGTCGCAATTCCACACACCACGGCAAGCAGTAGTGGGCCAACGATGGCGTGCTTGATCTTTAAGTCTTGTGCAAAAGGTGACTCGGTGAGGATGCCGTGCACGAGGTAGAGGCTCATGCAGAGGCACGGGATAAGATAGCAGCCAAAGGTAACGAGGCCTGCTTGAATAACCGAGACGCGATTGATTATGACTTTCATTATTTGATCAGAGTGAATCCTAGGATGCTGGATTTTAGGGTCTTAGGTGATGTAATTAGGATGTTGGATGTGGCTATCTCTACGGCCCGGCCCCATTGGCTCGACTTGCTTAAGGGGCAGGCTCGACGGCATGATTATGGAATGTTGTCGTTCTCCAGTCTCTTTCCCAGACTGACGACTTCATCCTGTCCGTAGCCAATCGCCTGATAAAAGGCCAGGACAGCGGCGTTGGTTGTGCGGACCTGCAGGTTGATTTTTGGACAGCCTTCTTTGCGTAACAGTCTCTCGGCTTCGTCCATTAAAAGTCGTCCGTAACCTTTTCTTTGGTGGTCGGGGCTCACCGCGAGATAGTTGATCCAGCCGCGGTGTCCCTCGTAGCCGATCATTATCGAGGCGACGATCTCTCCTTCAAATGAGCCTACAATAAACAGGTCCGGCCTTACCTTGCTTTTGCGGAGGATATCCTTGTTAGAGTCGTTATTGACATGAACCAGCCCGCACCGACGCCATAGGCTGATGACAGTGGAGGTGTCTTCCGTCTGAAAGGGCCGTAGTTTTAGCATTGAATACGTTATTCCGGACTGCCTAGGTATTTGGGTTTTAGGATTTGGGGAGTTCGCACAATTCTACAGCGCCGCCATGGACAACCACGGGATGGCGGTTGAGCAGAGCGAGCAGTTTTTGTTTATCGTCCGCATCGAACCGCATGTAGCCGACGATGTGATCGGACGGTTTGGCGGACTGGGTATTGCCGACGATGATCCGGTCGCCGATCGCACTGCCGCCTTTGAAGAGCCCACTCGCCTGAGCCTCGGTGAAAAACTGATTCCATTCGTCAGTTGAAGCCTCGGTTGTCGTGTTACTGTGGATGAGTAGGATATATTGAGTCATGAGAAGTTGTGACATATGTTTCAATTAACCGTTTAAGGTCTGACCCCATCGACTCGACGGGGCGAAAGTAGCAAGTAACGGTCCGATCCCATCGGCTCGACCGACCCCATTGGCTCGACGTCTTGCCCCTTGGCTCGATGCTACCGCACCGGCACGCTTCGGAGGAGCTTTGCGTAAGTGGACCAGAGGAACTTCTGATCGTTTTCCAAGGCGGTCTGTTTGTTTCTGTGGATATAGCTGACGGGTTTGGCTGTAATGGAAAAGAGTGGATCAGACGCACGCCGAAAGGCGTTCACGGCTACCGGGCTGTAGGTTCCCGGATAGAGCCCCGAAGGTTCAAGCATCGAAAGGGCGCGATGGTGGGATTGTTCTGCCCTCCGGACATATTGGCTTATCTCAGGGGAAAGGTCTGCCCCAAGCTTCATCGAGAGCATGATCAGCATGATGGCTGCTCGATCGAGCTGCTTGGCGTCTGCTTCTAGCTGGGCTGCCTCTTGCAGGAATTGTTTTAGATCGAAGTCAACGGGGCTGGTGATGGTGTCGATCCTTACTCCATAAAATCGGACCTTTGGCAGCCCTGCCGCCTCAACGTAGTCGGAGATGCTTCTAAATTGAGTATTGTGCACTGTTGCGTAGGTGGCCACGGCGAGCAGCTTCCCGTTTTTCTTTCTGATAATCGGACCTCCGCTATTTCCGGGGACGATTCCACCCGAAATCTCTATTTCGGACGAGGTCTTACGGATAATCTTAGCCTCTGAAAGCCGCATCCCTTCACCGAGCGCATTGCCATAGATCATGACCTCTTCACCGAGGGCGACAGCATCAAACTCCGTTTCCACCTCCAAGTAGTGGGCATGCGTCCCGTCTAAGCTATATATGACAATGTCACGGTCACCTGCCAACCAGCCCTTAAGAGGTCTCAAGACGATGCCATCGGACTTCTCATACTTGTGGGGTGCGGGTCCATTGATGACGTGTTGGTTTGAGACCAAGTAATAGCCGCCCCTCTGCTTAACAATGAAGCCTGTGCCCGTGCCGGCAGCGTTTGACATCACCAAGCATGCGTTTTCCGGGTTAGCGTATGCTGTGCAGGCGATCAGTAGCGCGAGGAGCAGTTGTTTAAGCACGGTGGGTATCACGTTGTTTTTAGATTCGTTAAGTTGGAGGCAGTTACGGTCTAGTCCAAGCCAAGAAATCCCTTTGGTTGCGGTTCGGCATTAGGTATAAAAGGATCTTTTCTTGGGGTGGGTCTATAAAGGGCACCTGTTGTGGGGTTGATATAGCTGCCCCATTCTAAAAGGGCTTTGTTGGTTGGTCCGAATAGATAAATGCTGACTACTTTTACCCGGGTGTTCTTGCCTGCAACAGACTCCACGGCTGCGGTCCAATCTAGAAAAAAGACCCAGCTATAGCCATCTATGGGGGTGCGGTAAGAGACCGAAGCGACAGGAGGAAATAGATTACGCCTGTTGTTTGTGAACATAGCCAAGGTAGATTTCGATACAACGCCGTTCACGCGACTGTTACCCCAGCAGCGTTGGATTTGATCGAGGTAAATTTCGTCGGGTAGATCGCGAATCTCTTCCATGCGGACCTTAGTCACGGGTGAGGCCCGTTCTGAGGTCCAGACCTCGGTGGCTGGAAACTGTTCGTAACGGCCACGGCCAGCCAAGGTTATGCCCAGAACCTCTACTTTATGATAATCTCCAGCAAAGATCGTGGGGATGTCGTCTAGGTCAAAGACTACGTGAAACCATAAGTCTCCGTCTGCATGATAGTAGAGAGAGAACGGAGGATCGCCCAAGTGGGCATAGCCCCATCTTTTATAAAGTTGATCCAGCGTCAGGTGGGCGGGGAGGCGAGCGACATCTTTGCTGCTGATGGATTTTTGGTCACCGTATTTCTCGATGCCAGTCAGCGGGCGAGAGAGAACGCGATCACGTGCGGT
>JAQSWS010000042.1 GCA_029266495.1 Rariglobus sp. | reverse complement strand
GGTCGGCGCGGCAAACGCCAGTTTTATGGGCCTCCACGGCGATGACCTTTACCTGTTGTCACGGCACGGGGCCACCAACGGGAAAGTCATCCGGACCAGCCTGAAAAACCCGGACCTCCGGCAAGCGACCACCGTCTACACCGATCCCAAGGGCGTCATCCAAAGCCTCGTCTGGGCACGCGACGGGTTATACCTGAAAATCCTCGAAGGCGGACCGAGCCGGCTGGTCCGGCTTCCGTTTGACCGGATCGGACAACCGGACGAGATCCGGCTTCCGGATACGGGAACGGTTTCGGTTCCCGGAAGCGGAACCAATGACACCCGCCTGCCCGGTGTCGCTTTTACCCTGGGAAGCTGGACGCGTCCCGGGCTTTATTACGCTTATGATCCGCGGTCGGAAAACTGCACGGATACCGGGGTGATCCCCGATTGGTCGCCGGCGATTTCAGCCCGGCTCACCGTCAAAAGGGTGCGCGTGAAAAGCCATGACGGAATGGAAATCCCGCTGACCATCATCCACCCGCAGGGGCTGGAGCTGAACGGAAAAAACCCGGTGCTGCTGTCGGGTTATGGTGCTTACGGCACATCGAGCGAACCCCGCTTCAACCTGGGAAATGTGCCCTTTTTCGAGGCGGGTGGCATTTACGCCGTGGCGCACGTGCGGGGCGGTGGCGAGTATGGCGAGAGCTGGAGGCGCGCGGGGTTTCAGGACACCAAGCCGAACACCTGGAAGGATTTTATCGCCTGCGCGGACTACCTGGTGACGGCCGGCTATGCTTCACCCCAAACGATTTGCGGCATGGGCCGCAGCGCCGGCGGCATTCTGATCGGCCGTGCAATCACCGAGCGACCGGACCTCTTCGGCGCCGCCGTGATCGGGGTCGGCGTTTGCGATGCGCTCCGCATGGAATATTCCGCCAACGGCGTCCCCAATATTCCCGAATTTGGCAGCGTGAAAACCGAGCAGGGGTTCCGGGCGTTGCTCGAGATGAGCTCTTATCATCAAATCAAAGACGGCACGGCGTATCCGGCGGTGCTCCTGATCCACGGCGCCAACGACACCCGGGTGGATTTATGGCAGTCCATGAAGATGGCCGCGCGCCTGCAGGCGGCCAGCGCCGGCGGCCGTCCCATCTGGCTGCGCATCGACTATTCCGGAGGGCACGGGAAGGGCCAGGGCGGCGAACAAAAGCGCGCCCAGGATGCCGACATGCTCGCCTTCCTGCTAGACCATTGCGGCCGAAGCCAGAAACCGTGAAATGTGAAGGTCCTGCGAAGGAGGCGTCTTCCTCATCGCAGGCTTTCATTATGGGCCGCAAGCGTGCATGTTGCCCCTCCTTCATTTGTCATCCATGTCCGACGCATCCCCCGCCATCGAAGTCCGCGACCTCGTGAAAATCTACTCCGGCCACACCGCCGTGAGTAAGATCAGCTTCACCGTCGCGCGCGGCGAGATCCTCGGCTTCCTCGGACCCAATGGCGCCGGCAAGAGCACCACCATGCGCATTCTCACCGGCTACCTCCCCGCCACCGCCGGCGAGGTCAACGTGTGCGGCGTCCCCGTCGCCTCCCGTTCCGCCGAGATTAAAAAACTCATCGGCTACATGCCGGAGAACAATCCGCTTCCCGAGGACATGCGGGTCTCCGAATATCTCCACTTCCGCGGACGCCTCAAGGAGATCCCCCGTCGCAAACTTTCCCTCCGGCTCGACGAAGTTCTGGAGCTCTGCGACCTGACCCGCGTCCGCCATCGCATCATCGGCAAACTCTCCAAGGGCTTCCGCCAGCGCGTCGGCATCGCCGAGGCCATCCTCGCCGAACCGCCCGTCATCATCATGGACGAGCCCACCATCGGCCTCGATCCGCACCAGATCCTCATCGTCCGCGATCTCATCGCCAGCCTGCGCGGACGCATGACGGTCATCATCTCGTCGCACATCCTGCCCGAGATCGAAATGACCTGCGACCGCGTGCTCATCATCAACCAGGGTCGCGTCGTCGCCGCCGGCACGCCCGCCGACCTCCGCCGTGAAGTGTTCGGCCAGTCCCGCTACCATCTCGAAATCGCCGGCGAAATCGCCGCGACCCTGCCCGCCGCGCTCACCCAGATCGAACCGACGCTCCACATCGCCAGTTCCGGCGAGCCCGACGCCGCCGGCTTCCGCAAACTCATCCTCACCAGCGCACGTGAAGACGACCTGGGCGACACGTTGCTCCATGCCCTCGCCACCGACGGCCGCTTCCGCGTGCGCGCCCTCAACCGCGCACAACCCTCGCTCGAGGATGTCTTCCTCGCCGCCACCAAACGCGGCTGGGAAACCGTCGACGCCCCCGCGTCGAAATGACGAATGACCAATGCCGAATGCCCAATGATTAAGCCCACTGACATTTCCCTCCGCCCCCTTCCGCGCATGTTCGCTCCGTCCATTCGTCATTCGTCATTCGTCATTCGTCATTAAGCCATGCGTCATTTCACAACCATTCTCAGCCACGAGATCCGCATGCTGCTGGTCAATGCCAGCACCTACATTGCGGCCGTGCTCTTTCTTTTTGTGATGGGCTTCATCTTCTCCGGCGTCCTGGAAAGCTACAGCGCCGCACCCCAGGAAACCTCGCCCGCGTCCGTCTTCTTCCAACTCTTCTGGCTTCCCGTGTGGTTCATGGTGCCCCTGCTCACCATGAAGTGCCTCGCGGAGGAACGCCGCCTCGGCACGTTGGAGACCCTCTTCACCGCCCCCGTCTCCACCACCGAGGTCGTCCTCGGCAAATACTTCGCCGCCTACTTCCTCTACCTGTTGCTCTGGGCCTCGACCGGCGGCTTCTTCTACATCCTTCATCACTTCGCGGGCGACACCCGGTTCATCGATCTCGGCCCGCTCATGGGCGGCTACCTCTTCATCGCCGTCTCCGGACTCCTCTACGTTTCCCTGGGGGTGTTCGCCAGCTCGCTCACCCGGCATCAGGCGGTCGCCGGCATCTTTGCCTTCGCGATGCTCTTCGGAATCACCATCGGCCTGCGCTTCGTCAGCACGCTGGAGGTGCTCAACCTCGAGACGATGGCGCCCTTCCGCGCCGCCATCGATTACACCCTGGTCTTCCACCACCTTGATGACTTCACCCGCGGCGTCGTCGACACGCGCCAGCTCCTCTTTTACGTGAGCGGCACCGTGATCGCCCTCATCTTCAGCATCCTCGGCGTCGAGGCGAAACTCATCCACAGCTGACCATGGGCAAGCCTCCCTCCTTCCGCAGCGTGCGCTGGACCCGCACCCTCAACCTCCTCGCGCAGGCCGTTCTCTTCGTGACCCTCTTCGCCGGGCTCAACTACCTCGCGGTCCATTACGCCTGGCGCTTCGACCTCACCGAGAACCGCAGCCACTCCCTCTCGCCCGAGACGCTCGCCTACCTGAAAAACCTCAAGGAACCCGTCCGCGTCATCGTCACCCTGACCGCCAGCAGCGACAATGACGATGTCGTCCAGGCCTACCGCGATGTCAGCGGCCTCCTGCGCGAATACGGCTTCGCCACCGCGGGCAACGAAGGCGGCAAAATCACCACCGAGTTCATCGACGTCTATCAACGCCGTCGCGACGCCGAGGCGCTCGCGATCGAACAGCCCAACACCCTCCTCGTCCTTTGCGGCGACCAACGGCGCGTCGTCCAGCTGGACGAACTCTACGAGGTCAAAAACCAGGAGAAACAGGCCTTCCGCGGTGAACGCGTTCTCACCGCCGCCATCCTCGATGTCTCCAGCCCCGTCCGTAAAAAAATCTATTTTCTCACCGGCCACGGCGAGATGGCCCTCGATGATGTCAGCCCCGACCGCGGACTCTCCGCCCTCGAGGCCGAGCTCAAGGCGCGCAATTTCGCCGTCGAACCGCTCGACCTCGCCTTGAATCGCAAGATTCCCGATGACGCCGCCGTCATCGTCATCGCCGGTCCCCAAGGCCGCTTCGATGCGGCCGAGGAGGAACTCCTCCGCCAGTATATGTCCAACCGCGCCGGCCGCGTCCTTGCCTTGCTCGCCCCCGGCTACCCGCCCGGCCTCGATGACCTGTTCTACGACTGGGGCGTGCTGGTCGACGACGTCCTCATCTACGATCGCAGCGCCGCCGGACAAAACGAAACCGGCGACCTCATCCTGCCCGCCCTCGAAAAGGACCATCCCCTCACGTCTTCACTGGTTGGATACAAAATCCCCCTGCGCTTCGGCCCGTCGCGTTCCGTCCGCCCGGACCCGGGCCGCACCCTCGATCCCAACCTCGTGGTCACGCCCCTTGTCGCCACCTCCGACCGGGCCTGGGGCGAACGCAACTACCGCGAACGCGTCACCCCCGTTTACGATCCCGGCGTCGACCTGCCCGGCTCCCCGCGCCTCATCGTCGTGACCGCCTCCGAACGCCTTCCCTCCCGCAAGATCGCCACCACCTTCAGCGTTCCGAGCGGCCGTCTCGTCGCCTACGGCAGCGCCGACTGGATCGCCAACGGCCGCCTCGGCGTCATCGGCAACCTTTCGTTCTTCCTCTCCGCCATCAACTGGACCGCCGATCGCGACATCGACTTCAACGTCCCCGCCCGGCCCATCACCAAGTTCCAGCTCGCGCTCAGCCAGGAGCAGCTCCAGCGCCTCCGCTACAGTCTCGTTTTCGCCCTCCCCGGCCTCGCCGCCCTTCTCGGCCTCGTCGTCTACTGGACGCGCCGTAATTAAAGCCGATAGTCCAGAGCCAAGAGTTCAGAGCCAAATACACCCAAGACCTCTCCATCGCCACCTCTGATCTCTCAGCTCTAGACTCTAGACTCCCGACTCTTCTTTCCCTCCATGCGCACCAAAGTCACGCTCATCCTGCTTCTCCTGAACGTCGCGCTGCTGGCCGTCATTCTCTACGCCCGCCGTGAGTGGCGCACGGACCAGGATCTCGCCCGCATGAGCAAACGCGTGGTCGGAGACGAAGCGGTCGGCCTCACCGCCCTCGAGATCACCTCCGCGGGCAACGACCACAAAATCCGTCTCGAACGCGCCGGCGAAAACGCCCCGTGGGAACTCAAGGCCCCCATCAACTGGCCGGCCAACGACTTTGCGATCCGCCGCATCATTCACGACCTCGTCTTCCTCGAACCCCAGACCAGCTTCCCCGTCGACGACCTGAAAAACGGGCAGTCGCTCGCCGATTACGGCCTCAATCCCCCGCGCCTCACCCTCACGTTTTCGCGCCCGAACCCCGCCTCGGGTTCGCCGCCGCTCACCACGGTGCTTCAAATCGGTGACACCACCCAGGTGGGCAACCGGCTCTACGTGCTTTCCCCCGACGGCAAGACCGTGCACGTCGTCGGCCGCAGCCTGGCCGACAGCCTCATCGTGGGGATGGAGGAACTCCGCACCGACACCCTGTTCACCATTCCCGTCTTCGAAGTGCGCTCGCTTGGCCTGCAAAACGCCGCGCCCGCCCCCCGCGTGCGCCTCCGTCGCGACGGCGCCCGCTGGTCCTTCGAAGCCCCCATCGTCACCCGCGCCTCCAAGACCGACGCCGAACTCGTCGTCAGCGAACTCAACCGCCTGCGCGCGCTTGAATTCATCTCCGACGTCCCCAGCACCGAAACCGGCCTGGACAAGCCCTCCCTCCGCGTAACCATCGAGGGCAACAGCCGCCGCGAAACCCTCCTCCTCGGCAAACCCTATCCGGTCCCCGCCTCCTTCAAAAAAGATGCCGCCAATCCGGTCGCGCTCTTCTATGCCCGCATGGAGCGCCCCCAGGCCGAGGACCGGCCCCAGGTATTCGTCACGGCACTACCCGACGGCGATGGCCGCCTCCTCGACACCCTTCGCCGTGCCCAGGAAACCCTCCGCGACACCCGCATCCTCGACTTCGACCCGGCCGCCGTCACCGATGTCGCCCTCTCCGCCCCCGGCCTCTCCGAACCCCTGGTGCTTCGTCGCGAGGACACCGCGTCAACCTCCAGCGCCCCCGCGGGCTGGCGCATCGTTCGTTCCGCCGGAGCCCCGGCGCTCCCCGCCGATCCCAAGCTCGTCGACAACCTCCTCCAGCGCCTTTCGCTCCTCACCGCCACCCCTCACGCCCCCAAGGAATCGCCCTTCCTTCGCGATGCACCGTCCGATGCCGAGGTCGAAAACTACGGCTTCAATCTGCCCCAGCGGCAGATCACGCTCACCCTCGCCGGGTCCGTTTCCCCCATCACGCTCCAACTCGGGGTCAGCGGAACCAACGGCGGCACGGTTCAGGCCCGCGTGGCCGGTCAGCCCTTCATCTACGCGGTCGCCCCCGACACCCTCAACGACTTCCCCGTCGCCGCCAGCGTCTACCGTGAACGCACCCTGCGCACCCTTCCCGAGGGTTCGCGCATCACCGGCCTGACCCTCTTCGCCAACGACGCACCCGGCAAACCGCTCGTGGCCCTCAAGCTCTCCGAAAACCAGTCCTGGGACGACGCCCTCGCCGGCGAACCCGAACCCCGCCGCGAAGCCCTGAAGGCCGTGCTCGCCGGACTCGCCACCCTCCGCGCCAAACAATTCGTGAGCGAAACGTTCTCCGACACCACGTTCGTCGATGGCAAACCCACACCCTGGAAATACACCCTCGAAGCCTCGCTTGCGTTAAGCGGCACCGCGCCGGCCGGCGTCATCACCCTGCAAGTCGCCGAACGCTCCGGCGGCGGCACCCAGCTCGCCGGTTCAAAGGAACTCGGCGTCGTCTTCGCGCTCGAGCAGCCCCTGCTCGACGCACTCTGGATGCTTACCTACGCCAGCCGCGATCCCGGTCCGCCCGTCCTTCCCCCGCAACCCGACGCAACGCCCTGAAGTCCGCCTCACACCCATGGCCAGGGCGTATCTTCACGATCAGGGAGCCGGGCTGCACAAAGCCGCCCCTCACCTTTCCCGCGGCCCGCTGCGCGAGCAGCGGGAGGATCGGCTCACGTCCGTTTCCACGGTGGCCGCCACCACAACGCCCGGTCTCCCCGCATGAGTTTTAGCCGGGCATGGAAAATCTGCAGTTGGTGCACGCGTCAGGGCTTCCGCCTGTCCCTCTGGACCACCTGGCTGCTGCTCCTCGCCGTGATCGCCGTCCAGGTTTACCTGATCTCTTCGCGGCGCATCCCCATTCCGGATCCTCTTCGCCGTGCGGTCGAACAACGCCTCGCCGGCCAGGGAGTGCACCTTGAATTCGGCCGGGGACGGATGAACCTCACCGGACGCTTCATCCTCGAAAACGTCCGCCTCTCCCCGGCCGGCACACGCGCCCCCCTCGCCACCGCCCGTTCCGTCTACCTGAAGATCGACGCGCAGGATCTTTTTCTCGGGAAGTTCAACCTCGGCGAGGTGCGGGTCTCCGGGCTCGATCTCCACCTGCCCCCCTCCCGATCCCTCTCCGGCGTGGATGAAGTGCCGGCCGGCAACATCGATTTCACCCTCCGGTCCGCGGAGCGTGAAATCGAGCTGTCACATTTTTCCGGATACATCGGGCGCATTCCCGTGCAGGCCTCCGGCCGCCTCCCCCTGCCCGCCTCCCCGGCCGCCGGCGCCCGTCCGGAGGCCAGAATGGAGCGCATCATCGCCGCCTGCCTCGACCTCGCCGGCCAGGTTCAGGCCGCCGGCGCCTGGCTGGACACCCTCGAATCCCCCCGCCTCGACCTGCGGCTGACACCGACGGCGATCGCCGTCGATTTCCGCGCCGGCTCCGTTGACCTCGGCGCGATTCCCAACGCCCCCGGTGGAAAACTCGACGGCGTGCGCCTGCACACCACGCTGCCTCTCGACGGGCCGCTCACCTCACCGCTGGAGGTCACCGGCACGGTCGCCTCGCTCAACCTGCCGCACGAAATCTCCGCCCGCGATCTCATCGTCCGCTTCCGTGGCGCACCGGCGGCGGGCGGGCTCGACGTCCGCTCACTGGAACTCCAGCTCGCCTCGCTCCAGTGGAGGGAAATCGCCGCCGGTCCCCTCACCGCTACCGCCACGCGATCAAACGAAGGCCTCGTCACAACCGACGTCGCCGTCTTCCTCGCCGGATCCCCGTGGCGGTTGCAGGGTGCCGTGGAGCCGGACACCGGCGTGGCACACGTGGAACTCGACGGATTTGTAGGCGACGCCACCCTCGCTTTCGCGGGCAGCCGGATCAACCGCGACCTGACCGGGCTCCTTGACCCCGCCGATCCCGCGCCCCTCCATGCCGCCGCCTCCTTCGGCCCGGGCTGGAAACTCACGGAGGCCTCCGGCCGCCTCCACAGCGGCCCCGTGCGCGTCGGCGGCGCGCAGCTCGATGAGACCGGCACCGAGTTCACCTATGATGGCACGCGCGTCCTCTGCGACCATCTCGTGCTCCGCCAGGGCGAAAGCCTCGCCCATGGTAGTTATGAGATGGATACGCGCACGATGGACTTTCGCTACCTGCTCACCGGCGGCCTCCACCCCGAGGGCATCGAAAGCTGGTTTCATGGCTGGTGGAGCGAGTTCTGGAGCACCTTTGACTTCAGCCGCGGCCTTCCCTCGGCCGACGTCGATGTGCGCGGGCGCTGGGGCGATCTCACCGCAACCCGGGTCTTTGTGCAGGCCGCGGCGGCGGGAACCGGCCTGAAGGATGTATCGTTCGACCGTGTGCGCACCCGGCTGTTTTTGCGGCCCCACTGGTTCGACATCCTCCACTTCAACGTCGTGCAGGGAAACCAGGAGGCCCAAGGCGTGCTCGCGCGTTCGCTCGACCTGGAGAAGGCCGCCTGGCGCCACA
Organism: Rariglobus sp.; assembly: GCA_029266495.1. GTDB lineage: Bacteria > Verrucomicrobiota > Verrucomicrobiia > Opitutales > Opitutaceae > Rariglobus. The sequence goes on along the minus strand of JAQSWS010000042.1, from coordinate 22,273 downwards.
TGGAGTTTTCCGTCGATTCCTCGCTGCCGCTGGAGACGATCTCCCGGTTGTTCAAAGAGGAATCGTCCGAACTGCTGAAACCCTATCGCTTCACGACGCCGCCCCGCCTGCACCTGAGCGGCCGGGTCGACAGCGCCGTCTCTCCCGCCGGAAAACGCGAGCAGATCGACATCACGCTGACCTCGACCGGCCCGATGACCTATCACGACTTCCCGCTGTCGGACCTCACATTCGAGGCCAACCTGCGCGACGACCGCCTCGATTTGCCCACGCTTGCCGTCGGCTTTGCCGAGGGCCAGGCCAATGGAACCGCCCGCCTCTGGGGCGCGGAAGGCTCCCGCCGGCTGGCCTTCAACATCACCCTCGCCGATGCCAACCTTGGCGCCGTCACCCAGGCCGTCTCCCGCCTTCAACCCACGTCCGCCCCGCCGACGGAAAAAACCGCCGGGGCCGCCCGCCTGCGCCAGCAACGCCTCGACCGGGGCCGCCTGGTTTTCGCCCTCGCGGCAGAAGGCCTGTTCACCGATTTCTATAGCTTCAAAGGCACCGGACGCGCCGCCATCACCGGCGCCGAGCTCGCCCAGCTCAACCTGTTTGGCCCGCTCTCGGAAGCGCTCCGCAGCACCTATTTCAGCTTCGGCAGTTTTTCCCTCACCACCCTCAACGCACCCTTTGTCCTCGATGGCCATCGCCTGCGTTTCGAAGACGTTCGTGTCACCGGACCCAGCGCACTCCTTCAAGCCAGGGGCGAGTATCATTTGCGTGACGGCCGCCTCGATTTCGTAACAAAGGTCCATCCCTTCGACGAAAGTGGTTCCCTGGTGGGCAATGCCGTCGGCTTCGTGCTGAGCCCCCTTTCCAAAGTGTTTGAAGTAAAACTCCAGGGCACCTTGTCGAAGCCCTCTTGGATCTTTGCCTATGGCCCCAGCCGGCTGCTCAACACGATCACGGGCGGCGACGAAAACCCGTCTTCCGAACCCGCCCCGGCCCCGACAGAACCCGCCCGCGCGCCATTTGAGGCTCCCGTCGCGTCTCCCTGAGTATTTTCCCGCAAGGGATTAACAATTTCCGCAGGAATGCGATTGCGCAGGCCGGGGACTCAGTCCTAGGGTGAAACACCCAGATGAGTCCCCCGCAAATCAGTCCACGCAAGCTACTGATGCGTCGCGCGGTCATCGGCTTGGCGATCGCCATCCTGTTGGTTTCATTTTGCGTGCTGGTGTTCGGGATTGATCCGTTTGGACGCGGCGACCAGCGCAGCGTGGATACCGTTCCCGCCGTGCTCGGCTTCGGTCTGATCGGCGCCGTTCTGATCGCGATCGAACTCGGCCACCGGCGAATCGCCTGGCTGGCCCTCGTCGCCGGCCTGCTGGGGTTTATTTCGATCGCGGAAGAATGGCTGGGGCGCGGCCACGGGATCGAATCCTGGCTCACCTCCGCGATCACCGGTGAAACGATCCGGGTGCCCGGGCCGATGCCGGCGATCTCCGCCTTCGCCCTGTTGATGGTCGGCTGCCTGCTTCCCTGGCTTGCGTTGAATTACGGCGAAACCCGCCGCCTCCTCGCCCTGGCCATGGGTGGGTCACTCCTCGGCGCCGTCGGCATGACCACCCTGGCCGGCTATGCGCTCAGCATGCCCATGGCCTATCGCTGGGGCTCCACCACCAACCTGCCTCCCGTTGTCGCGATCCTCATGCTCCTGATCGGCGGCGCCCTCCTGGCGCTGGCGTGGACCGAACATCGCCAGCGTTACGCCAGCACCCCCGCCTGGCTCCCGGTGCCCGTCATCGTCGCTTGCGGCACGTTCACGATCATTTTTTGGGCGGGTCTGCGCGAACGCGAAACCGCCTACCTCGGCACCAACGCCCAGATCGCGATCAATACCTTCGCGAGCAACATCAACCTGGAATTCGAACGCCAGTCCGCGACCCTCGAACGCATGGCCCGGCGGTGGACGTCCGACAGCTCCCCCGCCATCTGGGAATCCGACGCGGTCCCGTGGATGCTCGAAGCCCCCGGCGCCCAGTCCCTCTCCCGCATCGCGACCAACGGCTCGACCGTCTGGTATTACCCGCTCAGCGGCAACGAAAGCCTCATCGCCTTCAACCAATTCAGCGAAACCGAACGCCGCACCACCCTCGAATCCGTCGCCCAGACCGGCACCCCGCTCACCACCAGCACCCTTGAACTCGCAGGCCGCGGACCCGGCTTTGCCATCTACGCCCCCATTTATCGCGCCAGCGTGCTGGTCGGCTATATCGGGGCCGAGTTCACCTATCAGCGCTTCCTCGAAATTCTCGACCACCGGCTCAAGCTCAGCCCCAACCATCGCTGCGCCGTCTACCTCGGCCAGGACCGCGTCTACTCCTCCGTCAAGCAGGGCCCGCCGGCCAGTGACAATCCGCGCGTCCTCGAATCCGTGTTCATCCTTCAAAACCGGCGCCTGCGCATCGTCATGGAGCCCACCGACGACTATCTCCGCAACAACCGCCGCTACCTCCCCGAAATCTCCCTCGCCGCCGGGCTCGGCATCACCCTCCTCCTCGGACTGAGCATCCACCTCGCCCGCGCCGCCACCACCAGCCTTGGCGCCATCGAGACCACCAACCGCCTCCTCCGCGAAGAAAACGAGGAACGCCGCCGCATCGAAAAGATGCTCAAGGTCTCCGACGAACGTCTCCGCCTCGCCCTCGACGCCACCGTGATCGGCATCTTTGAGTGGGACTGCGTCGCCAACACCCTCCACTACAGCACCGGCCTCTGGGCCATGCTTGGCCTCCCCCCCGGCGACGAGGCCTCGACCCCCGAGGCCTGGCAGGCGCTCATCCACCCCGACGATCTGCCCGCCTATCAGGCCGCCATGCAGACCCAGCTCGGCGGCACCGAGTCCTTCATCGATCCCGAATACCGCGTGCGCACCGTCACCGGCGAATGGCGCTGGCTCTACATGCGCTCCAAGACCGTCGGCTACTCCGAGGCGGGCGCCACCGTCCGCATCGTCGGAACCCTCCAGGACGTCACCGCCCGCCACGAGGCCGAACAGGCCCTCCGGTCCAGCCAGTCCGTCGCCCGCAAACTCTCCCTCGTCGCCAGCCGGACGGACAACCTCGTGCTCATCGCCACCCCCGACGGCACCATCGAGTGGGTCAACGAATCCTTCGAGCGCGTCATGGAATTCTCCATACACGAGGTCGTCGGCCGCAATCCCACGACCTTCATGATCGGCCCGGAGACCAACCCCCGCACCATCCGCCGCATCAAGACCGCCCTCGCCCAGGGCGAAGGCATCTCGACCGACATCGTCAATTACTCGAAGTCCGGCCGCAAATACCACCTCCACCTCGAAATCCAGCCCGTTCGCAACGAACGCGGCATGCTCGAAAATTTCATCGCCATCGAGGCAGACATCACCGCCCGCGTCGAAACGGAGAACGCCCTCCGCCGCGCCAAGGCCGAGGCCGACACCGCCTCCCGCGCCAAGAGCGAGTTCCTCGCCTCGATGTCCCACGAGATTCGCACGCCCATGAACGGCGTCATCGGCATGACGAGCCTCCTCCTCGACACCCCGCTGAACGACGAGCAGCGCGACTCGGTGAACACCATCCGCACCAGCGGCGAGGCCCTCCTTACCATCATCAACGACCTTCTCGACTTCTCCAAGATCGAGTCCGGCAAACTCGAACTCGAACACCAGCCCTTCGAGTTCGCCAGCTGCATCGAGGAGACCCTCGACCTGTTCGCCGGCCAGGCCGCCGCCCGCCGCATCGAAGTCTCCCACTACATCGAACCCGACGTCCCCGCCGTCGTCCTCGGCGACGTCAACCGCCTCCGCCAGGTCCTCTCCAACCTCGTCAACAACGCGATCAAATTCACCCCCAAGGGCCGCGTCACCCTCACCGCATCCGTCGCCCGCGAGGACTCCTCCCAGCCCCTCCGCCCCGGCCACACCCTGCTCACCATCGCCGTCCGCGACAGCGGCATCGGCATCCCGGCCGAACGCCTCGACCGGCTCTTCAAGCCGTTCTCCCAGGTCGACTCCTCCACCACCCGCAAATACGGCGGCACCGGCCTCGGCCTCGTCATCTGCCACCGCCTGTGCTCCCTTATGGGCGGCGACATCCGCGTCCACAGCGAGAGCAATCAAGGCTCCACCTTTACCTTCACCGTTCAAGTCGAGCCCGCGCCCGGCGCGCCGATCGCCCCCACCCTCCCTGCGGCGCTCCTCGCCGGTCCGGTGCTGTGCATCGACGACAACCCCGTCAACCTCCGCCGGCTCACCACGTTCTTCCAATCGGCCGGCATCACCGCGCTGCCCGCCGCCAGCGGCGAGGCCGCCCTCCAGATCCTCGGGGAGACCCGCCCCTCCGCCGCCGTCCTCGACCTCGACCTGCCTGACATCCCCGGCGAACGGCCTCTTCACAAGATCCTCGTCGACTCCGGCATTCCCGTGATCGGCCAGCTCGTCACCGGTGCCGCCGCCGCCCCGGCTTGGTCCGAAAAGGCCCGCTTCGCCGCCGTGCCCCGCCCCCTCCGCACCATCGCCCTGATCCGCGCACTCCAGACCCTCTTCCCCTCCAGCACGCCCGTCCCGTCGACCACCGTCGCGCGGGAGACGCTCGACCTCGCCACGCGCATCCCGCTCAACGTGCTCCTGGTCGAGGACAATCCCGTCAACCAGAAGGTCGCCCTCCGCTTCCTCGACCGCCTCGGTTACCGCGCCGACGCCGTCGCCAACGGCATCGAGGCCATCAACGCGATCGGCGCCCACCACTATCAGCTCGTTTTCATGGACCTGCAGATGCCCGAGATGGATGGCTTCGAGGCCACCCGTCACATTCGTGGCAACCTGCCCGCCCACCGCCAGCCCTGCATCATTGCCCTCACCGCGAACGCCCTTCAAAGCGACCGCGACCTCTGCCTGGCCGCCGGCATGAACGACTTCATCACGAAGCCCATCAAACTCGGCGACATCACCGAGACAATCCGCCGCCATTTCGGCGCACCCGCCGCCGTCTAGGCTTTCAAGATGGAGCGCTGCTTCGTGATGCGCTGGTTTTTTCGCAAACACCGCCCGATCGCCCGCCAGTCACACGAGGCTTGCCGAAGCCCGCGCCGCCCACACGATTCGTGCTCCGCGGCGCATGATCCATTCTTTCATCTTCAGTGACGGCAAACTCGTCGGGCGCGACCTTGAGGTCGAGGCCCTCCGTCTTGTGCGCGCCGACAAAGGCCTCGTCCTCTGGGTCGACCTCGACACCCCGACCGAGGAGGAGATCAAAACCGTCCTCACCGACGTCTTCCAGTTCCACCCCCTCGCCATCGAGGACTGCGTCACCCCCAGCGCCCTGCCCAAGCTCGAGGACTACGACGACTATCTCTTCCTCGTCATGCATGCGGTGGACTTCACCCGCACCGAGAAGTTCAACACCACCGAACTCGATTTCTTCATCGGCAAGGACTACCTCGTCACCTTTCACCACACCCCGCTCAAGTCGGTCGCCTCCGTCATCGACCGCTGCGTGAAGGCGAGCGGCCAGGTCGCCCGCGGCCCCGACCGCCTCGCCCACCTGGTGCTCGACGCCCTGGTCGACAACTTCAAGCCCATCACCGACGAGTTGCGCGGCGAGCTGGAACACATCGAGGAAACCGTCCTCGCCGCCGACACGGAAAACCTCACGCCCAAACTCCTCGAGGTCCGCTCCGAGCTGAACCATCTGCGCCAGATCGTCCGCCCCCAGCGCGACATCGCCTCCCGCCTCGCGCACGGCGAATCAAAGATCATCCGCGCAGTCATGTATCCATACTTTCGCGACTTGCGCGACAATCTCGTGCGCATCGACGAAACCGCCGCCAGCTACGCCGACCAGCTGCTCATCTCCTTCGACCTTTACCTGAGCCGCTCGGGCTTCGAGGCCAACGAAGGCATCAAGGTCCTCACCGCGCTCACCGCCATCACCCTCCCCGCGATCCTCATCGGCACCTGGTATGGCATGAACTTCACCCACATGCCCGAACTGCACTCGCCGTTCGCGTATCCGATCGTGATCGGGGTCACGCTCGTCCTCACCGGCATCATGTTCGCCTGGTGCAAACGCCGCCGCTGGATCTAACCGCGCCCGCACCGCGCCCATGATCACCACCCTCCTCTACCGCGACCACAAGTTCCAGGGGCAGAATCCCCCCTTGGAGTCCCTCGCGGCCCTGCGCATCGAGCCCAATGTCATGCTCTGGGTCGATCTGTCGGATCCCACCCCCGCGGAAATCAAGGCGATCTTCGAGGAACTCTTCGCATTTCACCCGCTGGTCATCGAAGACTGCGTGGGCGATTCCCCCCTCCCCAAACTCGAAAGCTATGACGACTACCTCTACTTCGTCATGCACGCGGTCGACTACTCGAAAACCGACAAGTTCACCACCACCGAGCTCGACCTGATCCTCGGCAAAAACTTCCTCGTCACCTTCCACCGCCAGCCGCTCAAACCCGTGCAGGCCGCCCTGGATCGCTGCCTGCGCATGCCCGGCGTGCCCGTGCGCGGCCCCGACCGGTTCGCCCACACCCTGCTCGACCTGATGGTCGACGCCTACAAACCCGCCCTGGAGGAACTCCGCGGAGAAATCGAATGGATCGAGAGCGCGGTGCTCGCCAACGTCCACTCCCGGGAACTATTCCCCCGCGTCGTCGCCCTCCGCAAGGAACTCGCCCAGCTCCGCCAGATCGTCCGCCCCCAGCGCGAAGTCGCCAGCGAACTCGCCCAAGGCAAGGCCCGCCTCATCCGCGCCACCATTCTCCCCTACCTGCGCGACCTCGCCGAGGACCTCGCGCACATCGAGAATCAGGCCGTCTCCTGGGCCGACCAGTTGATCCTCTCGTTCCGCGTCTATCTCAATAAATCCAGCCACGAGGCCAACCAGGGCATCCGCGTGCTCACCGCCCTGACCGCGCTGACGATTCCCCCGCTGCTGATCGGCGGCTGGTTTGGCATGAACTTCGCGCACATGACCGAGCTCGACAACCGCTACAGTTACCCCCTCGCGGCCATCCTTACCCTCGCCAGCATCGGCGCCATGGCCTTCTTCATGCGCAAGCGCCGCTGGCTCTGAGCCCCGCCTCCCCCGAGCCGCCCCAGGCATATCCTTAAACTGAATACACCGGCCTGGAAAACGCATTCGCGCGAACCTCGGCGGCGGAGAGGCCGCACCGGCGCAAACGCAGAAAGAAGCCCCATGCCGCCCCCCGGTTGAGGTCCATTGCCACCGTGAGCGCATGCACACCGGCGGTGAGCGTGGCGGTCTTGGAAAACTCGTCGGGCACGCAAGGGTTGATCCCGTCCAGGTCGGTATAAAACGCCTCTCCGTCAATCCACAGGCGGAACGGGCCGTCATAACCGAGCAGGAACTCCAGTTTCATCGGCTCCGTCAGCGAAAGCTTGGCTGAAAAATAGCCGTGCCCCGAATGCCTGTCCCAACGCGGATGTTCGTTCGCAAAACCGTCCAGGTTGTAGGTGCGGACCCCCGCCCCATATGCATCGGGGTCGGGACAGGCCAGCTCCCCGAGCGGAGCCACCGGCGAGGCCACGACCGGACTCACCCGCCAGGTGGTGATAAACGGCAAAAATGTATCGGGCTTCAGGAATGGCCGCGGCCCAAAGACCGGCAGCGCGCACCCGCGCGAATCGGTGAGCGTGCACACCGGCATCCGTCCATGCCCATACGCAACACCCGTGTTCCAGGGAAAAACCAGACCTCGCTGAAAATGCAGGCGCGCCGTGTCGCCCTGCAGCGTGACTTTGAAAATGGACGGAATCTCGCGGCCATCGCCGGCCACCAGTGCGAAACCGCGCGCCGCGCCCGCCGCGCGCAGGCCGCCCGGCACATGATCGAACACCACGTCGATGTGCGCGGGGGCCTTCTTCGGGTGCGGCGGAATGATCGCCTTCAAGCGTGGCATCGGTGCTTCCCGGCGGTTGCCATGCACCAGCCGGTCGGCCGCGCGCGCCAGCCGCGCCGCCAGCAGGGGAAATCCCGCCGCGCCAATGTGAATGTTGTCATCCAGCGGCAGATCGATCGCTGAGACCACTTCGAGATTCTTGATCTTCGACGGCAGAAGGCGTTGCTGCTCCTGAATACGATTCCAACCCGGGCCACCCCAGCTTCCGTAGACCGCGGCGATCTGCACCATCAGCCACGGCAGCGATGGTTGCTTTAAATCACGACGCACCGCCGCGACCAATCCGCGCATTTTCTCCGTGTAAACCTCCACCGGGGGACCCTCCGTGTCGCTCTCGCCTTGATACCACAATACCCCGGCGACCGGCTGGCCGGTGGCCCGCAACGACAGGAGCATCGAGCCATATTGCGAATCGCCGCCCCGGTCTTTTAACGCGGGATCCCATTGCGCCATCGACGTGCCGCCGTGCGCGGTTGCGATCAATCCTTGCGGCACTCCCGAACGCATAAACATCTCGCGTCCGAAAAACACGCCTACACCCACGCCTTTTTTCGCGGTGCGCCGGATCGATCCGGCCTGCTCGATCGTCAGCTGGCGCGCACCCGCATGACAGACGTCGGGCGACTCGCCGAGCACGTGCAACGGATCCTCCGCCTGCCGCCATTCGCGTCGCATCGAAAACACACGAACGAGCGGATGCGGCTTCGCCGGCGCGGTCATATCCCCCACGCCTTCCATGTTGCTCTGCCCCGCCATCAGCCAGACGTCTCCGGAAAAAAACAGCTTCACGCGCGCCTGCTCCCGGCCGCACCGCAGGTCGAGCCGGTAGGGTCCTCCCGCAGGGATGTCCGCCAGCGTCACGGAAAACCGCCCCCGCGCAGCCGCTCCCACGCGACGGTCCTTCCAACGTTTCAGCACACCGCCCGCGGTGCGAATAGTGGCGGAAACCGGGCCGGTTTCCGCACAGTCACCCGTCAGGCGCGCAGTGGCGCCACGACGACCGATACGTTGCAACACCTGGCCTTCAGAGAGGCCTTGATGAATTTTCATGGGAAAACTTAAGGGGAGGGAAAGTTGTGACGAAGAGGTCATAAAACGCCCTCGCATAATCACTGTCCACCCCGGGCCAGGTTGACGTTTAGCTGGCGGCTTCCTCCCCGGAACTCCCTGCATTTGCAGTTCCATGGCGGCCGATGCCATGCTTACTATTTGACTGTCAACTTGACGCCCGCTGGCGATCCCGGATTCTAGATCTATCTTCTGGCATCACCCCATGCCTATCCCGCGTCCCCACCCCCAGGATCGCCGCTCTGGCTTTGCGCTGCTCATCACGATCACGCTGCTCGCCTTTCTCGTGCTCCTGCTCGTCTCCCTCGCCTCGCTCACGCGCGTCGAGACCCAGGTCGCGTCCAACAACCAGCAACTCTCACAAGCCCGCCAGAACGCCCTGATGGCGCTCAACCTTGCGCTAGGCCGCCTGCAGGCGCTCGCCGGCCCCGATCAGCGGATCACCGCCACCGCCGAGATCGTGTCGGGCGTGCACGATGACAAGCGCAAGTGGACGGGGGTCTGGAACACCACCGCAGCCGCACCTGTGCCCGAGTGGCTGGTGTCCACCACCGCAGCCGCCCCCCTCACCGGCACGGCGAGTGTCACCACGGCGATGCCGGGCGCGGGCACGGTTCCTCTCGTGAGTAGTAATTCGGTGGATACATCCGTTGCCGGCAACAGCGTCGTCGTCGAAACCCAGCCCATCACCTCCACCTCCGTTCCCGGCGTCCCCGGCTCCCAAACCATCGGCAACTTCGCCTATTGGGTCGGCGATGAGGGAGTGAAGGCCAAGGTCTCGCTCGGCGACCCTTGGAAAAACGCCACGGCGAACGGCGTTAGCACGACTGACGCCGATACTTTCAGTTTCTTCGGTGCCCAACGTTCAGGTATTGAAGGCGTGTCGTCAACGGGTGCGAACTCCTCAGTGGCCGACAAAGTTGATGCCGCTTACCCGGCATCCACGAACGCTACTTTCCGAGCAGCTCTGCCCAAAGTGCTTTCTCTTCCGCAACTCCCGATTTCGTATGCCGCGGGTGAAGCCATGCTGACCACGACGATCAAAAACCGGTTTCATGATCTTACGGCCTCGTCTTACAGCGTGTTAGCGGACGTTTCCGCCGGACCCAATGGTGGAGGTTTAAAGAAAGACCTCACGGCGTGGATCGGGCGCCCTGCTGACTCCCCCGCCAGTTCGGACCTCATTCCCTTGGAATCCTCCTTACGGTCCCCGGTGACACCGTTTACACCTTATCCCGCCACAGAACGTTATGGTCTGCCCAAGTGGGGAATTATCCGCGACTACGCCAAACTTCTGGCTGACGGGACAGCCAAAGCCCCGGCCCTCCAAACTGACGAAACTCAACGGCTTTTTCCGATTGTGACCTTCGCACAGCTAGGACTCGGAGCCACCTGCCCGGGAGTAGGCCAACCCTTTCGCGTTCATCTTTTCCCCCAGGCTGTTTTATGGAATTCCACCAATGTAACCATAGCCGGATCGTTCGAGCTTTGCATTGGATTTCCGGGCAGCCCGTCTCCCTTCACAGCGTTCAGGCTGGGCTCTTCCGCAACGCCGAAAACCTCTATTTATTTGGGATCGGCTTCGACCGTTCCGACCAGTGGCGACCTGACCACGCCACCTGTATATTTTCGCTTTCCCCTCAACCTCCCGCCCCAAGGCATCGCACCAGGACAGAGTCTTTTCTTCACCCTGACGTCCTCAGGACCCTATGTATCAGGAACCAATGCCATGGGAGCATGGGATCCCGTTCGCACCGATCTCTCCGCGACCATTGACGGTGACTCCATGACGGCGGCGGACATGACTCAAAATGTATTCTGCAATCTTAGCTCGGGAAACATGGACGTGCTCCTATGCCCGCCCAGCAGCACCACCCCTTCCTCGAGCCAGTTGATCGCCAGCGCTTATCAAGCCTTTCACATCGGTGATGGCTATGGACTCCCTTGGCTGCAAAGCGCAAATACAAGCGTGAGCTCCATCCCCATGGGCCCGGCATCCAATCTTGTCACCGCGCTCCCGCCTCCGGTGCTCGCTTACAGATTCGGCCTGAATATGTCGCGAAACCAAGGGAGCACAACCACGCCTCGTTGGCTGGCCACCCTGAATCCACACGCAGGCCTGATGCTGCGGAGACGTTCCAACTTCTGTTTTAGCCTGGCATATCCGAGTGCCCTTGTGGTCATGGGCAATGAATGCTCGGCCGCAAATGGCGTCACCCCCTCGGTGGGCAGCGGCCCAGTCGTAAGACCTGTGCTCACCGAGTTTCAACCTCCCGGCGTTCCACTCTTTTCCTTGGCCCAGTTGCAGCACTCCGGCCTTTCATTGATCAGCGTCAATCCCACCTACGCGGTCGGCAACTCCTATGCCGACTACTATGCGGCTCGGGACCAGACCTCTGCGACAATCAGCGCTAGTGCTTCAGACCAACTACTCCGCGTCTACGATCTCTCCTATCTGTTGAATCAGGCCTTGTGGGACCGCTACTTTTTCTCGACGGTGCCGACCACGTTGGCGACCCCAGTCGATATTACGACCGATTACCACCTGCCGAACTCACGCCATAAATTTCACTGGCGTGCCGATTCCTCCACCCAAGCCGAACTGGACGAATTAAAGACCACGGCCGGCGCCGCCGCCCATCTGCTCGTCAACGGGGGCTTCAACGTTAATTCCACATCAATCCAGGCCTGGCGCGCCCTGCTCTATAGTCACAACGGTCCACCTCCGAGCGGGGCAGCCGCAACTGAAAAACATCCGTTCTCCCGTTTTGCGCGACCAGTCGGCACTACACCAAACTCCACTTGGGAAGGCTACCGCGTGCTCACCGACACGGAGATCGACAACCTCGCGGCCAACATTGTCCAACAAGTAAAGAACCGGGGCCCCTTCCTATCCTTGGCTGATTTCGTGAATCGCCGCCTCGTTGATGTCGCCTCCACGACCGAAGACGAACGGCTTAAAGGCACCCTTCAGGCCGCTTTGGACTCCTTTGATAACGGAAGCACTTCGAGTTACTCCAACAACGTCAATTTCCGGACTCCATTTCGATCATCGGACACCGCGTATCGTATCACCAGCTACGAAGGAGCCGTGGGAGATCAAAGGGAAAGATATCAAGGCGGAGCCGATGCATCCGCCCCCTACGCATCTTTGGCGGCCGCCGCCCCCGGGTTCCTCACCCAAGCCGATCTTCTGAATGCTTTCGGGCCCGTGCTGACGGCCCGCTCCGACACCTTTCGGATCCGCGCCTATGGCGATGTTCGAAACCCCATGACCACAAACATCGAGGGCAAGGCTTGGTGCGAAGCCATTGTTCAGCGACTGCCCGATTACGTTGAAACGTCCGCCGATGATCCGTGGGCCACACCAGCCACCAACAGTATAAACGAGAAATTCGGACGCCGCTTTAAGATTGTCTCCTTCCGCTGGCTCTCCTCCTCCGACATCTGATCACTATGATTAAAACCAGACTCGTCATCCTTTTCTGTGCGATTGCTATCCTCGCGTCTACATCGAGCGCCCTCGAGTTTCGTCTGCTTAGCTGGGCCGGCACCATCGATGACCTCAAATATGCCAACGGGCAAAAGCCGGTCGAAATTGTAGCATGGGACAGCGCCCTCTCCCCCAAATATCAACTTACCGGCGCTGGTCCTCTTGTTCTGTTCAGAGAAATCAAACAGGAGGAGAAAACCATTCGTGTGCCTGTCGCCACTCTTCCTCCGCCCACTGGTTCTACACACGCCATCCTGCTGCTGTCTGCCACGGATGCATCAAACCAAGCCTATACCGCGGTATGGATAGATGACTCCCCCGAGGTTCGTAAGGCGCAAACCATCACGTATTACAACCTCTCCAGCTACCCGGTCCTGATCAAATTGGGCACGGAAGAAATCTCTCTCGCCCCACAAGCGATGAGCATCCGCGCCACCGACCCCGCCTTTGAGCGTCTTGCCCTCAAAGTCGCCGCACAGACTGAAGCTGGCTGGGAGATAGTGGCCAGCAGATCCCATGCAATTAGGCCCGGGCTCCGCACACTTGTGATTCTGAGAGACGGCCGCACACAAGGTAACGGACTGAAGGATCGCATCGACTTTCTATCGTTCAACGACAAGCCACCGGCACCAGCACCCTTGGGGGAGCCCGTCGTCAGGCCCTGAATGCAATCTTCATTCTCTATTGAGTATCTTGAGAATGTCTCAGCGCTCCTCCACGGAATGGGCTCTCCTGAGGTAACCGCGTCACTCACCGCCCCATCGCGATTCCCGCTCCGGCCTTTGTGCGCTACGCCTGGCGCAACGACCCGATAGAACTCCCTCGTCAATAGCGAAGGCCTTCCCGCCGCCCCTTTCGCAGCGCGCGGCATCACTCAAAGTGAGGCCCTGCCGGCAATGGCCCTGAGCGTAAGCTCTCGGACGTGTTCCAAGGCCGCCGCTTGCAACACGACTCTCCGTCTTTCGACAATACGCGGCCCAGCTCCACCACCCCGGCCGGAGCCGACAAAAACCACGCCTCCTTCACCAAGAAACGCAGGGTCGAAAATCAGCGGTTGATCTAAAGTAAGCGGCGTCATGAGCGCCGTCCCGCGTCTGTTTCTTTTCTCCTCCCTCGCTGCGATCGCCGCCGTCGCCGCACACGCCGGCGTCCCGCCCGCGTCCGGCTGGAGCATTCATCCCGCGCTCGCCGCCCGCGTAGGCTACGACGACAACGTCTTCCTGCAAAATCATGCGGCGATTCTCCCCGGGGTCACCGGCGCCGTCCCTGATCACGCAGGCTCGTGGGTCGCCCGGGCGTCGGTCGCGCTCGAAGCCACCTGGCGGCTGTCCCCCGCGTTTCAATTCGACGCCAGCTACTCGCCCGAGTCGGTCCGCTACGAAGCCTTCCCCTCCGAAAATCACGACAACCACCGTGTCGATCTCGGTGTGCGCGGACGCGCAGGCGCCTGGAGTCATCAGTTCAAGGCAAGCCTCCTCCTCGTCGACGGCTCGGAGAATTCACCCGTCTTTGGCCACGCCGGCGGCGGACCCGCCATCGGGGGCGTCGCGGTGCGCTCCCGTCGCGACCAGGTGAATACAAAGCTCGGCGGACACCTCACCCGTGCGCTCGACGGCGGCTTCATCCGCGCCGTCGGCGACGCCTGCGTGAACGATTTCCAGACACGCCAGCTCACCACCGCCATCGTCCCCGGTTACGCCAACTACGTCGACCGCTCCGAATGGTCGGCGGGCGTCGAGGCCGGCCGGTATGTGCGCAAAGGCTTCGCACTGGTCGCCGGCGTGCGCGGCGGCGAACAACGGCAGACCGATCTCCTCGGAGTGCCGCCCAATTACAGCAACACGCTCACCCGCTTTCTGGCCGGCGTTGAAGGTAAGCCGCGCGGCGATCTCACCCTGCGCATTCTCGGCGGTCCCGACTTGCGCCGTTACGGCAACGCGGTCGCCCCCGGTTTCGACCGCTCGCGCACCGCACGTTACATCGAAGCCTCCGCGACCTGGACACCTCGCGCCGCCGACACCGTCACTTTCACGGGCAAGGATTACCTGTGGCTTTCCGCGGGAGGCCGCTGCGCCTACCAGCACACCAGCGGCAACGTGCAGTGGAAACACACGTTCACCCGCGAGTGGAGCGCTGCGTTCACGGCCGACGTGCAAGCCGGCGACAGCCGGGACTACGGCACCTCGCCCGGCAGCCGCCTCGATTGGATTTATACCGGCACGCTCAACATCACGCGCTCTCTCGGGACCAACACGAAGCTCGACCTCGAACTCACCCGCGAATGGAGCGACTCCGCCATCGCCGGCACCCCCGGCCGCGAATACACCCACTGGCTCGTCAGCGCCGGCATTCGCCGGACCTTCTGAACCCCCCAGCCGCCAATCGGCTTGTCACTTAATAAGTGACAAGCCGATTGGTGGCCGGCGCCCTTCTGGATTGAGCCGCGGCGGACCTGACGCGGCCACACGGTCCCCGGGAATCTAGCGCGGTCGGTTCGCTTTGCGTGAAACGCCGGTCAAGTTTGCACACCATGACAATGACGCGGACCGAACGCCTCTTTGTGGCCATCCAGCCGACCGAACCCGTGCGGACGGCGCTGACGGGCTTGATCGGCGACATCGCCCGGGCCCGCTGGACGCCACCCCCGCAGTTGCACCTTACCCTGCGTTTTATCGGCGAAGTATCCAACGAGGCACGACAGCGCATCGAGGAGGCGCTGGACCACGTGCGCGTGCAACCTTTCTTCCTTGGGGCGGAAGGCACGGGACGCTTCCCGCCGCGCGGACATCCTTCAGTGGTATGGGCGGGAGTGACCGGTCATCCGCACCTGCACCAGCTTCGCCAGCAAGTGGATGACGGTCTGCTGGCGACCGGCGTGCCGTTCGAGCTGCGCCCGTTTGTGCCGCACTTCACCCTGGCCCGCACCGGCGAAGCATCGGCGGGAGCCGTGGAACACTGGTTGAAACAGCATCGTGATTTCATCGGGCCGGCATGGCGGGTGAATGCCTTCCATCTGATGGCAAGCGACCTCACGCCGGAGGGCGCCGGGCACCGGGTGTTGAAAACGATCGCGCTCGCCTGACCACGCCAATCGCCCGGCCACCGCAGACGCATCTGCAATAGACACATTCCGGGTCAGGGAAGAATTAACCCTGCGGCGGGACAATCAGGTAGGCTGAAGCCGGTCATATAAAACGACCGGTTTTTATTCACGCCAGAATGTCCTCTTCCTTTATCCGCCTGGAAAAACGCAATGATCGCTGGTGGCTGATCGACCCCGACGGCCGCCCGTTTGTTTCCAAGGGCATTAACAGCGTCCGCTTCGACGCGGACAAAATCCAAAAGACTTCGATCGCACCCTACGCGGAACACAGCCTCAAAACACATGGCTCTCTTTCCGCCTGGCAACGGGCCACCGTGCTCCAGCTGGAAGGATGGAACGTCAACACACTCGGCGCCTGGTCGGACCTCGGTGTCGCGCACGCCAGCGGTCACGGCCGCCCGCTGACTTATTGCGTGATCCTCAATCTCGGCGCCGAGTTCGTTCGCACCCAGGCACGCGATCCGCAACAAGCCGGCGCCTGGTTGCACGGTCTTTTCCCCGACGTGTTTGCCCCGGAGTTTGCCACCTTCGTTTACGAAGCCGCCGACCGCCAGTGCCGTGAACACAAGGCAAACCCGGCTCTCCTCGGCTGGTTCGTCGACAACGAACTCCGCTGGGGTCCCGACTGGCGCAGCTCCATCGAACTGCTCGTCGTTTTTCTCCATCTCCCTCCCGGCGCGCCGGGACGGGAGGCCGCGCACCGTTTTCTTCCGCAACGCTACTCCTCCATCAACGTGTTCAATGCCGTGTGGAAAACCTCCTTCCGTTCCTGGACGGAGCTGGCCGCGTCCGCCGAAATTCCCCCGCCGTGGACCCGCGCGCCCCTCTACGCGCAAACCACCGCGATCGAGCGGGCACGGGCTCAGGCCGAGCCCGCGTTCGCTCGCTTCGTCGCCGACTGCGATGCGTTCCTCGGCGTGCTGGCGGAGGAATATTTCCGCATCACCTCCGCCGCGCTCAAGGCCGCCGCGCCCCGCCAGCTCAATCTGGGGTGCCGCTTCGCCTACGTTCCCCCCGCTCCGGTGCTCGCCGCCGCCGCACGCCACGTCGACGTGGTCTCCTTCAATTGCTACGAACGGGACCCGCTTCCGACCGTGGAAATTTACGGCGCCTGCCAAAAACCCTTGTTGATCGGTGAGTTTTCCTTTCGCAGCGAAGACAGCGGGCTGCCCAACACCCAGGGCGCCGGCCCGTGGGTCAAAACCCAGGAGGAACGCGCCGCGGCGTTCGAACACTATGTGCGCCGCGCCCTCGAACACCCCAATGTCGTCGGCTACCATTGGTTCAAACACGTCGATCAACCCAGGGAAGGCCGCTTCGATGGTGAAAACTCCAACTACGGCCTCCTCACGATCGACGGAAAACCCTACGAGCCTTTCGTGCAAACCGTGACCCGCGTAAACGCCCTCGCTGAATCCCTTCACGACACGCCGGCCCCGGTCGTGGCCGGTTAAAACAGCAGCGGCACGCCCAGCTGGCGCAGCGCGTTCAAGACGAACTGCACCGCCACCGCCGCCAGCAGCAGCCCCATCAAACGCGCGGTCAGTGTAAGGAACAAAGGATTCACCCGCTGCACGCCCAGCGCCGCGAAGCGCAGGATGAGATAGCCGAGGAAGCACACGAGCCCGATGCAGACCACCAGCGAAACATGCTGCGCCCACCCCTGCGCCTGCGCGCGCAAGATCAACACGGCGGAAATCGCCCCGGGCCCCGCCAGCATCGGCACACCCAGCGGCGTGATCGCAATGTCGTCCTTGGCCGCGCCCGCCTCGACTTCCTCGGTCGTCTCACGCGCGGCCGTCCGCTTCGCATACAACATGTCGAGCGCGATGAGAAACAGGAGCACGCTGCCCGCGATCTGAAACGCCGGCAGCGTGACCCCGAGCAACCGGAATATCCACTGCCCCGCCAGGACAAACAGAATCATCACCCCCGCCGCCACCGCGCAGGCGAGCCGTGCCATGCGAATCTGGGCCTCCCGCGTATCCCTCGCCGTCATGGTCACAAACGCCGGCACCAGCGCGATCGGATCCATGATCGCAAACAGCGAACCGAAAGCCAGCAGGGTGTATTCGACCAGGTTCATGGGCTGGGGCCATGTTAACCGCCTCCCCTTGCCCTGCCAAGCGCCGCTATTATCCCAACCCGCTCCGGCCCATCTACTTTCCCGCAACGGCTCCCCGGGGAAACTCCTTCGGGCCCGCCGGCCCAAAATCCACCGCCCCGCAGGCGTTTTTCTTTGCCGTCTCCGGCACCACGGGCCCGTCCTCAGGTCGATGCACGTCATGCCTCTCAACATCCGCGATACGCTTCAACTCAACAGCGGCCGGCACATTCCCCTGCTCGGCTTTGGCACTTGGAAACTCAAGGAAGGCGCGGAAGTGAAGGACGCGGTCACCACCGCCCTCAAGGTCGGTTACCGCCACATCGACACCGCCGCCATCTACGAAAACGAACGCGGCGTGGGCCAGGCCGTCCGCGACAGCGGACTTCCCCGCAGCGAAATTTTTATCACCACCAAAATCTGGAACGACGACATCCGGCAGGGACGCGCCGCCGTCATTCAAGCCTGCCACGACTCTCTCGAACGACTCGGCCTCAGCTATGTCGATCTCCTCCTCCTCCACTGGCCCATCGTCGGCAAGGATCGCGAGGCATGGAAAGCGCTCGAACAACTTTACCATGAGGGCAAGGCCCGCTCCATCGGCGTGAGCAACTACCTCCCGCATCACCTCGACGCATTGCTGCAACCCGGCATCGGAGTCATCCCGATGGTCAACCAAATCGAGTTCCACCCCTACCTGCTTCAACCCGCGCTGGCCTCCACCTGCCGGAAACGCGGCATCATCCGCCAGGCGTGGTCCCCGCTCATGCAGGGCCACGTCACCCAGGTGCCCGAGATCGTGGAAATCGCCCGGCAGCACGGAAAAACTCCCGCGCAAATCGTGCTTCACTGGGACTTGCAACACCAGGTCGTCACGCTTCCCCGCTCCTCCTCCCCCAAACACATCGCGGAAAACGCCGCTCTCTTCGACTTCGAGCTCAGCCCCGCCGACATCGCCGTGCTCGACCAACTCGACCGCCGGCAACGCTTCGGCCCCGATCCCGAGCACTTCGATTTCTAGAACACTTAAATAAACCGGCAGCCGTTTCTAAAATAAGATGCCCGGTTCCGA
Source organism: Rariglobus sp. (assembly GCA_029266495.1). Classification (GTDB taxonomy): domain Bacteria; phylum Verrucomicrobiota; class Verrucomicrobiia; order Opitutales; family Opitutaceae; genus Rariglobus. The sequence goes on along the minus strand of JAQSWS010000042.1, from coordinate 3,485 downwards.
GGTAGGGAGGGATCGCTGGGCATGGACCGGGGTCAAGGACAACACGTGTTCCGCTAAGAGGATATTCGATGGCCGATTTCCCCGTGCGAAAAGACGCCGCGCAAGCGCCAGTTCCACACGGCAAACCGGCCCCGACGCGGTTCGTCGGAGCCGGGATGAACTCGTCAGACCAGCGGCTGCACCCCGAGCGTGCCGTCGAGGGACTTCCGGTATTCCGCGGACTGCACGCGGGCGAGTTCGGTCTTGGCGCGAATGAGCCGCGGCTTGAGCGAGAGCCGGGCGGCCACGTCGGAATAGCCGTCCTGATCGAGCACCGTTTCCAGGCTCTTGACGTGATGGGTCCAGAGAGCGGTCTCCGTTTTCTGCTTCGCTTCCAGGCGGGCGCGATACCAGTCGCTGCCAAGCAGGTGCTCACGGGTGAACAGACCGCGCACCTCGGGGGCGCCGAGCCCGTGGCCGCCGGCGGTTTTGCCTTTCGCCATGATCTCGAGGAGCGCCTTCAGCGGCGGGCAGGCCAGCTCGATGCTGCCGTCGGCGAAGTAGCTTTCGGCCACGCGCTGATGGGTCGTGACGATGGTGTCCACACCGTCGGCGAAGATATCCATGTCCTGCTGCTCGGGGCGAAGCATCTCGTCGGTGAAGACGACATGCGGATGCGGGAAGATGCGTCCGAAGTAGATGCGGACGAAACGCGTGGTGATGCGATAGCCGAGGCGGCTCGCGTAGACCATCTTGCCGCGATGCTCAAAGTCGAGGAGCTGCTCGAAGCAGCCGTCGGCAATGAGCGCGGCGGCGGAACGTTCGCGACTGCTCATGCGCGAGAAGATCTCGGGCACGAGGAGCGAAACGTCATGGTCGACGCGCACCTTCGGGCCGACGCAACCGGCCGAGGAGAGAAACACATCGTGGCCGGTGAGGATCGAGGAAACGAGCGCGGCGTTAAGGTCGATGATGGGCGGGAGCGCGTTGAAGGGCCCCTTGGTCAGGGCCCCTTCGCTGCCGGCGCCGGTCGTCGAAGGCGACTTGCCGGTCATCGAGCTGATGAACTCCATGAAGAGTTCGGGCAGTTCGAGATAATGGATCGGATTGAAGCAGCAGAGCGCGCGCACACCGGGTTCGGGCGGGTTGTTACGACGTCCGGGAACAACCACGTTGACCGGCGTGAGCACGGGCGCGGCGGAGGGCAGACGGCGGTGCAAACGCAAACCGAGGTGGGCCAGCGCGGTCGCCTTGGGATTGGCCACGTCGGGACGAAGCTGCAGGTAGCGCGGGTTTTTCGAGGGCTTGCCCCCGACGATGCGTGGATGCGCGCTCGATACGAAATAGGCGGGCGAGCCGGTGGTCGTCGCGGCCTTGCGAACGAGATCCTGCATCGGCGGGGTGTAGGCGGAGAAACCAACCGCATCCTCAATGAACGCGCGCGCGTCACCGGCGGTGAGCGGCTCGTAGTTGGAGAGGAAGGTGCCGGGCGTCGAAATGTCGGCCTCGGCCTGCTTGTCATAACCGCGATGAATGGCGTCATCGGGACGCTGGAAGAGGCGGGCCTCGCAGTTCTGGACGAACTTGAGGGAATGCGGCGGAGTCGGACTTGAGCTGCCGCCCCCCACGTTCACCGAGCCGGCGGGGGCGACGACCGAGGCCGTGATGTCGTCCTCCATCTGCACCTTGGCGGCGGGATGGAAGTCGTGACGAAGTCCGAAGACGCGCCAGGAGCCGTCTTCTTCGTAACCGACGCGCAGGGTGTTCACGACCAGCTTGCGACCGTCGAGTTTCAGCTCGTAGCCGGGGCGCCCGTTGATGGTGTCGACCGAGAAGTGGTCGCGCCAGGCGGCACCCCACTCGGCCTTGTGAAAACGCTTCACGACGAAGACGAGTTCCTTGACGTGGCGGGGAATGGCGTTGAGCCAGCCGTTGTAGGCGTCGGTGTAGTCACGGCGCGAGGGAGTGAGGAGCTTGATCACGCTGCCGAGCGTGCGCTCGGGGCTGAGAATCGGACGCTTGTCGGTGCCGGCCCGGGCGGGGTCGCGGAAGCGATCCGAGTAATCGCGGGCAAGGAGCGCGGTGACGTTGTCGAAGTCGCGATCGAAATCGGCGAGAAAGACATGGCCCGGGAGAATCGCGTCGGAGATCGCCTTGGAGATTTCCGATTTGCCGCCACCGGAGACGGTGCAGGGCTTGTGGCACAGCGTGGTTTCGGCGACGGTGCCGACAAGGCGCCACTGGCCGGGTTCGCCGCGGACGGGCTCCATGTGGACACGGTAGCCGCTGGGTCGCACGTAGGTTTTGCCGGCCAGCAGCTTGATCTGACGGGCGGCGCCGTCCCCGGCCGTCCAGGAAATGCGCTGCTTGCGAAGATCGAAGTGGGTGGCCTCGGGAACCAGGACCGTGTCGGTGTCCTTGACGGCGATGGCATGGCCCTCCGGCTGGACGGTCCATTCCGCGGGATCGCGTGCAAGCACCGCGGCGATGGTGTAGTCGCCGCCGTTTTCCGAATAGCCGCTGAAATCCTCGCCCAAGTCGTAGCTGGGGAACACCAGGGCGCCGCCGGCGTGTTCCTCCTCGGCGATGCCATAGAGGTTGGCCGCATAGCTGATCTGGGTCTTCACCTCTTTCTTGCAGTAGCCGTAGTAATTGTCGGCGATGAGGGTGACCATGATGCCGCGGGTATCGCGGGCGCAGAGCTTGAACGCGCTGCCTCCGTTGTAGAGTTCGTCCTCGGTCTTCCAGCACATGCCGTCGCGGCGCTGACGCGGCGTCGCGAGGTCCCAATGCGGAAGGCCGACCAAATGTTTGCGCACGCCGACCAGGTGCGGGGCGAGAATCACGCAGCCGGTGTGGCCGGTCCAGCCATCGACATCGAGGCCGGCGTCGTTTTCGGCCAGGTAGGGATCACCGGCATTCCCGAAGATGTTCTCGATGAAATCGAGATTGGACACGAGCGAGCCCGGCGCGAAGAAGCGGATCTCCATGCGTTTTTCGCCGATGAAGCCGGAGACGGCGGGCACGACGAGCGGACGGAGCAGGAGCGAGACGATGCACTCGGCGGGAACGGCCTGGCCTGCGGTGTAGGGCAGACGAAGCAGTTCGGCGGGATGGCGGAGCGCCAGATCGAGCATGCGCGAGAACGTGACTTTCGGCACGGAGAGCTTGTCGTCGGGCACGGGCAGCCCGCCTTCGGCGATATGGAAAACACCCTGCGTGGTGCGACGATCGCTGGCGGGATTGTGAAGGACGCCGTTATGGAGGCGGAAACTCTTCAAGAGCGGCGAATCAACAGTATCGCCATTGGCCGGCAGAGAGAGCTCGCGGGCGAGCCCGGGCTGATCGAGCTCGAAGGTGCGCGCAGGCAGGCGGGGCGCGGGGCCGGTCTCGGAGAGGTAAGTGTTAAGAAAGTGCTGGATGCGCTCGTCGACCGGGGAGAGCTGATGGGTCAGACGGCGGGTGATCTCACGCTGCTGCGCAAACAAAGGGGCGGCGACACCGGT